>JBDLVD010000007.1:0-32993 GCA_039804965.1 Pseudomonadota bacterium
CCGGTGCAACTGGTCTGGTCGCGCTGGCAGGAACAGCTGATGCTGCGCCCGCGCCCGCCGGTTGCCGCCGTGCTGAGCGCGCGCCTTGGTGCGCAAGGCTATATCGATACGTTCCGCGCGCGGCTGGCCATGCCGCCTTCGGCGCAGGAATTCGGCCGCCGGCTGTTCGGCAACCAGACCACATGGTCCGCCATCGATGACAGCACCGGCACGGCCGATCCCATGGCGCTGGCGGGGATGATGCCGTTCTATGCCATTCCCCACGTGGCGCTGGATCATGCGCCGGTGGACGTGGGCCTGCCCACGGGACGGCTGCGGGGCAATGCCCATGGCTATACCTGCTTCATGCTGGAAAGTTTTCTGGATGAAGTGGCGCAGGCATTCGGGCAGGAACCGCTGTCCTATCGCATCGCCATGCTCGGGCATGATCCGCGCATGGTCGCCTGCCTGCAACGCGCCGCGCGGGCGGCGGAATGGGGCGGCGGCGCCAGCGGCAGCGCACAGGGGCTGGCCTGCCACCGCATCGACATGGGGCCGGAAGGCACCGGCGCGAGCGGTTATATCGCGGTGATAGCAACCGCTGCGGCGGGTGAGGGCGGCGTGCGGGTGCAGAAACTGACCGCGGCGGTGGACGTGGGGCGCGTGGTCAATCGTGACATCGCCTTGCAGCAAATCGAAGGTGGGCTGCTGTATGGCGTCGGTCTGGCGCTGGGCTCGGGCGTGGAATACGAACGCGGGCTGCCGGTGCAGGGGCGGCTGGCGGCACTGGGCATGCCGACTTTGGCGGATAGTCCCGAAGTGCATGTCCAGATCATTGCCAGCAACGCCGCGCCGTTCGATCCGGGTGAACTGGCCGTGGCTCCGGTGGCTCCGGCCATTGCCAATGCACTGTTTTCCGCAACAGGGCTTCGCTTGCGCCGCCTGCCGCTGCTATCGGGCGGCCTATGACATGGCAAAAACAGGCACTTCCGGCTGATCACGCCCCGGTAAAAACCGGCGGCATCGGCGTTCTTCTGGTCAACCTTGGCACGCCCGATGCGCCTGACGCGCCATCGGTGAAACGTTATCTGGCGGAATTCCTGTCCGATCGGCGCGTGGTGGAAATCCCCGCCATCGCGTGGCAGCCGATCCTGCGCGGCATCATCCTGAACGTGCGCCCGAAGAAAAGCGCCCACGCCTATCAGCAGGTGTGGACGGACAAGGGATCGCCATTGGCCGCGATTACTGCGGAACAGGCGGAACAGTTGCAGGCGCGGCTGGGCGACGGCGTGCAGGTGGACTGGGCCATGCGGTATGGCAATCCGTCGATCCCGGCGCGCCTGCAGGCGATGATGGCGGCGGGTTGCGAGCGCATCCTGCTCGCCCCGCTTTATCCGCAGTATTGCGGCGCGACCACGGCAACCGTGGTGGACAAGGCCGCCGAAACGCTGGGCAAGATGCGCTGGCAACCCAGCCTGCGGACCCTGCCGCCGTATCATGACGATCCGGTGCATATCGCCGCACTGGCGAAAGATATGGGCGCTCAGCTGGATGCGCTGGCCTTTCAGCCCGAAGTGCTGCTGCTGAGTTTCCACGGCATGCCGCAGCGCACCTTGCATCTGGGCGATCCCTATCACTGCCAGTGCCGCAAGACGGCGCGCCTGCTGGAAGCAGCGCTGGCCCGCCCGGGCCTGCGGGTGGTCACCACGTTCCAGTCCCGTTTCGGCAGCGCCAAGTGGCTGGAACCGGCGACGGATACCGTGCTGGCGGAAGAAGGCGCCAAGGGCACCCGCCGCCTCGTCATCGCGGCGCCGGGCTTTTCCGCCGACTGCCTCGAAACGCTGGAAGAACTGGCGATCCGCGGCAAGGAACAGTTTCTGGAAGCGGGCGGCGAACAGTTCGCCACGCTGTCATGCCTCAACGCCGGTGCTGAAGGCATGGCGATGCTGGAGGCACTGGTGCGGCGCGAACTGTCCGGCTGGATCTGATCCGCTGGATTGGCCGGCTACTGGCGATGAACCTTTGCCGCGGCAAGGATCGCCAGCCCGGCCACCAGCCCGCCTGCCACCAGATCAATGATGTAATGCCCGCCGACCATGACCGCGGTCACGATCACCGCCGCGTTCAGGGCCAGCATGGGCCAGCGCACCGGCCCGATGCACCACGCGCCCCAGCCCAGCAGCACCGCACCCGCGGCGTGGAAGCTGGGAAAGGTGATGATGCCGGTCAACACCGTGCCGTCGATGACGCGCCGGGTGCCATCTCGCGCGCCGTCGAACACGTCCTGCCAGTTCAGTGCATAAGGCGGCCCGCCATGGGCCGGCATGAATGGGGAAACGGCCACGCAGGCTATCAGGGTCAGGCTCCATGCCAGCAGGAACCGCCACGCCGCGTGATCCTTGCGGCACAGGAACAGCACCGGCAACAGCAGAAACGGCTGGATGCTGAGCGTGTTGTAGATCTGGATGCAGGCGAAGTGGAAACCCGGCCAATCGTGCATCAGCCGCACGGCCGTGGCGTGTTCGAACCCGAATGCGGCACTGTCGATCGCCGCCAGCCGGGTATCGACCAGCGGCAGCGAAAGTCCTGCGGCCACGAATGCGCCGATGGAAGCCAGCGTCGATATCGCCAACAGCAGCAGGCAGCTTTCGGTCGCCCCGGCCAGATTGCCGAACCCGATCCAGCGGGCCGCGAAAGCCATGGCGATGAACAGGCCCAGCGCCATCGACAGCCCGCCTGTAAAGCCGCCATCCCAGCGATAGCCCAGCAGCAGTGCCATGCAGCCCGCTGCCGATGCCAGCAGCGCGATGCACAGATAGACTGGCGCCGAACGCGCATCGAAGACGCTGCGGCCCTGAGCCCAATCACTTAGACGAGCGACGGACGGCGCGGCTTTCGAAGCATGGACCATGCCCCGCTTCTGGCATGGAATGGTTAATGCTTGTTGACCCGCTAAAGCGTGCGGAGCGCGTCAGAAATCGATGGCGATGCCGTTTTTCACCCAATCACCATAACGGGTCGGGCTGAGTTCTTCGTCGGTATCGGCTGGCTCGGCAGGTGCCTGTGCTGGCGCAGGTTGCGGCGCTGGTGCGTTGCTCCAGTGCGCGGGTTTGGTGAAGCCTTCGGGGCGCCGGGTTGCTCGCTTCGTCATCGGCGTAACATGGGGCGGGTGGCGCGCGAGTGCAATCACCTCTAGGGCGCAGGCGATGAACACACCGAAGTCGAATCCGCAGCCCAGTGAAATCCAGGGCCTTGCCGCCCGCCGTGCGGCGATGCGTCTGCTCGATGCGGTGCTGCGCCGGGGTGAAACGCTGGATCAGTCGGCGGCGGCCGCCACGGCCGGTCTGGTCACCAGTTCGGATGGCGCCTTTGCCCGCGCCATTGCCGGCGAAGTGTTGCGCTGGCTGGTCGATCTGGATGGCCTGATCGACAGCGCCACGCGGCAGCGGTTGGCTGATGATGCCAAGGTGCGCACGGTGTTGCGGATCATGCTGGCGCAGTGGCTGAGGCTGGATACGCCGCCCCATGCGGTGATCGCCACCGGGTTGCCGCTGCTGACAGGTGGTCCGCGCCGGCTGGCGCACGGGGTGTTTTCCACTCTGGTCAAGCAGGCCCCGCAGTTGCCCGCCGCGCCGACTTTGCCCGAACATGTGGCGGAACGCTGGGGTGCGCGGGCCGAAGCCATCGCTGCCGGTCTTGGCAATCCGCCGCCGCTGGACCTGGCCCTGCGCGATCCTGCTACGACGGCGGAATGGGCGGAAAAGCTGGGCGGCATCAGCCTTGCGCCCGGCCATGTGCGGCTGGCGCGCGGGTCTGCCGTGGAAGACCTCGCCGGATTTGCCGAAGGCGCGTGGTGGGTGCAGGATTTCGCTGCATCGCTGCCCGCGCGGCTGCTGGGGGCTGGCGAAGGGCGCAGGGTGCTGGACATGTGCGCCGCGCCCGGTGGCAAGACGTTGCAACTGGCGGCGGCGGGGTGGCAGGTCACCGCGCTGGATATCAGCAAGCGGCGGCTGGAACTGTTGCGGCAGAACCTTGCCCGCACCGGGCTGGCCGCCACCATCGTCACCGCCAACGCGCTGGAATGGAAACCCGCCGAACCGTTCGATGCGATCCTGCTGGATGCGCCCTGCACGGCCACCGGAACCGCGCGGCGGCATCCCGACGTGCTGCATCGCATCGGTGACAGGCAGGTTGCGGAAATGACTGAACTGCAGGCGGCGTTGCTGGCGCGAGCGGCGGGTTGGCTGAAACCCGGCGGGCAGCTGGTCTATGCCGTCTGTTCGCTGGAGCCGGAAGAAGGCGAAGGACAGATGGCGCAAGCCACATTGGCTGCCGATCCGATCGGTGCGGCGGAACTGCCCGCTGGCATTGTGCCCACGACTGACGGTTACCTGCGCACCGATCCCGGCCTGCTGGCCGAAGCGGGCGGGATGGACGGGTTCTTTATCGCCCGCTGGCGTGCGGCCTAAAGCTTGATCTTGTCGCGATAAGACTGGCGCAGCTTCATCAGCTTGGGCGGGATGACCGCCAAGCAGTAGGGGTTGCGCTGGCCTTCGCCGTCCCAGTATTCCTGGTGGTAGTCTTCCGCCGGATACCACGGCGCCGGCCCTTCGATCTTCGTCACCGCCTTGCGGCCCGGATGCTCTTCGTTCCACAGCGCGATGGCCGCTTTCGCCGCTTCGCGCTGCGCATCGTCCAGCGGGAAGATGGCGCTGCGATACTGCGTGCCGCGATCGTTGCCCTGCCGGTTCAACTGGTCGGGTTCATGCGTGCCCATGAACACGTCATACAGATCGGCCAGTGACAGCACGTCCGGATCAAAGCTGACGCGGATCGCTTCCGCATGGCCGGTATCGCCATTGCACACCTGCTTGTAGGTCGGATCGGCCACGGTCCCGCCGATGTAGCCGCTTTCCACTTCGGTCACGCCCACCACGTCGCGGAACACCGCTTCGGTGCACCAGAAGCAGCCGCCCGCCACGATTGCCGTTTCGATCGCCATCATATGTCTCCTCGTTGTGACCCAGATGGGGGCCGTCGCCCGAATTGCCACCTGCTGCGCCCACAGCACTGCTGCGGGTCAGGCGGGCGATTTTGCGGCCTGACCGGTAGGTTTAGGTGTGGCAATTCAATATCGGTTGCAAAAGCGCCAATATTTGCGAGATAAATGAACAATATTAAAGACAGTTAATTATTTGAAATGGGTAATGTCAATAAATCGATTATACTATCGTCTGCTAACAAATCCGAGATATGAGCGTAGCAACAAAGTCCACTCTGTATACGAAAATCATACGCACAATCACTATACGGCAATTTTAATCTATGGTTCATTTTTTGAAATGGATAGGCAGTCCCTAACCGGGGGATCGAACCAGCAGATGAAGACCGTAGTCCGCGAGATAGATCGGTTGGAGGGCGAGCTTGGCGTGCCGCTCTTCACCGTCGAGATGGAAATCCTCGCTTTCCTGTACGAAAACGGGCCGACCGCCTCGCGCTTGCTGATGGGGGTTTCACGCCTGTCTCCTGCGGGATTCCACATCGTGAAGAAGCGGTTGCGGGATCGGCACCTGATCTTCGGCGAAAAGTCGTCCGAAGATACGCGCCAGACGCTGTACGATATTGCGCCTTCCGTGCGTGCCCAGTTCGACAAGCTGGCCGTGTTGGTGGGCAACGGTGGTGGCCTGCGCCCGGGGGAAGCGGCCAATCAGGGGGCTTGACCCCCGCACTGAAACCGGCACTGAAACTGGCGCTTACACTTGCGCCGGGCCGCATGGCCTCAAGCCGATTTACTTGACCGCCTGCGCGCAATAATGGGGCGGGCATGACCAAGATCACCGTCGCCGCCCTGCAACTCGCGCTCGGTTCTGCTGACGAGCAGGCCAATATCGCCGCCGTATCCGCATTGGTGGAACAAGCCGCCGCCAAGGGCGCGCAGGTGATCCTGCCGCCGGAACTGTTCAGCGGCCCCTATTTCTGCCGGGTGGAGGACGATGCGCTGTTCGCGCTGGCGCGGCCGGTGGAACAGCACCCCAGCGTCGTGGCGATGCGCGCGCTGGCCGCATCGCTGAAAGTCGCGATCCCGACCAGCTTCTTCGAACGCGACGGGCATCACTATTACAACACGCTGGCGATGATCGGCCCCGATGGCGAAATCCAGGGCACCTATCGCAAGAGCCACATTCCCGATGGCCCCGGTTACGAGGAAAAGTTCTATTTCCGGCCCGGCAACGACGGGTTCAAGGTGTGGGACGTGTTCGGCGCGCGGATCGGCATCGGCATCTGCTGGGATCAGTGGTATCCCGAAACCGCCCGGGTGCTGGCGCTGAAGGGGGCGGAACTGCTGTTCTTCCCCACCGCCATCGGTTCCGAACCCAAGGATGCGGACATGGACACCAGCCGGATGTGGCGCCGCGCCATGATCGGCCATGCGGTGTCCAACTGCATGCCCGTGATTGCCGCCAACCGCATCGGTGACGAAGAAGGCCAGCACTTCTACGGCAACAGCTTCATCGCCAACGAATGGGGCGATTATCTGGCGGAATACGGCGCGGGTGAAACCGGTGCGCTGGTCGCCACGCTGGATCTGACCGCCGCCGCGCGGCACCGGGCCAGCTGGGGCTTCTTCCGCGATCGCCGCCCGCAGCTCTATGGTCGCATCGCCGAGGATATCTGACCTACACCTATCTCGTTGCCACCGGTTCCAACCGGCGCCACCCCCGGCACGGCGATCCACGCCGTGTGCTGGCGGCGGCGGTGAAGGCCTTGGGCGATGCGGCGGGGACGATCACTGCCGTTGCTCCCACGTTGACCAGCGCGCCGATCGGCCCTTCTTTGCGGCAATATGCCAATGGTGCGCTGCTGCTGGAAAGCACGCTGGAGCCGCCGCAGCTGCTGGACGCGCTGAAGCGGATAGAGCGCCGGTTCGGCCGCACCGCACGCGGCCAGCGGTGGTCGTCGCGCGTGCTTGATCTCGATATCGTGCTGTGGAGCGGCGGCGCCTATGCGGCGCCCGATCTGGTCGTGCCGCACCGGCTGTTCCGCGAACGCGGCTTCGTGCTGGCCCCGGCACTGGCGATCGCCCCGCGCTGGCGTGATCCGGTCAGTGGATTGACGCTGCGCCAGCTACACAGCCGCTTGACCCGCCGCACCCCCCTGCCTAGGTGAGCGCCTCGCAAGCGGCCCGCCGCTTCGCGCATGTGGCTGGACCCGTAGCTCAGTTGGTAGAGCAACGGACTTTTAATCTGTAGGTCTCGGGTTCGAGCCCCGACGGGTCCACCACCTTTCCTGCCACAACCCGATCGACGGCCACAGCAGCGGGCAAGTACAGATCGTGGTAGGTATCGGCCCCGATTATTGGCCATGCGCCAAACCCGCTATCCGTTCGGCAAATTCGTGCGCCCGCACCTTATCCGCCATGAACGGAAATTCCCTATGAAAATGCTTCTGCGCCTGCTGCTCGTCCTCGGCGCTTTCATGGTTTTTCTCGTGCCCGCAGATGATGCGCAGGCGGCGACATTCAACTGCCCGACGGCAAATTCGACCGACTTATCGCAGCAATTTTCGCCAACCTTCTCCATTTCCAGTTCGCAATGCTTGTCGAATAGCGGGGGAACGTTTTCCGTAACCTATGACGATTCAACACCTGCTTTCAGAGTGGCTGGCGGCGTGTCGATCTCGTCGATGACTATCGAAGACAGTGCAGGTGGTATTTGCTACGGAGTAAACGGGGGAAGTTTCCGACTTGCTTTTTCACCCTTCCCGTTCACTTGCCGCTTCAAACTGAACCTGTCGAACGGGTACACGGTTGTTTCCTCCATCCTGTATTCGACTGTGGGAGGCTGGGCCCAAACGGTCGATGCGGCGGTAACAACACCGGGGCCGGCGCCGACAGTCACCTCTATTTCGCCAACGTTCGGCCCTGGTTCCGGCGGCACAAGCGTGACGATTGCCGGCACCAATTTTACCGGCGCAACTGCGGTGCGGTTCGGTGCGACGGCGGCGACCGGCTTCACCGTGAACAGCGCCACGCAAATCACGGCGACTGCCCCGGCCGGGAGCGGGACGGTGGACATCACCGTGACAACGGCGGTTAGTACGTCCGCCACCAGTGCGGCAGATCAGTTTACCTATGTGGCGCAGCCTGCTGTGACCAGTATCTCCCCGTCATCAGGGCCGACTTCCGGCGGCACGAGCGTGACGATTACCGGCACCAATTTTACCGGCGCAACTGCGGTGCAGTTTGGTGCGACGGCGGCGACCGGCTTCACCGTGAACAGCGCCACGCAGGTCACGGCGACTGCCCCGGCCGGGACCGGGACGGTGGACATCACCGTGACAACGGCGGGTAGTACGTCCGCCACCGGTGCGGGGGACCGGTTTACCTATGTGGCGCAGCCCGCGGTGACTAGTATCTCCCCATCATCAGGGGCGACGGCCGGCGGCGCTACCGTGACGATTACGGGAACCAATTTCACTGGCGCAACGGTGGTGCGGTTCGGTGCGACGGCGGCGACCGGCTTTACCGTGAACAGCGCCACGCAGGTCACAGCGACTGCCCCGGCCGGGACCGGGACGGTGGACATTACCGTGACGGCGGCCGGGGGTACTTCGGTGACGAGCGCGGCAGACCAGTTCACCTATGTCAGCGCCCCGGCGATCAGTTCGGTTTCACCCGCCGACGGGCCAGTTTATGGTGGCGCGACGGTGACGATCAATGGCACCAACCTGTCCGGCGCGACGGTGGTCAATTTTGGTGCGAACACTGCCACGCCGATCGCCAATACCCCGACCCAGGTTGTGGTGGTTACGCCTCAGGGCATTGCCGCCGGAGCGGTCAATGTCAGCGTCACGACCGCTGGCGGGACCGCCACGGCGAGCAACGCTTACTCCTATCATGACGCGCCAACGATCAATGCGCTGTCGCCTTTCACCGGCCCGGCGGCCGGCGGCACAGTCGTGACGATCGTCGGTGCGAACTTCACGGGTGTAACCGGGGTCAGTTTCGGTGGCACGGCGGCCAGCTACACTGTCAACAACAACAGCCAGATCACCGCCATAGCCCCGGCAGGATCGGGATTGGTCGACGTTGCCGTCTTCACGGCTGGCGGGTCCGCAACGGCGGTTGGCGCTTTCGCCTACATCGGGACGCCCACGATCAATTCGGTATCACCCTCGGCCGGCCCAACCTCTGGCGGCGTGGCGGTAATCATCACCGGTACGGCCTTCACTGGTGCGACCGGCGTTGCTTTCGGTAGTACGCCTGCCAGCTTCACTGTTGACAGTTCCACGCAGATCACGGCCACCTCCCCGGCGGGTACGGGCACGGTTGACGTTGCGGTCACGACAGTGGGCGGCACGTCCGGGACAAGCGCTGCGGATCAGTACAGCTACCTGTCTGCACCTACAGTGTCAGCGGCCTTTGCCAATTCCCCGGTGCTGGTTGGCAATACCGTTGCCCTGAACATCACCCTGTCCAACCCCAATTCGGTTCCGATTACCGGCGTTTCGCTGTCCGGCATCCTGCCTTCGGGGTTGACCTTCATCAGTGCGACGGTGATCGGCTGCTCGGCATCATTGGCGAGCACCCCTAATTCCTTCAATTTGGGCAACGGGATCATCGCCGGTAACGCAAATTGCACCCTCAGGGTGATTGTAAATCCGCAAATTGCGAGCAATTTCGTCTTCACCAGCGGATCGGTTACGGCTTCCGGCCCTGGCAGTTTGACTGGCGGCACGGCTTCCGCCCTGCTCACGGCAATCGCCCCGGTTGTGCTGTCGCCTGGAGCCGGTGCGCTCCCCGATGCAACTGCAGGGGCGGCGTACAGCCAGACATTTGTGGCCGGACAGGGCACCGCGCCTTATTCCGCCGCAATCACCGCAGGCACACTGCCAGCCGGCTTGTCGTTCAATACGGCAACGCTGACCCTTTCCGGTACGCCGACGACTGCCGGGACTTTCTCCTTCACCGTGCAGGTGCAAGATTCCGGATCGAGTGTGGCGAACAACAGCTACACGCTGACTGTCCGCGCTCCGACTATCACGATCGCCCCGGCCTCCATGCCAACCGCCACAGTTGGCGCAGGCTACAGCACCACGATTGTCGCATCGGGCGGGACGGCACCTTACAGTTATGCCGTGACTGCGGGGGCATTCCCCGCAGGCCTGAGCCTGAATAACAGCACCGGGATCATCAGTGGCGTGCCCACGGCCGGTGGCGCATACAATTTCACCATCACTGCCACGGACAGCACCGGCGGTGCTGGCGCGCCCTATGCCGGATCGCGGGCTTATACGCTGTCTGTCGCCGCACCTTCGCTCGTCCTGACACCTGGCACCCTCGCGACCCCCGTCGTCGGCGTGCCTTATTCGCAGGCGTTCACCGTGTCCGGCGGCATCGAGACTTACTCTTTCGCGGTGACTTCAGGCGTGCTCCCGGCCGGCCTTTCGCTCGGAAGCAATGGCGTCCTTTCCGGTACCCCCACCACTGCCGGACCGTTCCAGTTCAGCATAACCGCCACGGATAGCAGTGGTGGCACCGGGCCGTTCACCGTCACGCGAACCTATACCATCAACATCGGCGTGCCGACGATCACCGTCGCGCCCACCACGTTGCCTTCGGGCAAGATGGCTGCTGCATACAGCCAGACGCTGACGGCCAGCGGCGGTATTGGTCCTTATTCCTACGCCGTTACCAGCGGCGGGTTGCCGGAAGGGCTGACCCTGTCTCCCAGCGGGGTGATTTCCGGAACGCCGTTGAGCATGGGGGTGGCCTATTTCACCGTCACCGCCAGCGACAACGGAAATTACAGCGGTGACCAGATCTATTCGCTGGTCATCATTGCCCCCGATGCGCCGGTTGCCGCCGCGGTTTCCAACGTCGTTGTGGCTTACGGCAGCACCGGGCATCCGATTGACCTGTCCTCAGCAATCAGCGGGGTTCATTCCAGCGTGGCTGTCGCAACTGCTCCTGCACACGGCACAACCAGCGTTTCCGGCGATGTCGTCACCTATGTCCCCGCCGCAGGTTATTATGGCGCGGACAGCTTCACCTACAACGCTACCGGGCTGGGGGGCACTTCCAACACCGCCACTGTCACCGTGATCGTGGCCACCCCGGCAGCGCCGGTCGCCACCGACAAGACCGGGGTTGCGGTCACCTACAACAGCGCTGGCACCGCGATTGACCTGTCCGGTTCGATCGTGGGCGTGCACAGCACCATCGCCACGGCGGTCGGGCCTGCCCACGGTACGGTTTCGATCTCGGGCGATGTCGTCACCTACACCCCTGCTGCCGGCTATTACGGCGCGGACAGCTTCACTTACACGGCCACGGGCCCGGGCGGGACATCCGCCCCGGCCACTGTCACGCTGACTGTCGCCATTCCGGCGGCACCTGTGGCTGCCAACAAGACCGGCGTAGCGGTTGCCTATAACAGCACCGGCACGGCGATCGATCTCACCTCGTCGGTGACCGGCGTCTATTCCAGCATCGCGATCGCCACCGGGCCAGCCCATGGCACAACCAGTGTTGCCGGGATTGTGGTTACCTATACCCCTGCTGCCGGCTATTACGGCGCGGACAGCTTCACCTACACGGCCACCGGGCCGGGCGGGACATCTGCCCCGGCCACTGTTACGGTGACCGTGGCCACACCCGCCGCGCCGGTGGCGACCAGCCCGAATACGCTGATCGTGCCTTATGGCAGCAGCGGCACGACGATCGATCTCAGCGCATCTGTTACCGGGGTCTATTCCAGTGTCGGCATTGCCAGCGGCGCCAGCCACGGCACCGCGACCCTGAGCGGGCGGACTGTCACCTATGTTCCGGCTGCGGGCTTCTCCGGCGTTGATCAGTTCAGCTATACTGCAACCGGTCCGGGCGGCACTTCGATGCCCGCCACTGTGTCCATCACGGTGCAGGCGCCTTTGCTGACGGCGGCGGCACATCAGGTCACCGCCACCGATGGCGAAACCTTGCAGGTCGACATGCTGGCCGGGTCCACCGGTGGGCCGTTCGCGGGTGCGGCGATCCTTTCGGTGCTGCCGGCCCAATCGGCTGACGTGCGCGTGGTCGAAGGCGGCACGCTCGGCAACCGCACATATACCGCAAGGATCGCGGTGGCGTCGCGGTTCAGCGGCACGATCACCATTCGTTATACCCTGACCAATGGCCTTGCCACGTCGGATCCGGCGACCATTACCGTGCAGGTTTCTGCCCGGCCCAATCCTGGGGCGGACAAGGGTGTGCGGGCGGTCAACGATCTCCAGACCGAAAGCGTCTTGCGCTTTTCCCGTTCGCAGACGCAGAATTTCATGCGGCGCATGGAACATCTGCATGGCAGCGGCGGAAATGATCGGCCGCAGATGGACGTGGCGATCAACTTTGCCGACATCCGGCAACCCGGCACCAGTGCCGCCCAGCTGGAACGGCAGGCGGACAACGCGGTGGCCGGCCGCTTTGCCGGCAACCCCGGCACTGCTGCCACCACCAATGCTGGCCGTTCGGCCGCTGCTGCCGGCCCGGCCGGGGCATCGGCAACTCCGTCTCCGGCTGGACGCCAGAACGGTTCGATCGCGATCTGGACCGGCGGCGCCATCGATATCGCCACCCGCGATCGCAACAGCAACAGCGACCGGCTGAGCGCCACGAGCATCGGGCTGAGCGGCGGCGTCGACGTGAAGGTGTCGTCGGTGGTAACCATCGGCCTTGGCGGTGGCTTCGCCACCGAACACGGCGAAGGGGACAAGGGCACCGCAACCAGCAGCCCGAGCGTTCATTCCTCCAGTTCGTTCGCCGCTGCTTACGGCAGCTTTGCTCCGGCCCCTGAGATCTTCGTCGATGCCATGGTCGCCGTGGGCGATCTGGGCTTCGAGACACGGCGCAGCATTGACGGCGTCGCGGGTCAGGCCCTCGGCAGCCGCGACGGCAAGATCTCGATGGGGTCGATTGCGGTGGGTCTCGAACGCGGCAGCCGCCTGCGCTGGTCGGCCTATGGGCGCACCGAATGGGTCGATGCCACTTTCGCGGCTTATCGCGAAACCGGCGGTGGCAAGTACGATCTGCGGTTCGACGAACGGTCGCTGAAGACATTGGGCGGTGTCGTTGGCGGGCGGGCAAGCTTTGCCTTCGTGGCCGATACGGCGATCATCCAGCCGCGCCTGAAAGCCGAATGGCGGCATGAATTCCGTGGCCAGTCGGTGCAGATGCTCGACTATGCCGACAGGGATGGTGCGGCAGGTTACCGTCTGGACGGCCTGACCTATGCCCGCGATCAGCTGGAAACATCGCTGGGGGCATCCATCGCCCCGGCGGGTGACTGGACGTTCGATCTGGAACTGGCACTGCGTATGGCGTCGAGCCAGCAGAGTGCTGCGTTGCGGATCGAAGTGTCGCGCGGCTTCTGATCCACAGGTCCGGGGCCGCCGGCAACGGTTGGTCCCGGACCGCTCGGTCCATCGCCGCGATGGCCGGGGGGCATCAACGGCTGACCATTTTGGGGTGTCTGCCCAAAATGGGCGGCTGGCCTTAAACGAACAAAGCAGCTCTAGTAGTAACGATCGCCAATGTGCGGCGGGCGTCCATCCCGGTTGCCAGATGGAGCCCAATTCATGCTTGCACGGTGCAAGTCACCCCTGCTGCGACACAATACCACGCATGGTCACATCTACATCGCCATGGGAAAAGCGGAGTATCACGCCCGCCTGACCGATTATCTTAAAGCCCGGCGTTTCAGCGTGATTGAACCCGATGGCGTCATGTTGCGGATGTTTGTGGCTGGCTGTTCGGGAAAGGGGCGACCAGCACTGAATTTCGTCATCCGGATTGATGACATGGGCCGGGGCGCACGGGTGCTTTTTGGCTGTGCATCCGGAGATTTCGAACCTGTGGGGCGCAATTGCCCCGATCAGTCCGGCCAACTCGCGCAAATCGAAAGCCTGCTGCTTGCGGCAATGGCCGACCACGGCGCCTGACCCATGAAAGCGTCATCCGCGCTTGATTGGTCCGGCCTGCCCGCGAGATCGTAATGCACGGTTCCGATCCCACGCTTGCCAATCTGCCGTCGCGGTATCTCAGCGCCCTGATGGTCCGCGAATTCCTCGAATTCGTGCGGATGGTCGTTTACGCCTACAACCTCGATGTCGATGAAATGCTGATCATCACCTGCGTGGTGGCAGAATCCACCCGCGATCTGCTCGATGAAGCCTATGTTTCGAACTATTACGGTTTCGAACAGCGCAGCTTTCCCGATGCGGAACGCAACGTCATCAGCCTGCGGGCGATCTACACCACCTTGCGGATGAGCCGGGAAACGGTGCGCCGCAAGCTGGCGCGGATTGTCGATGTCGGCCTGCTGGAAAAGGTGCGCGGCGGATATTTCTTCCCGGCGCAGGTCGGGGACAAGGACAGGACGCTGGATATTCGCCGCGCGCTGGTAAAAAGCGCGAGCAAGATCGTCGAAGGATATCGGCGGGTGGAGGAAGAGTGACGGACGCGCGCTGACGCTCGCCCCGCCCCGCCATTGCCCTGCCATTGCCCTGCCGGCCGGCGCCGGCACCCGTTACAGATGCGGTTTCATGCCCAGCGGCAGCTCGCTGGTGAAGGCTTCCACGCGGGTGATCCTGCCGCTGTCGAAATGCAGCACGGCGTTGACCTGGAATGTCAGCGGATAGCCGCTGCCACCGGTGGCGGGCAGGTCTTCGAACAGGCGATAGACCGCCAGCCCATGTGCTTCGTCCAGCGCCAGCAGGGTGCGGTTGCGGATTGCGCCGATGCGGCCCAGCGGTTCCCCGCCGAATGCCGCCGCGCACGATCCGGCGTCCTGCCCGTTGACCATCCAGTGGCAGGCGGCGGCGATATCTGCCGGGGCGGCCTTGTTCACGTCCATCGCGCGGAAGAAGCGGTCGGCTGCGGCCTGCACGGCGGCGCGGCTGGTGCGCTGGCCGGGCGCAAGCGGGGCCATGTCTGCCGGGGCGCGGGTGGATAGGGCCGGTTCCGCATAAGGTGCGCCATATTCTTTGCGCCGGATCAGCGCGTCGATGCCGCCAATGCGCGTGCCGTCAGCCGCCACGGTGATCGCCGCCCATGCGGGCTGGCCGTGTTCCTCTATCCGGCCGATCCACACCGCTTTGCCGGTCTGGCTGTCTGCCACCACCAGCGGGCTGGTATCCATCGCGGTAACGGTGCGCCAGATGCCTTCGTCCACCCGGATGCCGACGCTGTTTTCGGCATAACCGACGCGCGCGGCCCACGGCAGGGCAGCGGTATCGCGGCTGACATAGGCGGCCATCACCTTGCCCGCCAACCCGGCAAGGCAATCAGCCGTGCAGGCGCGCGGATCGCTGCGCACTGCGGGCGCTGTTGCGGGCGGCCCGGCATAGGGATTGTGCATGAAATAGGGGACGTAAGTGAACACTGCCTCGATCCGCTGGATCGCGGCATCCTTGATGCGGAAGGCTTCCAGCAGGCTGATCGAATTGGGCCATTTCAGCGCGGTCTTCATCTGGCGCCCGTTGGTCAGCAGGTAATGGTCCCATTCGTTGGCATGATCGAAGAAGCCGCTGGCCACCACCACGCCGCGTTCTTCGTCCACCAGCGGATACTGGCGTTCGCGGATGCGCTTGTTGATGCGATAAAGGCCGAGCAGGAACTGGTCGCGGCACCCGCTGGCGATGCTGGCGGCATTGCCGCCGGTCGCGCCCGCAGTGGAGGCGGGGGGCGGCGCGGTGGTGCTGATGCCGTTTTCCAGCCGCGCGCAATCATCGGCGAAAGGCGCGAACACCTGCCCGTCGTTCAGTTCCACCGTGTCGAAATAGCTGTCGGCAATCGCCAGCATCCGTTCGCGCGGGCGGCGGCTTTTGGGCGGCAGCACTTCGGCGAAAGCGGCATCGTGCTGCATCTTCGCAACGTCGCCAAACGGGGCAGGAAGCCCGGTCTTGCGATGGACGACGCTTTCGATCTGGTCGATCATCCCGCCGCGCACGCGGATGCGCACGGCATAGATTGCCGGCACGCCATTTTCCTTGACCGAACCGAACCATGCGGCCTGCCCGGTGCGCGGATCGGCCAGTTCCAGCCCGGTGGCGTCCACCCCGGTCACCGTGGCCCACAGCCCCGCACCCACTGGCAGGACCACGTTGTTTTCGGTGAACACCGCGCCCTTCGCCAGCGGCAGCGCCGCCGGATTGCGCGCGGCGAGCGCGTGCATGTGGCCTTGCAGCACGGCCAGCAGACACGCGCGGTCGCACCGGGTGTCCAGCACCGCGCTGTCTTCACCCGGCGCCTGCGCGAAGGCCGTTTCAGCGGCGGGCGCGGCAATTGCCAGCAGGGCGGCGGTGGCCAGCAGGCGCATGGATCGCATGGTCATTTCCCCTTGATGGCAGCGTCCTGCCAGTCTTCGTTGGCGCGGGCGACAAGCCATGCGTTGATGGCTTCGGCTTGGCTGCGGGTCAGCAGGTCAGCGAAGCTGGCCATGCCTTTGTCCTTGCGCGCGCCGCCCAGCACGATGTCCATGAAGTGATCGCGGGTGTCGCTGCTCATCCAGCGCAGATCCTTGATCCCGCCGATGGCGTTTTCACCGTGGCAGGTGCGGCAGGTCTGGGCGTAGAGATCGGCCCCTTCGCGCACTTGCGCTTCGCCAGCGCGCAGGAACGGCGGGCGCGGCAGTGCACTGGGCGTGGGCATCGGCGGCAATTGCGCGTTGCCACCCAGCTTGAACACCAACAGGCGCGCGCTGGAAAACTGGAACCCGCCGGGTATGTTGGCAAGGCCCGCCACCGGCGATCCGCCCCAGCCGACGTTGACGGCAATGTATTGCTGCCCATCGACCATGTAGGTGATCGGCCCGGCGATGGCGACGTTCTGCACCGGCATCTGCCACAGCAATGCGCCGTTGTCCGCGCGGTAGATGGCAAGGTTCTTCTCGATCGTGCCCTGCACCAGCAGGTCGCCCGCCGTGGTCAGCACCCCGCCGCTGCCGGGGTAGGGGTAAGGGATGCGGAACGCCTCGCTTTGCGTCACGGGGTTCCATGCCAGCAGGTATCCCTTTTCCCGCGCGTTGGCCTGCGCGGTCAGGGCCTTGCGCAGTTCCGGCTGGTTGCCGAAATCGCGGCCTGAATTGCTGCGGAACGGCACCCAGTTGAACTTGCCGTCTTCCAGCCGGGCATAGATGTCCCACTGTTCCTGTGCCGGGAAATAGACGAGGCCCGTCTGCGGGTTGTAACTCATCGGGTTCCAGCTGTGCGCGGCCATCCACGTCGGGCTCATCAGGTGCGGCGTGGTGGTGATCTTCGCATCGGGCAGCACAATGGGCCGCCCCGTTTTCGGGTCGATTCCGCTGGCCCAGGTGTTGGGGACATAGCTCTTGCCGGAAATGAACTGTCCGGTCGCGCGGTCGAGCACGTAGAAGAAGCCGTTCTTCGGCGCCTGCATGATGACCTGCCGGGTGCGCCCGCCGATCTTCAGGTCGGCCAGCGCCATTGGCTGGGTGCAGGTGTAATCCCACTCTTCTTCCGGCACCATCTGGTAGTGCCATTTGTATTTCCCGGTCGTGGCATCCACCGCCACGATCGAACACAGGAACAGGTTGTCGCCGCCCTGCGGGCTGCGGAAATGCTGCACGTGCGGCCCGCCGTTGCCGGTGCCGATGTAGACGAGGTTGAGTTTCGGATCGTAGGCGAAGCTGTCCCACGCGGTGCCGCCGCCGCCGTATTTCCACCATTCGCCGTTCCATGTCGGCAGGGCCAGCTTCATCGCGCCGTCGCTGGCCGCGCCATCGGGGCCTGCAGCCGGATTGCCGGGGACGGTGTAGAACTTCCACAACTGCCTGCCGGTTTCGGCATCGTAAGCCGCCACGAAACCGCGCACGCCGTAATCCGCGCCGCCGTTGCCGATCACCACCCTGCCATCATAGACCCGCGGGGCGCCGGTGATGGAATAGGCCTGATCCTTCGGGAAGGTCTGGGTGGTCCACAGTTCCTTGCCGGTCTTTGCATCGACCGCGATCAGCCTGCCGTCCAGCGCGCCGATGATGATCTTGCCGTTCCACGCTGCCACGCCGCGGGTGCTGGGGCCGCAGCAGGCCAGCCGCGCCCATTCGCGCGCCACGTGCGGATCATAGGTCCACAGCTTCGCCCCAGTCTTTGCGTCATAGGCTGTGACGACGTTGAACACCGATGCGTTGTACAGCACGCCATCGACCATGATCGGCGTTGCCTGCATCCCGCGATAGGTGTCCAGATCATCGAACCACGCAAGGCCAAGGCCGCTGACGTTGCCCGCGTTGATCTGTGACAGCGGGCTGAAGCGCTGTTCGTCCCACGTGCGGCCGTGGCTCATCCAGTTGCCGGCATTGGCGGCCTGATCGGCGGCCCGCAGCCGTGCGCCGGTGACGTGCGCGGCGCCGAAATCCGGCGTGCCGAGCCGGGCCGCGCATCCGGTCACCGTTGCCGCCGCCAGCGCCAACACCGCCAGCGTTGCGCGCCTGAAGCCGTTTGTGCCTGTCATGTAAAATCCGCCTCTCTCGATCACGGGGATGCCCGTTCCGGCAACTGTTGTGAAGTCCTGTGGGCGAATTGCCGCGCGAATACTGCCGCAATCGCGCCAAGGCCCTTCCCGCCGGGGCTTCTGCTTCGTAACATGAGGGACAGAAACTTTGGGAACAGGCACGATGGCAGGCACGATCAGGACTATGGCGATGCTGTTGCTGGCCGCTGGGGCCCCGGTTGCCGTGGGCGGCTGCGTTACCGTGCGCCATGCGGAACCGGCCGCCGTGCGCGACATCGCGATTGCCGGGGTGGAGGTGTTCCCCGAAAGCGTCACCTCCGATGCCGCGGGCCATGTCTATGTCGGCAGCAGCAACGGCACGATCTATCGCGCCGCTTCTGGTGCAAGGGCCGGTGGTGACGTGGCGCAGCCGTGGGTGCTGCCCGATGCGGCCAACGGCTTGCGTTCGCTGTTCGGGGTGCTGGTGGACGATGCCGGCGGGGTGCTGTGGACCTGTGACAACGGCAATTTCATGTCGCGCGAACCGGGCCTGCCGCCCACCCGGCTCAAGGCGTTCAGCCTGAAGACTGCCAGCATGGTCGCCAGCCATGATTTCCCCTCTGGCCCCGCTGCCTGCAACGATATCGCGGTGGATGCGGGCGGCAACGTCTGGGCCACGGAAACGGTGGCCGGGCGCATCTTCGTGTTGCGCAAGGGTGGCGCGGGGCTGGAACTGTTCGCCGCCGGGCAGGATCTGGTCGGCATTGATGGCATCGCTATCGCGGGCGATGGCACGATCTACATCAACAATGTCCGCCAGAATCTGGTCCAGCGGATCAACCGCCGCGCGGATGGCAGCTATGCCGGGCTGACCACGCTGGCGCTGTCGCAGCCGGTCAACGGCCCTGATGGCCTGCGGCCGCTTGGCGGCAACCGGTTCCTGCAAGCGGAAGGGCCGGGCGGGCGCATCGCGCTGCTGGAAATCCATGGCGACAGCGCCACGGTGACGCCGGTCAAGACCGGGCTGGATTCATCTCCTGCGATCACGCGGGTGGGCCGGGTCGGCTATGCGCCCGAAGGGAAGATCCAGTATCGGATGGACCCCGCGCTGCGCGGCAAGGATCCCGGCCCGTTCGTGATCCGCGCCTTTGTGTTGCCTGAAGCCGTGGTGAGCGCACAGGCGACAAAGTGACCGGCGACGGTGGAGACGGGGCCGAACCCACTGGCTATGCACCGCCGCGCCGGTTGAGCTGGGGCGCGCTGCTGCTGGTCGGCCTGCTGCATTTGGCAGTGCTGCTGGGGCTGATCCGTGCCTTCGCGCCCGATCTGACCGCGGCAGTGGTGGAACAGGTGACATCGATGGTCACCGTGACCGTCACCACCCCGCCCGAACCCAGCGCATCGCCCAGCCCCGAACCCGCGGCACGCGATGAAGGGGCGGCGGGGGATGAAGGCAAACAGGCCGTGGCGCGCGCAGTCACCGCCCCGCCGGTAAGGCATCCGCGCACCACGCCGGCCCCGCGCGCGGCCAGCACCGGCACGGCCAACCAGTCTGGCGCGGGCGATCAGGGGCAGGGTACCGGCGCGGGCGGCGAAGGGAACGGGACCGGGAGTGGGCGGTTCGGCAATGGTCAGGGCGGCGTGGCGGTGACCAAGCCGGTCAAGACTGCCGGGGACATCAACGATGCGCGCGATTATCCGGTGTCGCCGGGGGGTAGAAAAGTGCGTCAGGGCCATTACGTAACCGTGTACATGACGGTGGGTGTGGATGGCCGGGCAGGCAATTGCCGGGTGGTCGAACCCAGCCCCGATGCAGAAGCGGACCGGATCACCTGCCGCCTTGCGGAAGAACGGTTCCGGTTCCGCCCGGCGCAGGATGCCGCTGGAAACCCGGTTCCGGCGGACTATGGCTGGCGGCAGAAATGGTTCTGACCGCGCGAATGACGAAGGATCGACAGGGTTTGACCGACACGGCGAAGATTCATCCGGTGGTGCTGTGCGGTGGCAGTGGCACGCGTCTGTGGCCGCGCAGCCGCAAGGCGCAGCCCAAGCCGTTCCTGCCGCTGGTGGGCGATGATACCCTGTTCGAAGCGACGCTGGGGCGCTGCGCCGCAGATGGCCGCTTCGCCGCGCCGCTGGTGGTGACTGGCACGGCGCACTTGCCGCACGTCGAAGCGCAGGCTGCCGCCTTTCCCGGGACGCAGGTGATCGTGGAACCCGAAGCCAAGAACACCGCCGCCGCCATCGCGCTGGCCGCGCACCGCCTGCCCGCCGATGCCATCATGCTGGTTTGCCCCAGCGATCACCATATCGCCGATGAAGCCGCGTTCCGCGATGCCGCCTGTCAGGCCGCGCTGTTGGCGCAGGATGATTGGCTGGTGGCTTTCGGCATCGATCCGACCGCGCCGGAAACAGGCTTCGGCTATATCTTGCGGGGCGAACCGATGGCGGCCGGGTTCCGCATCGAACGGTTCGTGGAAAAGCCGGACCTGTCCACGGCGCAGCAGTTCCTGGCCGATGGGCAATACAGCTGGAACGGCGGCATCTTTGTATTCCGCGCCGGTGCCTTTCTGGACGAACTGGCCCAACACCGGCCCGACATTGCCGCCGACGTGCGCGAAGCAGTGGAGCGCGGGACGCAGCAGGGCCATCACTTCCATCCCGATCCTGCGGCCTTTGCCCGCATCGCCGGGGTGTCGGTGGATTATGCGGTGATGGAACGCACCAGCCGCGCTGCCGTGGTGCCGGTGGCGATGGGGTGGTCCGATATCGGCAACTGGCAGGCGCTGCGTGATGCGCGCGCACCCGATGCCGCCGGAAACCGCGCGCGCGGGCGAGTGGAACTGATCGATTGCCGCAACGTGCTGGCGGAAAGCGATGGCCCGCGCATTTCGGTAATCGGGCTGGAAGACGTGGCGATCGTGGTCGACGGGGATGACATTCTGGTCACCACCATGGCCGGGGCGCAGAAGGTCGGCAAATTGCGCGGTGCGGTGGACCAGTAAGCGGGATCAGCCGGCGGCGTTGCCACCCGCTTCGGCCAGCACGCGGGCAAGGTCGTTCGGCGAAAAGGGTTTTTGCAGCACGCCCATCGCCTTGGAATCGGTCAGCCGGCCAACGGCATCGCCATATCCGGTGACGAAGTAGAACGGCACTCCGTTACGGGCCAGTTCGGCGGCGACGGGTTCGCTGGTTTCATCGCCCAGATTGTAATCCAGCAGGGCGAAATGCGGCATGGCGCCGATGATGCATTCCAGCGCCCCGGCCACCGTTCCTGCCACCGCGACATCGGGAATCCCGAGCTGCAACAGCGTTTCTTCCGTATCCAGCGCGATGATCATGCTGTCTTCCACGACCAGAACGCGATTGATCGGCTGCAAGCGCATTTCCCCTTCGTGCGGCACCCGATGACATAAGTCATTGGGAATCAAGCAAAATCTGATTACGGGAGCGATCCCTGCAATGCGCCCCAGTATACACAAGTTGCCAACGCTTTAACCCGGATTCTGGCACCCGGTGCCAAAATTGGTTACGATCACGAAATTTTCCGCGATTCAGCGGATACTGGAACAGCGCATGATTCAGGAAGCCGGCCCGATTTCGCAGACCATCCAGCTGGCGCTGGCGCCGGTGTTCGTGCTGGTGGCGATCGGCAACATCATGAACATCCTGTCCACCCGGCTGGGCCGCGTGGTTGATCGTTCGCGCATCTTGCAGGAACGCCATGGCCGCACCAGCGGCACGGAACATGATGAAATCGTGCGCGAAATCCGGCTGGTGGATCAGCGTATCCGGATCATCGGCCGGGCGATCACGCTGCTGGTCACCAGCGGGCTGACCATCGGTTTCACCGTGTCGATGCTGTTCGTGGAAGAACTGTTCGCGGTGAACCTGCAACAGGTGGCCGCGGCGGGCTTCTTCGCCGCGATCATGCTGCTGATGGTGGCGCTGTGGCTGTTCATGCGAGAAACGCGGCTGGCGGCAGATGCGCTGAAAATCCCGCACACCTTTCTGGAACTGCACCGCCAGCTGTAGCCGCCCTGCGTTTCCTTCCGGGCCGATCAACTGTGCGGGGGAGCGAGCAGTTTCTGGCCCTGCTGGCGGATGGCCCCTTCCACGATCGGCTGGATGAAGGCCAGCGCGGCGGGCAGGGTGATGTCGAACAGCACCTGATTGTCCATGATGTCGATATGCCCGGTCAGCGATTGGCCCATGGCGCTGATTGCCATGTCCATCCGGTCTTCGCTGGGCCAAGTGCTGACCACTTGCGCCATGCCGGGCAGGTGGTCGGCCAGTTGATGGCTGCTGCCGCGCAGGCGGCGGCGCACTTCTTCGCGCCCAAGAGTGTGCGGTATGGCGACCTGCATCAGCGTTTTTCCGGTGCAGGCAGGACGGCGGCGTCCGTGCCGGCATCGTCCGTGCCGCCATAACGGTAATCGAGATAGCGCGTGCGGATGGCCAGATCGTCCAGCGCGCCATCGGCCAGTTGCCGTGTCACCTGATCGATTTCGCGGCTGATCTTGCCAAGGCTTTCGGTGATCTGCTGATCCGGGCTGGCGCCGGCGCGCTGTTCCCCGCGCAAGCCTGCCGGGATGCGGCGATAGGCATCGACCATGCCGGGCAGCGTTTCACCCACCAGCTTGCGCGTTTCCACGGCCGCCGGATGGGCGGGGTCGATGGTTTCGAGCTGCAGGCCCAGCGCATCCAGCTGCACGCCGATCTGGTCCACCAGCGTCACCGCAGGGGCGGGCAGGGCGGGGCGCTGGTGTTCCAGCCACAGTTCGGTGCGTGCCACCAGTTGCCGGGTATCGCCCCGGTTCAGGTCTTCGCGCCGGGGCATTTTCACGCGCGGAAAATTGGCGAACACCACCGTGGCAATCACGATGGCCAGCGCCGTCATCATCACCCCGGTAAAGCCGATCCCGTCCAGGATGATGCCGGCCAGCGATGCGCCGACGACGATGCAGGCCAGCCCCACCACGATCAGCACCAGCCGCTGTTTCAGGTTGCGGCGCTTCAGGTCCGCCGATCCGCGTCCGATCGAAGGCGCCGCGCCAACCCGCCGGCCACCGCTGCGCTGCTGCACCAGGCTGGTGCGGGCCGCCTGCATGATCTGCTGGTGATCGCGGGATTCGCCGGTCATGTCGATCAGCCCAGCGACAGCAGTTCGGGTTCGCTGGCGGCGATCTGCGCCGCTGCCTGCGATTGCCCTTCGGCGCGGGCGATATAGCCCTTGGATTTTTCAACCTCGGCAGTCAGCGTCTGGACGGTCTGCTTCATCGAATCCAGCGCGCGCAGCTTGAAGGTGTCGATGTTGTCCATCGTGTCATAGATGTTCTGGAACGCGCGTTGCAGCGTTTCCATCGGTATCGTGCTGCTGGCGGCCTGTTCGTGGATCTTCGCGCTCTGGTCAGCCAGCATGGCGCTGGTGGAATCGATGATGTTGGCGGTGGTGGTGTTCAGTGCGGTGATCTGTTGCAGCACCAGCCGCTGGTTGGTCATCGCTTCGGCCACGGTCACCGCCGTGCGCAGTGCGCCCACGGTGGTGGTGCTGGCGCGATCGACGCCCTTCACCAGTTCGACGTTGTTCTTCTTCACCAGATCCAGCGCCAGATAACCCTGCACGCTGACCGCCATCTGGGTCAGCAGATCCTGCGTCCGCTGGCGGACATAGAACAGCGCGGTTTCGCGGATCGCCTTGGCCTTGGCCGGATCGGTGGCGTCCAGTTCCGCCGCCTTGTCTTCCAGCCGCTGGTCCAGCGTGCGGGAAATGTGGATCATCTGTTCCAGCCCGCCCATTGCTTCCCACAGCTTCTGGCGTTCGACATCGATGGCGGCATTGTCCATCAGCAGTTCGTCCTTGCCGCTGGCAAGGTGCGACAGCACCGACTGGATATGCGACTGCGCGCTCTGGTAACTGCGGAAGTAACTGGTCAGCTTGTTGCCGAACGGGATGATGCCGAGGAACTTGCGGGTACCCGAAAGCTTGCCGCGCTTGCCGGGATCGAGATCTTCCACCACGCGGCGCAGTTCGGCCAGATTGGCGCCCACGCCATCGTCCTTGTCCATCGCCCGCACCGGCCGGTCGAGGAAACGGTTGGACATCCCCGCCGCGGCCATCAGTTCCTTGCGGCCCATGTTGGTGATCTGGTCCACCTTCTTGCCGAATTCGGGGGAATTGGAATCCTGCACCACCAGATCGGCCACGAAGGCATCGACCCGTTCTTCCAGCTTGGTCTTCTTTTCCGCATCCACCGGCACCAGACCGGCAGCCCTTTCCGGCGCGATCACCGGCACGGGATCGGGCGGGGTCAGTTCCAGCGCGAAATCTGCTTTCGTGGCGGTGTCAGTGGTGGTGGCCATGCCGGTCCCTTCCGTTAGCTCCCCACTGTATTAGGTGGGCAAAACACACGTTTCAAGTTGCCCTTTGGGAGCAGACCCGTTGTACCTGCGTTGTTGGGCAATTGCATGGGGTGAACAATGCCGGCTGAAATGATCGTTCTGGGCCTCGCCTGCGTGCTGCTGCTGGCGCACATCTTCCTCGCCGGGCATTTCCGCACCCAGCAATACGGGCGGGACTGGAACATGGGCGCGCGGGATGAACAGCTGCCCCCGCTCAACCCCGTGGCCGGCCGGCTGGCGCGCGCTAAGGCGAATTATCAGGAAACATTTCCGCTGGTTGCGGCGCTGCTGATCGCGCTGGTGGTGGTGGGCAAGGCCAGTTCCATCACCGCCACGGCCGCATGGGTGTGGCTGGCCGCGCGGGTGGTCTATGTGCCGCTATACTGGTCAGGCGTGCCGAAAGTCCGCACGCTGGTGTGGGCCGTGGCCCTGCTGGCGGTGCTGGTGCTGCTGGGCGCGTTGCTGTTCTGATCGCCGGATTGCTTCTGCAGGAAACAATCCGGCTAATAATCCGGCTAATTCAGGGATTCGCCGTCAGGCGGCGAGATCGAATGGTTCGATTTCGCCGGAAAGATACAGCCGCTTGGCCTTGGCGCGGCTCAGCTTGCCGCTGCTGGTGCGGGGCAGTGTGCGCGGGGGGACCAGCTCCACCACGCAGTTCATGCCGGTGATCGAACGGACCTTGTCGCGGATCTGGTCGCGCAGTTTCACCCGTTCTTCCGGATCGGACACGCGGCAATGGACCAGCACGGCGGGCGCTTCTTCACCATTTTCCGTTTCGATGGAGAAGGCCGCGATATCGCCGTGGTTGAAACCGGGCAGCTGTTCCACCGCCCATTCGATATCCTGCGGCCAGTGGTTCTTGCCGTTGATGATGATCATGTCCTTCGCCCGGCCGACGATGAACAGGTAACCGTTGGCAAGGTAACCCATGTCACCGGTGTCGAGCCAGCCGCCGATCAGGCAATCGTCAGTGGCGGTCGGATCACGGAAATACGAATGCATGACGCTGGGGCCGCGGCACCAGACCTTGCCGATCTGGTGATCCTTGCGGGCAGAGCCGTCTTCGCCCCGGATTTCGACATCCATGTCGGGCAGCGGCTTGCCGCAATTGACGATCGCGCGATAGCGGGCCGGGCGCGACAGATCGCGGCGGCTGCCGGAAAGGCGTTCTTCTTCAACGAGTTCCACGCGGATGCCTTCGCCCGGCGGCATCACGGTGACGGCCAGCGTCGCTTCCGCCAAGCCATAGCTGGGGGTGAAGGCGCTGGCCTTGAACCCTGCACCGGCAAAGGCGTTGACGAAGTTCTGCATCACGTCGGGGCGGATCATGTCCGCACCGTTGCCGGCCACGCGCCAGCGCGACAGGTCAAACCTGTCGGACACGCTCGACTGGCTGGAAATGCGCCGCGCGCAGATGTCATAGCCGAAAGTCGGCGAATAGCTGAGCGTGTTGCCCTTGTTGCGGCTGATCAGATCGAGCCACGCCAGCGGACGGCGGGCGAAATGTTCGGTCTTCAGGTAATCGACCGACATCTGGTTGGCGATCAGCGACAGGAAGCAGCCGACCAGACCCATGTCGTGATACCACGGCAGCCAGCTGACCACGCGATCGTTCTGGCCCACCTCCATCGTGGTGGAATGGCCATAAAGGTTGTGCAGCAGTGCCCGGTGGGTGACCGCGACGCCGGTGGGGAACCGGGTGGAGCCGGACGAATATTGCAGATAGCAGATATCGTCGGGTTCGGCCGTGGGCAGTTCTGTATCGGCCTGTTCGCGCTGTGCGAAATCTTCCCATGCCACGCCTTCACATCCCTGACGGGCGGCGGCAGCGGCGGTCATTTCCGCGATTTCGGCAGGGTAGAGCAGAATCTTGGGGTCGCAGCTGGAAAGCTGCACCGCCAGCTGTTCGATATAGTTGTCCTTGCCGCCAAAGCTGGTCGGCAGCGGCAGCGGCACTGGCCACGCACCGGCATAGACCGTGCCGCAGAACAGGGCCGCGAATTCCGGGCCGGTTTCGGCGATCAGGGCGACGCGATCGCCCTTCTGCACGCCGCCAGCCACCAGCCTGCGTGCCATCGCCAGCGCATCTTCGCGCATCCGCGAATAGGGGTAAACGCAGTCCAGCTCGCCACGCATGTCGTGGAAATTCAGGCCCTTTTCGCTCCGCGCGGCGTAATCGACCGCATCGTTGAAGGTCGCGAAATCGGCGCGGATGCGCGGCAGCGCGCAATCGTTAGGGGTGGGAACTAGATTGGTCATAAGTTGGTGTGGCAACCCGTCTTTTGCACGCTCTGCGGCGCTTCCCCCATGGCCATGGGCGGCACCAAATTACATCTGGCACCGCGCCAAACTTTCCCATTTGTCAATGACTGTGGCATGAATATGGCCGATGGATGCGCGCCCCTATAAAGCAAACGGCCAGCAGCGCCAGCCCAAGCCGATCGACGCCGCGCGGCTGGAGGAGCTGGCGCTGGCCTATGTCGCCCGGTTTGCCACCAGTGCGATGAAGCTGGAACGGTATCTGCGGCGCAAGGTGCAGGAACGCGGCTGGGCTGGCGAAGCGCCTGCAGATATCCCCGCAATTGTGGCCCGCCATGTCGATCTGGGCTTCGTGGACGACCTTGCCTATGCCCGCGCCAAGAGCGGCGGCCTGCTGCGCCGCGGATATGGCCAGCGGCGTGTGAACCAGGCGCTGGGCGAAGCCGGGATTGCAGAAAACGTGCAGGCCGAAGTGTCTGCGGGAGAAGGTGCGCGCCGCCGCGCCGCGCTGGCACTGGCGCGCAAACGCCGGTTCGGCCCGTTCGGCCCCGAATTGCCCGAACGCGACAAGCGTGAGAAGCAGCTGGCCGCCATGCTGCGCGCCGGGCATCCGCTCGACTTCGCGCGTGAAATGATTAATGCCCGGTCCATCGAAGCGGCGGAAGAATGGGCCGCATCGATCGATGATGAAGAGGACGAACGGCTGTGATGACGCGCAAGCTGCTGCTGGGCATGGCTCTGGCGATTTCTGCCTGTTCGCCGCAAGTGGCGGTGGCGGAGCGTACCGTTCCGGCCGCGCAATCGGCCCCTGCGATCCACCCTGAATCCGGGTTGGAAGTCGTCCCGCTGACGGTGGAGGCGCAGGGCGGCACGCATCAGTTCCGCGTGGAAATGGCGCGTACCCCCGAACAGCAGCAGATGGGGCTGATGTTCCGCAAGGCGATGGGCGCGGATGAGGGGATGTTGTTTCCCTATGCCCAGCCGCGCCGGCTCAGCTTCTGGATGAAGAACACCGTGCTGCCGCTGGACATCATCTTTATCGATCCCGATGGCAAAGTGGTGAACGTGGCGGCCAACGCCGTGCCTTATTCCGAAGAACCGCTGTCATCGGCGGGGCCTGCCAGTGCGGTTCTGGAACTGAACGCGGGCCGCGCCGCGCAACTGGGCATCGGGCCGGGCACCGCGATCCGCTGGTAAAATCGGTTGCCGCGCGCTGGGGCCGTGTCGGCTCTTGCGTGGGGCGGCATGGAAAGGCTAACGCGCGGCACATGGGAATCCTGTCGAAAATCTTCACGTGGTGGGATGGCGCGACCATCGGCACTGCGCTGTTCAGCGCCTTCAAGGGCCAGCACGTCGGCACCGATGCCGAAGGCAACCGCTATTATCGATCGAAGAAGAAGACCGCCGCCGGGCTGGAACAGCGCTATGTGCTTTATGCCGGCGCGAACGATGCCAGCCGTGTGCCGTCTGAATGGCATGGCTGGCTGCACCATTCGTATGATGAGCTGCCCGAAAGCCATCTGGCCCCGCCCCGGATCTGGGAAGCGGATTATACCCCCAATGCCACCGGCACCGTGGCCGCCTATCGCCCGCAAGGGGCGCTGGAACGTGGCGGCCATCGCGCCCGCGCCACCGGCGATTACGAAGCCTGGACCCCGGGCGAGTGAGAATTGCGCCGCTGCCGGGTGCCGCGGCACTGCTGCTGGGCGCTCTTGCCAGCGGCTGTTCGCGCGGCGCACCCGCACCTGAAGCGGAAAACACCGAAGTCCCGCGCGAACTGGCGGGGCAGGCTCCGGCCGCCGCACCGGCCGCAGGCACCATCGGCACCCCGATGGCGCAGCGGGTGGCCGTCATCGGCCTGTTGAACAAGCGCAACAACATTTCGCAGACCGTGGAAATGAAGCCGGGCGAATCCCGCCGGGTGGGCGATGTGGTGTTGCGGCTGTCGGCCTGCGAACGCACACCGCCGTGGGAATCGCCGCCTGAAACGGGCGCTTTCGTGCAGGTAGTGGTGCAGGAACGCGCCCGCGCAGGTGCCACGCCGGAATGGAAAACCGCGTTTTCCGGCTGGCTGTTCAAGAATTCGCCCAGCCTGAATGTGGTCGAACACCCGGTCTATGACGTCTGGGTCAAGGACTGCAAGATGAGCTTCCCGGGCGAAGAACGCGGCCCGATCGGCGAAGGGGCCGATGGCGCGGCACCCCGGCGTCCGGCTGCATCGCCTTCTGCCACCGCCTCGCCCGATGCCAGCCCGTCGGCTTCAACCCCGGCTGCCGCGCCCGCCAGCGATACGTAAGCTTCTGGCAGCGTCATGCGGGCGGGGGCGCCGGTCGCTTCCTGCAACAGCTGCTGGTAACCGTCACGGCTGATCGCCACTGCGCCCATGCTGGCCAGATGATCGGTCATGAACTGGCAATCGAGCAGGGTGAAGCCGGCGTGGCGCAACAGCGCCACCAGCCATACCAGCGCCACTTTCGACGCATCGGTAGCACGGCTGAACATGCTTTCGCCGCAGAACACGCGATCGAACGCCACCCCGTACAGCCCGCCCACCAGTTGCCCGTCCAGCCAGCATTCCACCGAATGGGCATGGCCCAGTTCGTGCAGCAGCCGGTAACTGGCATCGATGCGGGCGCTGATCCACGTTTCAGGATGATCGACGCGCGGCGCGGCGCAGGCGGCCACCACAGCGGCAAAATCGGCATTGCAGGTCACGCGGAAGCGATCCTGCCGGATGACCTTGGCCAGCGATTTCGCCGGGCGGAACGGAGGCAGCGGGATGATCGCCCGTTCGCGCGGTTCGACCCAGTAGACGTCTTCGTCATCGCGGCTGTCAGACATCGGGAAAATGCCGCTGCGATAGGCTGCCAGCAGCAGTTCCGGGGCGATGATATCGTGCATGGCAACCTTCTTCGCCGGACGGGACGGGGGGCATGATCGAAATGGGGCATGTCAGGTCGCTTGCCAAGCGGGGACGGTGCCTATAGAGGCCCGTCCGCCTGCAGGAGTGTAGCTCAGTTGGTAGAGCATCGGTCTCCAAAACCGAGGGCCGTGGGTTCGAGTCCCTCCACTCCTGCCAGCATCCCGCAAATCGCCGGATAAACCCGCCCCCGCCGTCACCACGGCGGGGTTTGGTTAACGCTTTGCCGCTATGCCTTGCCACCGGGATTGCCACGGGGGTTTCACATGCTGGCTGCATTGCGCGATGCGCGCTGGCTCAACGCAGGGCGGGTGCGCGGCTATGCGCTGCTGATCGGGCTGGCGAGCCTGCTGCTGCTGGCCAATTCCTTCTTCAAGGCGATGGGGGCGGACGGCAGCGATTTCCTCGCTTTCTGGGGTGGGGGCCATGTGGCGGCGGCGGGTGATCCGGCGGCGGCTTATGATCTGGCGGTGCAGCAGCGGGTGCAGACCGGCACCGGATCGACCGGGTGGTTCGCGTTCGTCAATCCGCCGCCGTTCCTGTTTTTGGCCGCGCCGTTCGGCAGCTTGCCCTTTCCGCTGGCGTGGCTGGCGTGGGTGATCGCTGGATATGCCGTGTGGGCGTGGGCGGCGATTCGCGGATTTCCCCGGCTGTGGCCGATCGTGCTGGCCTTTCCCGGGGCCTTGCTGGCAGCGGGCCACGCGCAAACCGGGTTTTTCACAGGGGCGCTTGTGGTCGCCGCGGTGGTGTTGCTGGACCGGCGGCCGGTGCTGGCGGGTGTGCTGATCGGTGCGCTGTTGATCAAGCCGCATCTGGCGCTGCTGCTGCCGTTCTGGTTGGTGGCGGGCGGGCGCTGGCGCACTTTCCTTGCTGCCGGGTGCAGCGCGGTTGGCCTGCTGGCCGCGGCGTGGCTGGCGTTTGGAACGCGAACGATGCTGGCCTACACTACCAGTTGGCAGGCGTCGGCGGCGATCATGCGCGGGGACGATCCCGGCTTCTATCTGCGGATGGCGACCCCTTACGCCATGTTGCGTCCCCTGCTGGGCGCAGGCGGGGCGCTCGCGGTCAACGGTGGCATCGCGTTGGCACTGTTGGGGCTGGTGCTGCTGTCGTGGCGGCGCTTTGCCGGCGATGCCGAGCATACAGGTGGCGCTCCGCGGGGCGCTCAGGGAGCGGCTCAGGGCGGGGCGCTGGTGCTTGCGGCCACGGCCTCGGCATCGCCCTATCTGTTCAATTATGACCTGCCGTTCCTGATCCTGCCGATTGCTTGGCTGGTCGGGCGCGGCCTGCGCGACGGTTTCCGGGCGTGGGAGCGGCTGGCGCTGGTGGCGATCTGGTTTGCGCCTTACGCCACCCGGGCGGCGGCCTTGCCGCTGGGCATCAATGCAATGCCGTTGTTCAGCCTGCTGCTGGTATGGCTGGTATGGACCGCTCGCCCGGCGCCGCGCCACGGCTGATTGTTGCTGGCGCTGCGGGAACCGTGGCGGGCCACGGTGGTTGATCGGAATAGGCTTTCGTGGAGCTTGCCGATGTCCGCCGTCATCCAGCACCGCACCGCATCCCCGCGTCAGTGGGCGCCTCAAGTTAAGCCGCGTGATCCCAATGTGCGGCGGCAGATGTTCGGCCCTGTCCAGCCGATGGAACCGCCGGGCTTCTTTGCCCGCCTGTTCCACCTGCGCGGATAGCTTTCCGGCCACAGGCACATGATATTGCTGGTTTCTCCGGGCCTGCCGGGAGGTAACTCCCGGCAGCGTTCGCGTGTGCAGCCTGTGCAAACGCGCGCTGTTTCAGCCCGGCCTCCGCGCAGTCTTGCCATTTACGGGTCCAATCGCTAAATCCCCGGCAACTTCCGACATCGGAGCTTCCAAGCCCCTCCCGGTTCCGCCGGGGCGGCGAAGGGCCTATGGCGGAAAGCGAAACAGTCCTCGCAAGACCGAAAAGGCGAAGAACGAACATGGCCAAGACCAGCCCCGGCGAATTCATGCGCCAGGTCCAGGCGGAAGCACGCAAGGTGGTGTGGCCGTCGCGCCAGGAAACCACGCGTACCGCCATTTTCGTTGCGATCCTGATGCTGATCCTGTCGATTTTCTTCGTCGGGATCGATTCGCTCTTCGGCCACACGGTGCGCTGGTTGCTCAGCCAGATCTGATCTGCGCCCACCTGCAATTCTTACGGAAAAGAGAACAATGGCCCGCTGGTATATCATCCACGCCTATTCCGGTTTCGAGAACAAGGTTCGCGATTCGATCATTGCCGAAGCGGAACGGCTTGGCCTGTCCGAAGCGGTGGAAGCGGTGGAAGTGCCGACCGAAACCGTCACCGAAGTGAAGCGCGGCAAGAAGGTGCAGATCGAACGCAAGTTCATGCCCGGCTATGTGCTGGCCAAGCTGACCCTGACCGACGATGTCTATCACCTCGTCAAGAACACCCCCAAGGTCACCGGTTTCCTGGGATCGGGTGCCAAGCCGCAGGCGATCTCCGAAAAGGATGCCGCGCGCTATTTCGGCGGGATGGAAGAAGCCAAGGCGACCCCGAAGAAGCAGGTCAGCGTCGATTACGAAATCGGCGATTCGGTCAAGGTGCTGGAAGGCCCCTTCGCCAGCTTCAATGGCGTGGTGGAAGAACTCGACTTCGACAAGCAGAAGGTCAAGGTCAGCGTCTCCATCTTCGGCCGGGGCACGCCGGTGGAACTGGAATTCGAACAGGTCGAACTGGTCAAGTAAGTTCCTTGAATTTCGCGCCCCTTTGGCTTAGGGGCGCGCCTTCCCGATGCCGTGGTGCAAGCCGTGGCACGGGATTTTCGCGGGAGGCATCCACGGATGCCGCCAACACCGCTTACCATGAGCCGCAGGCCGCAAGGCCGGTGGCGACAGTGAGAAAGGAGGTCCATCGTGGCCAAGAAAATTGAAGGCTATATCAAGCTGCAGGTAGCCGCCGGCAGTGCAA
>JBDLVD010000008.1:0-32956 GCA_039804965.1 Pseudomonadota bacterium
TTCCAGGCCATCGGCACCGGTTGCGGCATCCCAGGTGATGTCGATCGTGGCGGTGCGGAATGCGCCGTCCAGCGATGCTTCGACCGAACGGATCTTTTCCAGATCCTTGTTGGTCAGGATCGGCTGGTCCACTTCCAGCCGCTTGTGCGTGCCGGCGGTGTGCCCCAGCAGGTTGGGGCGCGGGCCGATCATGGAAAGCAGGCTCATCACCAGTTCTTCGCGGATCGGATCGATCGGCGGATTGGTGACCTGGGCAAAGTTCTGCTTGAAGTAATCGTACAGCAGACGGCTGCGCTTCGACAGCACGGCAATCGGCGTATCGGTGCCCATGGAACCGATCGGATCGTCGCCCTTCACCGCCATCGGTTCAAGGAACCGGGTGACGTCTTCCTGCGTGTACCCGAAGGCCTGCTGGCGTTGCAGCAGGCTGGAATCGCTGGCCTGCACGGCTTCAACGTCGGTCTCGATCGTTTCGAGATCCTGCAGCTTGTACTGCGCTTCTTCCAGCCACTTGGCATAAGGCGCGGCGTTGGCCAGTTCCGCCTTCAGTTCCTCGTCTTCGACGATGCGGCCCTGTTCCAGATCGATCAGCAGCATGCGGCCCGGTTGCAGGCGCCACTTGCGGACGATGTCCTCTTCCTTGAACGGCAGCACGCCGCTTTCGGAAGCCATGCAGACGATATCGTCCTTGGTGATGGTGAAGCGCGCCGGGCGCAGGCCGTTGCGGTCCAGCGTCGCGCCGATCTGGCGGCCATCGGTGAAGGCCACGGCGGCGGGGCCGTCCCACGGTTCCATCAGCGCGGCGTGATATTCGTAGAACGAGCGGCGCGCCGGGTCCATCTTGGGGTGGCCGGCCCATGCTTCCGGGATCAGCATGGTCATCGCGTGGACCAGACTGTATCCGCCCAGCAGCAGCAGTTCCAGCGCGTTGTCGAGGCACGCGGTATCCGACTGACCGTGCGGAATGATCGGCCACAGCTTGTCCAGATCGGCGCCCAGCAGCGGCGATTCCATCGTGCGGCGGCGCGCGTTCATCCAGTTCACATTGCCGCGAACCGTGTTGATTTCCCCGTTGTGCGCCATGAAGCGATAGGGGTGCGCCAGCTTCCAGCTGGGGAAGGTGTTGGTCGAAAACCGCTGGTGGACAAGGCCCAGCGCCGACACGCAATCGGGATCGCGCAGATCGTCGTAGAAACTGCCCACCTGCGTTGCCAGCAGCAGCCCCTTGTACACCACGGTACGGCTGGAGAAGCTGGGCATGTACAGCTGGGTCAGGCCCGGCATGTCATGCTTTTCAGCCAGCGCGGCCAGCGGGTTCTGGGTCTGCTTGCGGATCACGATCAGCTTGCGTTCGAATGCATCCTGATCGGGGCAATTGGCACCGCGCGCGATGAAGCACTGGCGGATCACCGGCATCGATTCCAGCACGGCCTTGCCCAGGCCATCCTGCGTGGTGGGCACATCGCGCCAGCCGATCAGCGTCTGGCCTTCCTTGGCGATGAACTTTTCGAACTGGCTGGTGATGAAATCGCGTGCAGCCGCATCCTGCGGCATGAAGCACATCGCCACGGCGTAATCGCCCGGCACGGGCAGGTTCAGCCCTTCGCCGGTGGCCCAGCGGCGGTATAGCGGATCGGGGATCTGCACCAGCAGGCCCGCGCCGTCGCCCAGCAGCGGATCGGCGCCAACGGCGCCGCGGTGATCGAGATTGGCCAGAATTTCCAGGGCCTGGGTCACGATGGCGTGCGATTTCTGGCCCTTGATATGGGCAATGAAGCCCACACCGCAGGCATCATGTTCGTTGCGCGGATCGTATAGGCCCTGGGGCGCTGGGTACTCGGTCAAGTCGGTCTTCCTGTCCGCCCGGGCAAAATCCCCGCTCCGCAGCCGTATCCGGCGGCAACGAAGCGCGACTCACCCGGCATGGGGTTCATTAGAAAATGTCGCGAAAATTCCCCATGGCGACAGGAAGATGTTTTTGCAAGTTCGTGCGTGCGTGTGCGGCTGTCTCCCCTCAGGCTGCGCCGCTCATCCTTTGCAGCTTGGCGAGGGCGGAACGCAGCGCGTCGTCCATTTCGCCGCTCGGCTTGCGCGGGCCGGCGATGCCTTCGGGCCGATCGAACAGGCGCGAATAGGAATCGGCAACAGGCGTTTCGGGCTGCCTGTCCGCACCCGGGAACACCACTTCCGCACTGGCGGGCTGGGCTTCGTCGGCGGGATCGTCCACCCGGACGAAGGAAGTTTCCTTGTGTATTAACGGGTTATTGAGTTCCAGCAGTGAGCTGAAGCCCGGCTGTTCGCCGCCTTCCGTGGCTGCATCGCTGTCGGCCACGTCATCAACGCCGCTGCCAAAGACCATGCCGCGGGGCATGGCGAAGGAGGCGGAGAAGTCTTCGTCCTCGCCATCGGCATCGTCATCCGGGGCATCGCCGGCATGGGCCGCGAAGTCCGACAGGGTGCGCTGCAACCGGTCTGCAACGGGCATGGAAACGGTCTGCTCTGCCAGTGCGGCATCGATCGGGAGGTCGAACGGCGCAGTGGCCGTGCGGGCTTCGGCAATGGCGGCGGGCTTGCCGAAAAATGCCGCCATGGCCTGCGCGGCTTCTTCCGGCCGGGCGGCTTCGAAGGCGGCAGCGGCAGGGGGAGTTGCGGGAACGGCGGCGGCAGCAGCTGCTTCGGCAGCGGCCAGCTCTGCTTGCTGCGCGGCGGCAGCCTGCAGTTCGCGGCGGCGTTCGATCGACGTGCCGAGGCGCTGGATCAGCTGGCCCATGCCCAGATCGTCCAGAGGTGCAGGCGCTGTGGTGAAAACGGGTTCGACAACGGGCGCTTCCATTTCGGTGCGAGCCAGCGAGGGGGCGGAAAAGGCCAGCGGTTCCGCATCCAAAGCAGCCGTGAAACCAGCCGTTTCGGGCGCCTCCGGGGCATGGAATTCCTGCACCTGCAGTTCGAATTCTTCGGCACTGCTCAAGGGCTGAAATTCCTGCTTGTCGGTCATCGGTGCGGCATCCTCGTAGGAGTCTGGTTCGAAGGGATCGGGTTCGAGTGCGAACGCGGTTTCCTCGAATTCGGGTTCATCGAAAGCAGGCGGCAGGAATTCCGGCGGCGTGTCGGAAAATGCGCCGAGTTCCAGCGGATCAGCCACGGGTTCTTCCGGACGCAGCAAGCCGGGGACGCCGAACGCCGCCTCCACCTTGCGCGGGGATGCGGTGCCGAAACCGAAGCCTGACCCTGACCCGGCGCCAAGGGCGGGATGGTCATCGCCCGGCAGCGGCACGGATGACAGGTAATCGCTGGGCAGGCTTTCGTCCGTGATCGCCAGCGAACGGCGCTTCACGCCGCTAGCGGCCAGCCCGTCTTCGCCCAGCTCCTCGTGCGCGTTGATCGGGCGCGGCGCGGTGCGGTGGGCGGCAGCGGCATGGCGCGAACGCGGTTCCACCCCCTGGGCCGCGGCAACCTTGCGCGCCAGCACCACGCCCAGCACTGCCCCGGAAATACCGGCGGCCAGCGCCAGCAGCAGATGCGCGGTGAAGCCCAGTGGCGGGGCGGCGGCCGGGATCAGGCTGCTGATCCCGGTGCGGGTGACGAAGCTTTCCAGCAGCACGGGTGGCAGCACCAGCGCGCCAAGGCCCAGCAGCGCCGCAAACCACAGCGCCACGATGGCCGGGAAGGCGCGGTGCTGGCTGATCGGCGTTTTCGCCGGGCCAGTTGCCGGACCTGCCGCCTGTTTCCCGCCATCCGCTCCGTTCATCGGAATCGTCGCCACATTTCGTCCTTCGTCAGCGCCGCAATGATGGCCGCGATCAGGCGGCGGCCGGGATTCGGCTGTGAAAGGAAGGCGGTATCAGGGCTTGGTAAACTTCCTGATAACGACGCACGTTGGCCGCCCAATCGTGCCGTTCGGCAACATGCTGGCGCGCGCGGTGGCGCATGGCGTCCCATGTGTCGCGGCGATCCAGCATGTCCGCCAGCACGCGCGCGCAATCGGCAGGATCGTCTGGCGCGAACAGGGTGGCGGTTTCGCGGTCGACCATCAGTTCGCGATGCCCGCCGACAGAGGATGCCGCCACCAGCCGCCCTTGCGCCATGGCTTCCAGCGGCTTGAGCGGCGTGACCAGATCGGTCAGCCGGCTGGCCTTGCGCGGATAGGCCATGATGTCGCACAGCGAATAATACCGTTCGACCTGATCGTGCGGCACGCGCCCGACGAAGCGGATGGCGCTGGCCATCGGGGATGCGGCGGCCTGCGCCTTCAGCGCATCGGCCATTGGCCCGCCGCCCACCAGCAGCAGCCGCGCATCGCCATGGCGGGCGACCAGCGCAGGCATCGCGGCGATCAGATCGTCCAGCCCTTCGTAATCGTAGAAGCTGCCGATGAAGCCGATGACTGGCCCTTCCCCGAGGCCCAGTTCCTGCGCCAGCGCGGCATCGCGCGGCGGGGGATCGCCGAACAGCGTCAGGTCCACGCCGTTGGGCATGATGCCGATCTTGCCGGGTGCGACCCCGCGCGCGACCAGATCTTCGCGCAGACCGGAACAGATCGTCATCACCGCATCGGCGCCTGCCACGACATGGTTTTCAAGGCGGCGGGTCAGCCGGTATTTCAGCGACCCTTCGTGGCCCGTGCCGTTGCCCACGGCGGCGTCTTCCCAGAAGGCGCGGATTTCATAGACCAGCGGCAGCCCCAGCCGCCGCGTCGCGCGCAAGGCGGCCATGCCGGTCAACGCCGGGGAATGGGCATGGATCACATCGGGCCGCCATTGGCGGGCAAGCGCGCTGACGGCATCGGCAAGCGCCGCAATCTCGCGCCATTCGCGCACGATCGCCGGGCCATCTGCCTGTCCGCGGGTGCGGTGGAAGATCAGCCCTTCACTGGTTTCGATGTCCGGGCCATCGGCATGGTGGCGCAGGCCGGTGATGGCCGCCACGTCCAGCCCTTGCGCCACTTGCGCTTTCAGGATCGCCCGCGTGCGGAAGGCATAGCCGCTGTGCAGCGGCAGCGAATGGTCAAGGACGTGCAGAACCCGTGTCATGCCCACCGGGATGCCACGGTAAACTTAACGCCGCGTCAACCCCGCGTGGCTATGCCGGGCAGGCAAGGCCGGAACCCACCCCGCAATGATCGACATCCTTACCCTGGCGTTGACGCATGGCCTGATGGCGCTGGCGCTGTGGCGGCTGTTGTCCCGCGCCGATCTGGATGATGATGGCGCCGTGCCACGGCCCAAGGCACAGCCGTGGCATCGCCAGCACCATCGCCAGCATCATCACGGGGGCGATGGTGATGCTTGATCTCGCGCTGCTCGGCTTTATCGGCCTGTTTCTGGCATTCGGCCTGAAGCGCCCGTTCTTCTGGGTGCTCGCCTATATCTATATCGACATCGTTGCCCCGCAGAAGATCGGCTGGGGTGTGATCCAGTCGATCCCGGTATCGCTGATCGCCTTCGGCGCGGCGGCGATGGGCTGGCTGTTGCTGGACAGCAAGCAGGGCAGCCGCTTCACCTTCCGCCAGCTGCTGATTGCGGTGCTGCTGGCCTATTGCGCGATGACCACGCTGGGCGCGCAGTTTCAGGACGCGGCGTGGACCAAGTGGGCGTGGGTGTGGAAGGCGCTGGTATTCGCGCTGTTCCTGCCGCTGACCCTGCGTACCCGCCTGCGGCTGGAGGCCGCGGCGCTGATCATGGTGCTGGCGATCGGCACGATCATCATCAACGGCGGGATCAAGACGCTGGGCGGCGGTGGCGGATATGGCACGCTGACCTTGCTGGTGCAGGAAGATTCCGGGCTTTACGAAGGGTCGATCCTGTCGGCGGCGGCCATTGCCACCATTCCGCTGGTGCTATGGCTGGTGCGGCATGGCACCATCTTCCGGCCCGACTGGATGGTGAAGTTGTTTGCCGCAGGGCTGGTCTTTGCCTGCCTGCTGATCCCGGTCGGCACGGCGGCACGCACCGGGTTGGTCTGCATCGGCGTGCTGGGGGTGCTGCTGCTGCGATCGGCCCGGCACCGCATGCTTTATTCCGCGCTGGCCGGGGTGGCACTGATGGTGGCGATCCCGTTCCTGCCGCAAAGTTATGTCGACCGGATGGGCACCATTTCCAACCATGATGGGGATGAATCCGCCTCCACCCGCGTGGCAGTGTGGAAATGGACCATCGATTACGCCGCGCAGCATCCGTTTGGCGGCGGGTTCGATGCCTATCTGGGCAACAGCTTCACCTACAAGACGCGCAAGGTGGCCGGCGCGGGCGACAACCAGAGCGTGGAATACGAAACCGTTACCGACAAACAGCGCGCCTACCATTCCTCGTTCTTCGAAATGCTGGGGGAACAGGGGTATCCGGGGCTGGCGCTGTGGCTGTGGCTGCAGGTGCTGGGGGTGTGGCAGATGGAACGGGTGCGCTGGCGCTTTGCCGCGCAGGACGGCGGGCGCGATGCGTGGCAATGGGGCCTCGCCACGGCCTTGCAGCAGGGGCAGGTGATCTATCTGGTGGGTGCGGCCTTTGTCGGCATCGCCTTCCAGCCGTTCATCTTCATGCTGGTTGGGATGCAATGCGCGTTGTGGGCCTATGTCCAGCGGACGGAAGTCCCACCTGCCCGCGCCGGGCGGAGGAAGGCCAGCGCGCCAGCATCCGGGAAATACGCGGCGACCCCGGCCTGACTGTTCGGCAGTTGCCCGATCAACGGGCGTTCGCGCGGATCCAGTCTTCCACCACGGGGGCGATCACGGTGCGCCACTTGCTGCCGTTGAAGATGCCGTAATGGCCGACTTCGCGGGCGAGGTAATATTTCTTCCGGTCCGCCGGCAGGTGTTCGGCCAGATCCAGCGCCGCGCGTGTCTGGCCGATGCCGGAGATATCGTCGCGCTCCCCCTCAATCGCCAGCAATGCCGTATCGCGGATCGCGTCGGGATCGATCGCCTTGCCGCGATGGACGAATTCGCCCTTTGGCAGCGAATGCTTCTGGAACACCTCCTCGATCGTTTCGAGGTAGAATTCCGCCGTCATGTCGCAGACCGACAGGTATTCGTCATAAAACCGCTTGGTCGCCGCCGCGCTGTCCTGATCGCCCATGGTCAGGTGCTTGAACATTTCGAAGTGGCTGTTCACGTGGCTTTCCAGGTTCATGGAAATGAACCCTGCCAGCTGCATGAAACCGGGGTAGACCTTGCGCCCCGCGCCGGGGTGGTTGAACGGCACGGTGGCGATCACGTTGTCCTTGAACCACGCCAGCGATCGGGCCACCGCCACGTCGTTGACGCTGGTCGGGCTGGCGCGGGTGTCCACCGGGCCGCCCATCATCGTCAGGCTGGCCGGGCGGCACGGATCGTTTTCTGCCCCCATGATTGCAGCGGCGGCAAAGGCCGGAACCGAAGGTTGGCACACCGCCAGCATGTGCGTGCCGGGGCCGATCACGTGCAGGAATTCGATCAGGTAATCGATGTAATCGTCCAGATCGAACGATCCGGCGTCCACCGGCACCATCTTGGCATCCGCCCAGTCCGTGATCCACACTTCCTGATGCATCGCCATCCGCGCCACGGTGCCGCGCAGCAGGGTGGCGTAATGGCCGCTCATCGGGGCGACGATCAGCAGTTTGGGCGCATCGGCGGGCAACCCTTCGCGCCGGAAATGCCGCAGCGCGCCGAACGGCCGGTGGGCCAGCACCGATTCGGTCACCGCATGGTGCGCCCCGTCCACTTCCACGCTGTCGATCCCGAACACCGGCTTGCCGCGTTCTTCGTACAGATGGGCGAAAACTTGCAACGCGCTGGCCACCAGCGGCCCGGCCCCGAAATACCCCATGGGCAGCGCCGGATTGGTCAGCAGCCGCGCGCCGATGGTGGCCCAGCTGCTGGCACTGGCGAGCAGGGAACGCTGGAATTCATAGGCTTGATAGATCACCGGCCGGTTCCCTTCTGGTCGATCATATAGGCTTATTGTGCAGCGCAGCAAAGGGCGGCGTTGATAGATACGTGCAATTCCCTTCAAAGGCGCCCGGCTTTGCGCTAGACGCGCGCCGAAATGGCCCGCGCTCCTTCCCGCCCACAGGTCGAACCCGCCGATAATCTCGGCCCGCTTTCGATGATCTTCCGCGCCGCTGGCGGCTACCCCACGCAGGTGGTGCTGGCGCTGCTTGCGCTCAGCGTGACGGCGGCGGCAACGCTGGCGATTCCCGCCGGGTTCCGCCTGATCATCGACCGTGGCTTTGCCGCAGGCACCAACCCCGACGAAATCGGCCGCTGGTTCCGCTATCTGTTCCTGATCGTGGTGGTGCTGGCGGTGGGCACGGGGTGCCGGTTCTATTTCGTCAGCCTGCTGGGTGAACGGGTGGTGGCCGATATCCGCACGTCGGTGCAGGCCAACCTGCTGCGGCTTTCGCCGGGCTTCTTCGAAGAAAACAGCCCAAAGGAAATTTCCACCCGGATGACCGCCGACACGGCGCAGATCGAACAGGTGGTGGGCACCACGCTGTCGGTCGCGCTGCGCAATGCGCTGATGGCGGTGGGGGGCATCGTCTACCTGCTGTATCTGGCCCCGCATCTGACGCTGCTGCTGGTGGTGGCGGTGCCGGTGGTGCTGTTGCCGATCGTCATTTTCGGCCGCCGCCTGCGCAAGCTGTCGCGCGTCAGCCAGGACCGGGTGGGCGAAATCGGCGCCCATGTGGCCGAAGTGCTGGGCGCGATGAAGATCGTGCAGGGCTTCAATCAGGAAGCGCGTGAACAGGCCCGCTTCCAGAGCGCGGTCGACGCCACGCTGGCCGCCGCGCGCAGCCGCATCGTGCTGCGATCGATCATGACCGCCATCGTCATCTGCTGCGTGTTCGGATCGATCACCGCGCTGATGTGGCGCGGTGCGATTCAGGTGGCCGAAGGCACCCTGTCAGGCGGGACCATTGCCGCTTTCGTGTTGACCGGGGTGCTGGTGGCCGGCGCCTTGGGATCGCTGACCGAGGTTTACGGCGATCTGCTGCGCGGCGCGGGCGCTGCCGGGCGGCTGGCCGAACTGCTGCATGAAAAGCCGGTGATCGCGCCGCCCGCCCGCCCGCTGGAACTGCCGGTTCCGGCCCGCGGCAGCCTGGCGTTCCAGAATGTAACCTTCCGTTACCCGACCCGGCCCGACCAGCCGGCGATCATGGATTTCAGCCTGACGATCGAGCCGGGTGAAACCGTGGCCATCGTCGGCCCTTCGGGCGCGGGCAAGTCCACCATCTTCCAACTGGCCGAACGGTTCTATGATCCGCAGGCGGGCATGATCCGCATGGACGGGGTGCCGCTGGTGCAGGCCGATCCCGCCGACATCCGCCGCCGCATGGCGCTGGTGCCGCAGGAAGGCACGCTGTTTGCCGCCAGCGCGCGTGACAACCTGCGCTATGGTGCATGGGATGCGGGCGAGGACGCGATCTGGGAAGCGGCCCGTGCGGCCAATGCGGAACAGTTCCTGCGCGATCTGCCGCAAGGGCTGGACACCTTCCTTGGCGAAGGCGGTGCGCGCCTTTCGGGCGGCCAGCGCCAGCGGGTGGCGATTGCCCGCGCGCTGCTGCGCGATGCGCCGATCCTGCTGCTGGACGAAGCGACCAGCGCCCTGGATGCCGAAAGCGAACGGCTGGTGCAGGAAGCGCTGGAACGGCTGATGCAGGGGCGCACCACGCTGGTCATCGCCCACCGCCTTGCCACCGTGCGCGCGGCAGACCGGATCGTGGTGATGGATCAGGGCCGGATCGTGGAACAGGGCACCCACGCCCAGCTGTCAGGCGCGGGCGGGCTCTATGCCCGGCTGGCGTCGCTGCAGTTCGCCGAAACCAGCTTTTCCTGAAGCCTTTGCGCGCCGGTCTTGCGCTGGGCGACCGGGCAAGGCACATCGACAGGTATCGAATGTAACCGCCATGCGGCGCGGCACCCTGCCGTGCGCCGAATGGCGGATATGATGCCATGACGTGGAAGGGTTCTGCATGATCCGTATGTTGTTTGCCGCCGGGGTATCCGTTGTTGCTCTGGCCACTGCCATGCCGGCTGCGGCGCAAGATCAGCGCGTGCCGACCCCGACGATCAATTACGGCACATGGGGCGTCGATCCCGCATCGATCGATCCGGCGGTAAAGCCGGGCGCGGATTTCAATGCTTACGTCAACGGCAAATGGGTGCGCGAAAATCCCATCCCGCCGGAATTCACCCGCTTTGGCGCGTTCAACATCCTCGGCGAAAAATCCACTGCCGACGTGGAAGCGCTGGTGGCCGATCTGGCAAAGTCCAACCCGGCGGCAGGCACCCCGGGCCGGCGCATTCTGGATGCCTACCAGTCCTATCTCGATACGGCGGCGATCAACGCAGCGGGCATGGCCCCGGCCCAGCCTTACCTGAAGGCGATTGCCGACGCGCCCGACCTGCCCGCGCTGGCGCGGCTGTTCGCCAGCCCCGGTTACCCGTCGCTGATTGCCGCCGGGGTCACCGTGGATGACAAGGATCCCAATCGTTACATCGTCAGCATCGGCTTTGATGGCATGGGCCTGCCCGATCGCGACAACTATCTGGTCGACAATGATCGCAACCGCGAAATTCAGGCAAAATACCGCGATTATCTGGCGTTCCTGCTGGGCAAGGCGGGCTATGCCGATCCTGCCGCGATGGCGCAGCAGGTCTATGCCTTCGAACATCAGGTGGCGCAGCTGGAATGGGCGCGCACCGCGCTGCGCAACCGCGACATCACTTACAACAAACTGACGCGCGAACAGCTGATCGCGCTGGCCCCGCAGTTCCCGCTGGCGCAACTGCTGGATGCCAGCGGCTTTGCCGCGCAGGGCGAATTCCTGGTGCCGCAGCTGCCGCCTTCGGCAGAAGAAACCAAGGCGCTGGGCCTTCCCGATCAGGTGCTGGGCGGGATCGGCGGCGGCACCCCGGCGATGATGGCGCTGCTGGCGAAAACGCCGCTGCCGGTGCTGAAGGCGTTCATGGCATCGCAGTTCCTCAACGCCAACGCACCCGTGCTGCCGAGCGACATCGACGCCGCCAGTTTCGACTTCTTCGGCAAGTTCCTGGGTGGGCAGGCGGAACAGCGCCCGCGCTGGAAACGCGCCATTGCCGCCACCGAAGGGCAGCTGGGTGAACAGCTGGGCGCGCTGTATGTCGCGCGGTATTTCCCGCCGGCCAGCAAGGCTGCGATGGACGATCTGGTGCGCAACCTGCGCGGGGCGCTGGCCGCCAGCCTGAAGGAAAACGCATGGATGAGCGCGGAAACGCGCGCGCAGGCCATTGCCAAGCTGGACGCCTTTACCCCGAAGATCGGCTATCCGGCCAAGTTCGAAACCTATGACGGGCTGGAAGTGCGCCCCGGCGATGCGCTGGGCAACCGCATCCGCGCTGCCGGGTGGCAACTGGCGGACAACCGTTCGCGGCTGGGCAAGCCGGTTGATCGCAGCGAATGGGAAATGCTGCCGCAGACGGTGAATGCCTATTACAACCCGGTGTTCAACGAAATCGTCTTCCCGGCGGCGATTTTGCAGGCGCCGTTCTTCAGCCCCACGGCAGACCCGGCGGTGAATTACGGCGGGATCGGCGCGGTGATCGGCCATGAAATGGGCCACGGCTTCGACGATCAGGGCGCCAAGAGCGATGGCACCGGCACCCTGCGGGACTGGTGGGCCCCGGCGGACATGGCCAAGTTCACCCAGCTGGGCGATCGGCTGGCCGCGCAATACGATGCCTTCTGCCCGTATGACGGCGGCAAGACCTGCGTGAACGGGCGCTTCACCCTTGGCGAAAACATTGGTGATGTCGGCGGCCTCAGCCTCGCCTATCGGGCCTATCGCCTGTCGCTGAACGGCAAGGAAGCGCCAGTCATCGACGGGTTGACGGGGGACCAGCGGTTCTTCCTTGCATGGGGTCAGGTGTGGCGCAGCCAGCAACGCGAAGCGACGGGCCGCCAGCGGTTGCTGACCGATCCGCACAGCCCGGAAAACTTCCGCGTTAACGGCGCGGTTCGCAATCAGGATGCGTGGTACAAGGCCTTCAACGTCAAGCCGGGCGATGCGATGTATGTCGCATCGGAACAGCGCGTGCATATCTGGTAAGGCGCGGCAGCCTGGCGGGGTTGTGACAGAGGGCGGCGGCGCTTGACTTCGCCGCCCGCTGGCAACAGGGATCGGGCATGGGACTGACCCTTACCGCCATCATCCTCGGCATCGTCGAAGGGCTCACCGAGTTCCTTCCCGTTTCTTCCACCGGGCACCTGATCCTCGCCACCGAGCTGCTCGGCTATGACGCGGAAAAGTGGGCGGTGTTCAACATCGCCATCCAGCCGGGCGCGATTCTGGCGGTGGTGGCGCTGTATTGGCGGACCTTCTGGGATGCCTTCGTCGGCCTGTTCCGGCTTGATCCCAAGGCGATCGCCTTTACCCGCAACCTGCTGGTGGCGTTCTTCCCCGCGGTGGTGCTGGGCCTTGCCTTTGGCGACCAGATCGAACTGCTGCTGGCCAGCGCCAGCGTGGTGGCATGGGCGCTGCTGATCGGCGGCGTCGCCATCCTGCTGGTGGAACGCAACGCCCGCCCGCAGGAAACCGGCGGGGTGGCCAACATGACGCTGCGCCAGTCGGTGATGGTCGGGCTGGTGCAATGCCTGGCGATGGTGCCGGGCGTAAGCCGTTCGGGCGCGACGATCCTTGGCGCGATGGCTTTCGGGGTGGACCGACGCACTGCGGCGGAATTCAGCTTCTTCCTCGCCCTGCCGACCCTGACGGGCGCCACCGCGCTGCAATTGTACAAGCACGGCAGCCAGATCGATGGCAGCCAGTATGGCCTGATCGCGATCGGTTTCGTCGTGTCGTTCGTGGTGGCGCTGGCGGTGATCAAGGGCTTCGTCGCCTATGTCAGCCGCCACGGTTTCGGGCCGTTTGGCTGGTACCGGATCGTGGCCGGGGTGGCAGCGCTGGCCTGGCTGGCCCTGCGCTGATTCTGCCTACAGCCGCATCAGACCGCCGCCGCGCCTGATCCGCGCCCGCCGCGCAGGTGGTATTCCTGCGTGCCCCGGTGCAGCACGTCATCGACATCGATCACGGCGGCATTGGCATAAGTGAAACCGGGGCCGAGCGCCTGGTACAGCCGGTCGAAATCGCGCTGCACCGTCTGGTGGTACAGGTCTTCGAAGCTTTCGATCACGAAATAGGTCGGCTGCAGATCGTCGATCACGTAATCGGTCCGCATCACCCGGTCGACGTTCAGCATGATGCGGTTGGGTGACTGGCCTTCCAGCGCAAAGACCGCTTCGCGCGGGCCGGACAGGATGCCCGCGCCATAGATGCGCGGCTGGCCCTGTTCCAGCATCAGCCCGAATTCGACCGTGTACCAGTACAATGCGCCCAGCGCCTTCAGCCGGTTGTGGCGCATGGCCTTCCACCCGGCGCGGCCATATTCCTGCATGTAATCGGCAAAGACCGGATCGGTCAGCATCGGCACATGGCCGAACACGTCATGGAACACGTCGGGTTCCTGAATGTAATCGAACGCGGCGCGGCTGCGGATGAAATTGCCTGCCGGGAAGCGGCGGTTGGCGAGATGCCAGAAGAACACGTGATCGGGGATCAGCATCGGCACCGGCACCACGCTCCACCCCGTCAGGGCGCCCAGTTCGGCGGAGAGGCGGCCGAAGTCCGGCACGCCGCCCCGGCCAAGGTCCAGCCGTTGCAGCCCGTGCAGGAAGGCGCTGCAGGCGCGGCCGGGCAGCAGGTCCATCTGGCGGGCGAACAGATCGTCCCACACGCCATCATCGTCGGTGGAATAGCTGCGCTGCGCGGGTTCCAGCCAGTCTTCCCCGACATGGGCAGGGCGGGCCAGCGGCGCGGTGAACACGCCGTCTGGCACGGCGGGGATGGTGTCGAAATTGGCCGGCCAGACCACCCTTCAGCCCGCAGGCTTAATGGGCTGAGGGGTGGTCTGCGGTGTGGGCATGGAAGAAGCATGGGCTGAAGGAGAAGGCTGGCGCTGCTGTTCCTCCAGCATGGCGGCGGCATCGTCCAGCGCGCGTGCTTCCCCCACGGTCACCCCGCCGGGGCCGGGATCATTATCGTTCTGGCAGGCGGCAAGCCCCAGCAGCATGGCCAGCGCCAGCGTGCTGCCGGCCCGCAAGGCGCACCGCCCGGCCAGCTTACTGCCCAGCCTTCGGGGCTGCATCGCCGGCGGCGGCAGCGGCTGCTTCGACATCGGCGGCGGCCGCTTCTGCGGCGTCGGCGGCGTCGTTGACGGGATCGCTGGTGGCTTCATCGCTGGGCGCAGCGGTGGGGGTGGCGGCGGCAGCGGTATCGGCCGCGACAGGTTCGGGCGTAGTGGCCATCGCCGCGTCAGCCGGCACTTCCACCGTATCGGCCATCGCGTCTTCCGAGGCGTCGTTCGTGTTGCCACAGGCAGCCAGGGCCAGCGAAGCGGCAGACACGGCGGCAACAAGGGCAAACTTCTTCATCGGATCACCTTTCAAACGTGCGAGTGGCGGGAAAGTTGCCACCCCGTGTTACCCCTGACGCTAGACAAGCGGCCCGGACATTCAAGTTGGAATTGGCGCACCCGGCCGAAAAGGCGGGGAAGGTGCAAAAGGATTGCCGGGCGGTTCTCTTGCGCCTCGGGTTCTGCCACAGGGTGCCGATGCCCGACACCGCCACCATTGATCACGCCGCCGAGGCGCTGCGGCGGATCTTCGGGTTCGACAGTTTTCGCGGCGTGCAGCGGCAAGTGGTGGACCGGGTGCTGGCGGGGCGATCCACGCTGGCGGTGATGCCCACCGGGGCGGGCAAATCGCTGACGTACCAGCTGCCTGCGACCATGCTGCAAGGCACCTGCGTGGTGATTTCGCCGCTGATCGCGCTGATGCATGACCAGTTGCGGTCTGCCCGCGCCAACGGCATCCGCGCCGCCACGCTGACCAGCGTGGACGATGACCGGATGGCCACGATGGAGGCCTACCGCGCGGGCGAGCTGGACCTGCTCTACGTCGCGCCGGAGCGCGCCAGCCAGCCGCATTTCCGCGATCTGCTGGCCAGTGCGCCGCTGGCCCTGTTCGCAGTGGACGAAGCGCATTGCGTGTCCGAATGGGGGCACGATTTCCGCCCCGATTACCGCCTGCTGCGGCCGATGATGGATGCGTTCCCGCATGTCCCGCGGCTGGCGCTGACGGCCACGGCGGACGCGCATACGCAGGCCGATATCCTGACCCAGTTGGGCATCGGGCAGGACGGGCTGATCGTGGCCGGGTTCGACCGGCCCAACATCCGCTATCACATCCGCCCCCGCGATGGCGGCGCGGCGCAGTTGCGGCACTTGCTGGATAGCGAGAAAGGGCCGGGCATCATCTATGCCCCTACCCGCCGCAAGGTGGAGGAACTGGCCGAAAAGCTGGGCGCGGGCAGCCGCCGCCCGGTGCTGCCCTATCACGCGGGCCTGCCGCCGGAACAGCGCGCGGCCAATCAGGCGGCCTTCGTGGCCAGCGAAGACATGGTGATGGTGGCCACGATCGCGTTTGGCATGGGCATCGACAAGCCCGACGTGCGCTTTGTTGCCCATGCGGGCGTGCCCAAATCGATCGAAGCCTATTACCAGGAAACCGGCCGCGCCGGGCGCGATGGCGATCCGGCGATTGCGGTGATGCTGTGGTCCGCCGGCGATTTCGTGCAGGCACGGCAACGGCTGGGCGAAGTGGAGCCGGGCCGCCAGAAAGGCGAACGCGCCCGGCTGGATGCGCTGGCGGCATTGGTGGAAACGCCGGGTTGCCGCCGCGCCGTGCTGCTGCGCCATTTCGGGGAAGATCCGCCCGCCACGTGCGGCAACTGCGACAATTGCATCGATGCACCCAGCGTGGTCGACGTGTCGGAAACCGCGCGCAAGCTGTTGAGCGCGGTCTATCGCACCGGGCAGAGCTTCGGCTTCGGCCATCTGCAAAAAGTGCTGACCGGCGCGGAGGACGATCGCGTGCGCCAGCGCGGGCATGACCAGTTGAGCGTGTTCGGCATTGTCGATGCAGACGAAGCGCGGCTGTTGCAGCCGGTCGCCCGCGCCTTGCAGGCCCGTGGCTGTCTGGTGGCGACGGAACACGGCGGGTTGGCGCTGGGCGGCGATGCGCGCGATATTTTGAAGGGTGAAAAGGCGGTCGAGATCATCCGCCCCGCCCCGCCTGCGCGCAAAGGGCGCCGCCGGGATGCCGATGTGGCGACAAACCCGGCGGACAACCCGCTGTTCGAAGAACTGCGCAGCCTGCGGCGGCAACTGGCGGCAGAGGCGCAGGTGCCGCCCTATGTCATCTTCCACGATGCCACCTTGCGTGAAATGGCTGCCCGCCGCCCGGCTTCGCACGACGAGATGGGCGAAATCCCCGGCATCGGCGCGCGCAAGCTGGAAGCCTATGGCGACTATTTCCTCGACGTGATCCTGCGCAACTGACCGGCGGGATCGAGGCGCTTGTTCAGGCCCCCGCTTCAGGCGACGGGCCACCCCGCCTCTTCCTGTCCTTTCGTATTGTATAGCGAATAGGCGATCCCGGCCGCGATCAGGGCGAAAGTCACGCCGAGGCTGGCGAGCGGCGGGAACTTGGCCCCGCCCAGCACGAAATCCGCGATCAGGATCTTGCTGCCGATGAACACCAGCACCGCGGCCAGCGCATATTTGAGGTAATGGAAACGGTGGACCATCGCCGCCAGCGCGAAATACAGCGCGCGCAGGCCAAGGATGGCCATGATGTTGCTGGTGTAAACGATGAAGGTGTCGGTGGTGATGGCGAAGATCGCCGGCACGGAATCGACCGCGAACACCAGATCGGCGATGTTGATCACCACCAGCGCCAGCAGCAGCGGAGTGGCCGCCAGCGCCAGTTTGCCGGTTTTTGGATCGGGCAGCTTCACCACGAACCGCTGGCCGTGCAGTTCGGGCGTCACGCGCATGTGGCGGCTGATCCATTTCACCGCCGGGTTGCTGGCGACATCGGGTGCGACATCGCCGGCAAAGAACATGCGGATGCCGGTCACGATCAGGAAGCCGGCGAACAGGTACAGCACCCAATGGGCCTGGCTGACCAGCGCCGCGCCGCCCGCGATCATCAGCCCGCGCAGCACGATCACCGCCAGAATGCCCCACAGCAATGCGCGGTACTGATACATCCGCGGGATGGCGAAGTAGCTGAAGATCAGGCTGATGACGAAGACGTTGTCGATCGACAGCGCCTTTTCGATGAAGAAGCCGGTGTAATACTGCATCCCCGCCTCTGCCCCGCGCGCGGCCCAGATCCAGCCGCCGAAGGCCAGTGCCACGGTGATGTAGAAGGCGGACAGGCGCAGCGATCGGGCGATGCCCATTTCCCGGTTTTCGCGGTTCAGCACGCCAAGGTCGAAGGCGGTCAGCGTGGCCACCAGCGCGGCAAAGGCCAGCCAGAACCACGCAGGTGTGCCGAGCCAGTCGGCGGTGAGCAGGTGAATGAATGCGTCGGGCATGAAAGCTCCCTGTCGAACGAGATGCTGGTTCGATCGGATGAGCCGAGCCCGCCGGGATCGCGGGATTGGGGGGAACGTGAACCCGGGCATGGCATCGGCATCATCCGATGCGGTCCGACATCACGCAGGCATTCCCGAAGGAAAGCGCCACGCCAGAGGGGCCCGGTCCGCACACCCTAGATGCGGGCAATGCGGCGTTCTTGCAAGGGGTGCTTGCGGAAAATCCAATCTGCTATAAATATGATATCATAATTTTTGCGAGAGGGATTCGCGATGACCCAAGGCATGACCATGAACCCCAGCCGGGAACGTCCGGCGGCAACCTTCAACGGCTTTGCCATGTTGGCGCTGCTGGTCTTGGCAGCGGGTACGGCGATCTGGCGGGTGATCGCGGCGGGGCAGGGGGAACCGACCATGCTGGGCGGTGCGGTGTTCATCGGCGCGGTGCTGCTGGCGCTGTTCGTTGCTGCCGGATTCTACATGATCCAGCCCAATCAGGGCGCGGTGATTACCCAGTTCGGGGCCTATCACGGCACTGACCGGACCGAAGGCCTGCGCTGGGTGTGGCCGTGGATGGCGCGGCGCCGGTTGTCGGTGCGCGCGCACAACATCCATTCCGAAAAGGTGAAGGTGAACGATCTGCGCGGCAACCCCGTGGAAATCGCCTGCAACGTGGTGTGGCGCGTGGCCGATACCGCGCAGGCGGCGTTCGACGTGGACGAATACAAGCAGTTCGTGAACATCCAGATCGAAGCGGGCCTGCGCACGGTCGGGTCGCGCCATCCGTACGATCATCTCGAGGAAGGCGAAGTCACCCTGCGTTCCGATGGCGAGATCGTGAATGCCGAACTGCGCGTGGAACTGAACGAACGGTTGGCGGTGGCCGGTATCCATGTCGACGAGGCGGGGCTGACGCATCTTGCCTATGCCGCTGAAATCGCCGGTGCGATGTTGCGCCGACAGCAGGCCGAAGCGGTGATCGCCGCGCGGGCGAAACTGGTGATGGGCGCGGTCAGCATGGTGCAGATGGCGCTGAACAAGCTGTCCGAAGAACAGATCGTCCATCTGGATGACGAACGGCGCGCGGCCATGGTCAGCAACCTGATGGTGGTGCTGTGCGGCGAACGCGATGTGAACCCGGTGGTCAACGCTGGGACGCTGTATCAGTAAGCCGATGGCTGCGCGGAAAGCCTTTGCCTTGCGGATCGATCCGGCGCTGCACGCCGCGATCGAACGCACCGCCGCGCAGGATCTGCGATCGGTCAACGCGCAAGTGGAAATGCTGCTGCGCGAGGCGCTTGCCCGGCGCGGTCTGCGGGTGCCGGATGCCATTCCGCCCCGGCGCGGCCGTCCGGCGAAGAACGAGGAGTAAGTGCGATGCTGCATGCGTTGCTGAACGACGATCCGTGGTTCCTGCCTAAACGCTATGGCTATGGCGCGGGCCTGCCTTGCGCGTGGCAAGGGTGGGCCTTGCTCGGCGCCTATTTTGCGGTGGTGCTGGGGGCGGGCCTCGCGTGGCCCGGGCAACCGGGGAAGGTGTTTGCGGCAATCATCCCGGCCACGCTGGTGCTGGTGGCGCTGTCCCGCCGGCATACGCGCGGCGGCTGGCGCTGGCGCTCGGGCGAGGATTGAACGGCTTAGCGTGGGCTTAACCTTCGCGGCTTAGGGTCGCGCGCATGAAGGACCATGCACCCCGTTCGCCCCGAAGGTTCCTGCTTGCTGCCGCTGCGGCAGTGGGGACCATCGCCGTTGCGGCCATCCCCACTGCCGCGCTGGTCGCGCAGGCACGCGGTGCCGCCTATACGGTGGTGGAAACCGGGCAGGGGTTTGACCGGCTGCAACCGGCGATCGATGCGATCGGCGCGGGGCAAGGCACCATCGCCATCGCGCCGGGCACCCGCCATGATTGCGGCGTGCAGAACGCCGGCCGCATCGCCTATTTCGCCAGCGAGCCCGGAACGGCGGTGTTCGATGGGACGGCCTGCGAAGGCAAGGCCGCGCTGGTTTTACGGGGACAGGCGGCTGACGTTTCCGGGCTGGTGTTCCAGAACATCCGCGTATCCGATTTCAACGGTGCGGGCATCCGGCTGGAAAAGGGCGATCTGACCGTGGCCGAAAGCTGGTTTCGCGACAGCCAGCAAGGCATCCTCAGCGCCGCCGATCAGCAAGGCCGGATCGTGGTGGACCGTTCCACCTTCACCCGGCTTGGCACCTGCGAAGGCGCGGGCGGATGCGCCCATTCGATCTACATCGGCGATTACGGCCACTTGCGTGTCACCCGCAGCCGGTTCGAACAGGGGCGCGGCGGCCATTACGTGAAGGCGCGCGCCGCCGTGGTCGAAATCGCCAGTTCCAGCTTCGACGATGCCCGCGGCAAGGCGACCAATTACATGATCGACCTGCCGGGCGGTTCCACCGGCCAGATCAGCAACAACTGGTTCGTGCAGGGGCAGGACAAGGAAAATTACAGCGCCTTCATCGCGGTGGCGGCGGAAGGGGTGGCCCATCCCAGCACCGGGCTGGTGATCGCCGGCAACGACGCGCGTCTGGCTCCCGGTGTATCGCGAACCACCACTTTCGTGGCGGACTGGTCGGGCGATCGGCTGGCGCTGGGCACCAACCAACTTGGCCCCGGCCTGAAACGCTTCGAAAAACGCTGATGGGCTAGATCAGGTGCCCCGCCCGGTCACGCTTGGTGGCGAGGTAGCGGTGGTTGTGCGGATTGGCGGGCAGGCTGTGCGGCACGCGCTGTTCCACGGTGACGCCAGCGGCTGACAGCGCGGCGACCTTGGCCGGGTTGTTGGTCATCAACCGGATCCGGCCCGCGCCCAGCAGGGCCAGCATCCGCGCCGCGACCGGGAAATCGCGCGCTTCTTCGGGCAGGCCCAGCCGGCTGTTCGCTTCCAGCGTGTCAAAGCCCTGATCCTGCAGGCGATAGGCCTTCAGCTTGTTGATCAGGCCGATGCCGCGCCCTTCCTGCCGCAGATACAGCAGCACGCCCCAGCCGCCCGCCGCCGCTTCATCGGCCATGGCGCGCAAGGCGGCGTCGAGCTGCGGCCCGCAATCGCATTTCAGGCTGCCGAGGATGTCGCCGGTCAGGCATTCGGAATGCAGCCGCACCAGCGGTGCGCGGTCGGCACTCTGCGTGCCGATTACCAGCGCCACGTGTTCGCGCAGATCATCGGTGCTGCGGAAGGCAACGATCTCCGCGTCCTCGCACGCGGCCACCGGCAGGCGGGCGCGGGTGGCGATGGTCAGCGCGGCGGCGTTGGAATAGGCGGCGAGATCTGCGGGGTCCACCGCCACCGGTTCCGCTGCCGGGCTGGCATCGACCATGAAGGCCGGCAGGATTCCCGCCAGCCGCGCCAGTTCCAGCGCGGCGACAGCCTGTTCGCGCCAGCCGAAGTCGTCGGCCACGAACGGCCCTTTCAAGGGCGCGGCGAGATCGAGCGACGGGTCAGCGACTGGGCGCGCGGTGGCGAGCGTGAAGGGTTCGGCACCGCGAATCAGCACCGGCACCTGCGGTTCCGCCGCCGCGCGCTGGTTTGCCAGCCGCAGGGACACCGCGCGGGCGGATGAAATCAGCAGGCCCGCGGCCTCTGCCTGATGCGGTGCCGTTTCCACCGGCAGCAGCAGCGGCGCGCCGGGCAGGGCCAGCGGCCAGCCATGGCGCAAGCCGTCCACCGCTTGCGCGACCCGGCGTGAAGGCGAAGCTGCGTTCAGAACGCAAACTCCGTCACCAGCGGCACATGGTCGCTTGGCTGGTCCCACCGGCGGGTATGTTCGACGAACCGGTGGGCGGCGGATTGCGCGGCCAGTTCCGGCGATGCCCACATGTGGTCCAGCCGCCGCCCGCGGTCCTTTTCCTGCCAGAAGGTGCGGTATGACCACCACGTCCAGTTGCGTTCCGGCGCGGGGATATGCTTGCGGCCCAGATCGACCCAGCCATGGGCGTCCTGGAAGCGTTTCAGTGTTTCCACCTCCAGCGGCGTGTGGCTGACGACTTTCAGCAGCGCCTTGTGGTCGTACACGTCGCATTCCAGCGGGGCGATGTTGAAATCCCCCACGATCAGCGTCGGCCGGTCGATCCGGTCCGCCCAGTGGGTCATGCGTTCAAGGAAATCGAGCTTCTGGCCGAATTTGACGTTCTGTGCGCGGTCAGGAATGTCGCCGCCGGCCGGGATATAGACGTTTTCGATCACCATGCCCTTGGCCGCGCCGGCTTCCTGCCCGGTCAGTTCCACGCCGATATGCCGCGCTTCGCCATTGTCCTGCCAGTCGTGGCGGGAAAATTCCTTCAGCGGAATGCGGCTGACGGTGGCGACCCCGTGATAGCCCTTCTGCCCGTGGACCGCGAAGTGCCGGTATCCCAGTTCCTCGAACGCGGCGAAGGGGAAGCTTTTTTCGATTGTCTTGATTTCCTGCAGGCACAGCACGTCCGGCGCTTCCTCCGTCAGGAAACGCGCGACCAGCGGCATCCGCAGGCGGACCGAATTGATGTTCCAGCTAGCAATCTTGACCATAAGCGGCACTTAGGGTGCGGCAGGCGCGCGGTCCATAGCGAGCCGTCGCACAGCCGGCTGCCGCCTCGGGATCCGGGCGCAAAAAACCCCCGTCCCGGGGGCAAGTGGGACGAGGGTTCCTTAAGCGTTCGTCACGCTAACAAGGCGAAACCTTGCGGAGATCAGGGCAACAGGGGGGAAACCCGTCTCCGGCAACGCCTTGCAATTGCTGGATTAGCGGCTGCTGGCTTTCGGCTAAATGAACGGGATTGCACAATTCATCGCAGCCAGCGGGCGCTTGGGCGAGCGATGGTCAGCGCGGGCGACGGGTAGTGATGCGCGGATCGCGGAACGTGAACGCGCTGTCAGCCACGGCACCGCCGTATCGCTGCCCGGAAAGGCGCACCGTGGTGCGGTTTTTCTGCGCGTCCAGCGCCACCCAGCTGGCCAGTTCCAGCCCGCCGGGCGCCGCGCCGTTCTTGACGAAGATCAGCGTGATCGTGCCGTACTCAGGCCTTTTCGGGTCTTTCACCTCGATGCTGGTGACAGCCGGGTTGCCGGTGGGGATCAGCCGCCCGAACCGCTTCACGTCGCGATGCGGATCGAGCAGTGCGCCGAGCGGGGAATTGGAGATCGGCCAGCGTTGCACCTGCGCCACGTCGTAATCGACCAGCGTCAGCGCCTTGCCGTCCGAAACGACCAGCATATTGGCCGCCTTTTCATATTCGAAGCGGATGCGGCCGGGGGATTTCAGCGTCAGCTTGCCGCGAATCACCTGCCCGTTGCGATCGGACTGGGTGAAATCGGCCTGCATCGTGGAAATGCCGCGCAGGGCGGCCACCGCGTTGTCCAGCTGCGCCGATGCCTCTGGCGCGGCAGCAGTCTGGGCGACGGCGGGGGACACCGCCATTGCGAGCGGGGCAGAAACGCAAAACGCGCCGACAATCGCGGCGCGCAGCGGGAAACGGGTGATGGTGTGCAAGATGTTCATGCTCCGACAGTGCGTACGGTGCATTGAACCTGCTGTGAACCCGCCGTGTTCCGCACGCCGGGTCCGCCGATCAGCAGATTACTTGATCTTGCCTTCCTTGAACTCGACGTGCTTGCGCGCGACGGGGTCGTACTTGCGGAACGACATCTTTTCCGTCGTGTTGCGCGGGTTCTTCTTGGTCACGTAGAAGAAGCCGGTGTCGGCGGTGGAGTTCAGCCGGATCTTGATTGTTGCAGGCTTCGCCATGGTCTTATTCCCAAAAATCTGTGCTGGGCGCGGCGGCCCGGAAACGATTGGGGCGGCACGCAAAGCGCCGCCCATTGGGCGCGCCATTGGGCCACGGGGTCCGAAAAGTCAACAGGTGCGAAGGGGGCTACCAGTCCACCTTGCCGCGATTGGCCTTCACCGTTCCGCGCACCTTTTTCGCCTTGAGCCGTTCGACTTTGCCCACCCGGTTGACCCGGCTCTTGGCGCGCTTCTTCGGCACTTTTTCGGCTTCGGCCAGCAGGTCGAGCATTTTGCGCCGCGCGTCGTCCCGATTCGCTTCCTGCGTGCGGAACCGGCGGGCGGCGATCACGATCTCGCCCTTTGCCGTCATTCGCGTCCCGGCCAGTTCCTTCAGCCGGTGGAACACAGCGGGGTGCAGCCGCAGCGCGAACACGTTCAGCCGCAGATGGACCGCAGTGGCGACCTTGTTGACGTTCTGCCCGCCGGGGCCGGATGCCGCGATGAAGCTTTCTTCCGCCAGCGCCACCGCGCGGGCCGCCAGCGAATCGGACGGTTCAGGCATCGCCCTGCGGCGCGGCGGGATCGGTAAAGCCGAGGCCGGCGAAATCTTCGGGCAGCGGTGCATGGGCAACGATTGCCGGCTTGCCATCGCGCGGCACTTCCAGCCCTGCGGCATGCAGCAGCGTGCGCCACGCGCGGGTGCCGGGGGCGTTTTCGCCATAGACCGGATCGCCCAGCAACGGGATGCCGATGCCGCTGGCGGAATGGACGCGAATCTGGTGCGTGCGGCCGGTTTCGGGGCGGAATTCCACCAGCGCGCGGCCGTTGATTTCGGCCAGCAACTTCCAGTGCGTGATGGAAGGCTTGCCCTTGCGCGCGGGGATCATCCGCCAGCCTTTTTCCGCGCTGCTGATCTTGGCCAGCGCGAGTTCGATGGTCCCTTCGGCCTGTTCGGGAACGCCTGCCAGAATGCCGAGATAGCGTTTGGTGACGACCCGTTCCTCAAACGCCTTGGCAAAGCGCACCAGCGCCTTGGGATTGCGGGCCAGCAGCAGGCAGCCGCTGGTATCGGCATCCAGCCGGTGGACCGGCTGCGGCGCGCGCTGGAATCCCAGCTTCAGTTCGTCCAGCCGATCATCCAGCGAGGCACCGCCGGCGCGCGGCTTGTCCAGCGGCAGGCCGCCGGGCTTGTTGATGACCAGCGATTCGCCGTCTTCGAACAGGATGGGGATCTGCGTCATGCCAGTGCCTTTTCAATGCGCCGCAGCGCTTCTTTCAGCACCGTTTCATCCGCGGCAAAGCTGATGCGAAAACCGTTGCCGCCCCCAAAGGCGCTGGCCGAAACCACCGCTACGCCATGTTCCAGCAGATGCAGCGCCAGCGTGTTGTCGTCCCCGCCGAACCGGTCCATCAACGGCGTTGCGTCGATGAAGCAGTAAAACGCGCCATCGGGCACCGGGGTGCTGAGGCCGGGAATGGCGTTGATGGCCGCCACCACGCTGTCGCGCCGTTTGCGGAACACTTCGCGCCACTGGTGCAGAAAATCCTGCGGCCCGGCAAAAGCGGCCACGGCGGCGGCCTGGCTGATGCTGGCGGGATTGCCGCAGGCGTTGGATTGCAGGCGGCCCATCGCTTCGATCAACCAGGCCGGCCCGGTGGCAACCCCGATGCGGAACCCGGTCATCGCGTGGCTTTTCGATACGCCCGAAACGGTCAGCACCCGGTCTGCCAGATCAGGGCACAGCGCCGCCATGCTGATGTGCGGCTGGCCGGTATAGATCAGCGGGGAATAGATATCGTCCGCCAGCACCAGAATGCGCGGGTGGCGGCGCAGCACTTCGGCAATGCCCAGCAGCATTTCACGCGGATAGACCGCGCCGGTGGGGTTGCCGGGGCTGTTCAGCAGCAGCCAGCAGGTGCGCGGGGTAATCAGCGCTTCGAGATCGGCCGGGCTGAAGCGGAAATTGTCCTTAGCATGGGTGATCAGCGGCACCACGCTGCCGCCGCAGAAACGCACCATCTGCGGGTAACTGACCCACCACGGCGATGGCACTATCACTTCGTCCCCTTCGCTGACGGTGGCCACCAGCGCTTCGAAAATCGCCTGCTTGCCGCCCGCGGTGACGATGATGCTGGCCGGGTCTGCCGTGATGCCCAGATCGCGCGCGAAATGCAGCGCGGCGGCCTGTTTCAGCTTCATGGTGCCGGTGACGGGGGTATAACGCGTGTCGCCCGCATCCAGCGCGGCCTTGGCCGCTTCGATCACATGGGCCGGCGTGGCAAAATCGGGTTCACCAACCGACAGCGAGATCACATCGCGCCCCTGTTCGCGCAATTGCGTGGCGCGATCGGTCATGGCGGTGGTGGGCGATGCGGCAATTCGGCGCAGCGCGGTGGAAAGCATCTGGTCGTCCATCATTTCAACCTTGCCGGCATCAGTCCGCGCAGCGCGTTGCCGATCAGGAACCCGCCTGCCAGATCGTCCAGCGTCAGATCCGCTTCGATGGCGCGGCCATCGTCCAGCAATTGCGCGCGCAGCACGCCGGGCAGCAGCCCCAGTGCGGCGGGTGGGGTCAGCAGCCGGCCATCGCGTTCAACGAACACGTTGGTGAAGCTGCCTTCGGTGATCCTGCCGTCCGGGCGCAGCAACAGCGCCTCGCCCGCGCCATTGGCTTGCGCCAGCGCGGTGGCGGCAGTGTAGAAACCGCGATCGGTGGTCTTGTGCCGCAGCCGCCAGTCCCCCGGCACCACCGGCAGGGGCAGCACCACGCATTCGACCGGCTGGCCGTTCGTCGTGGCGGGCAGGCCCGCACATTCCAGCGCCAGTTCGCCGCTGCGCGATGCCAGCAGGCGCAGGCGCGCAGGCGTTTCCAGTTGGAAGCACAGCGCCTGGATGCGGTTGCGCGCTTCGTGCCGGTCGAAACTGAAGCCGAGTTCGGCGGCGCTGGCCTTCATCCGTTCCAGATGCCGTTCCAGCAGCGGGATGCCCTGTTCGGGATCGAACCGCATCGTTTCCAGCAGGTCGTGCCCACCGGCATGGCCGCGCGCAAAGCTGCCTTTCACCAGGCATTCGCGCCATTCATCCATGCCGTCGCTGTCGGCCACGATGGCCCCGCCCACGCCCAGCACGGCCTGATGGCGATCGTTTTCGCCCGGTGTCAGGCGGATCGTGCGGATGGCCACGTTGAACGCGGCATCGACCGAACCATCGGCGGCGGTGCCGATCCGGCCAATGGCCCCGCAATAAGGCCCGCGCGCATCGCGTTCCACCTGCTGGATCAGTTCCATCGCGCGGATTTTCGGCGCGCCGGTTATCGATCCGCAGGGGAACAGCGCGCGGATCATGTCCATCGCGCTTTTGCCCGGCTGCAGTTCGGCCTTCACCGTGGTGACCATGGTGTGGACCGTGGGATAGCTTTCGACGTGGAATGGCCGCTCCACCCGCACCGATCCGGCCACGGCCACGCGCGACAGATCGTTGCGCATCAGGTCCACGATCATCAGGTTTTCGGCCTTGTCCTTTACCGAACTGGCCAGTTCTGCGGCAAAGGCGGCATCTTCCGCTTCGTTGCGGCCGCGCGGGCGCGTGCCCTTCATCGGCTTCACGCGCGCGGCGCTGCCTTTCAGGCTGAAGAACAGTTCCGGGCTGAAGCTGAGCAACCAGTGCGATCCGTCGAAGATCAGCCCGCCATACCCCGCATTGCTGCTGGGCCGCATCGCGGCATAGATCGCCAGCGGATCACCGCGGGCGGGGCCGGCCAGCGGCATCGTCAGGTTCGCCTGATAGATATCGCCTGCCCGGATCGCTTCCTGCAAGGCATCGAACGCGTCGAGGTATGCACCGGTGGAAAGCTGCGGTTCCAGCGGACCGATGCTGGCCAACCCGGCCGGGGTGCGGCTGGCCAGCCATTGCGGGACTTCGGCTGCGGGGATGATCTGCGGATCGTCGAACAGGCCCAGCCAAACCAGCGGGCCGTGCGCGCCGCTGCGTTCTGCCGCCATGCCCGCCAGCCGCGGTTCCAGCGCCAGCCCGGCTTCGTAAGCGAGGTATCCGGCCAGCGTTCCGCCACGTTCGGCGCGCGCACGGTCGGCGGCTTCCAGCACGGGCAGCACGTCAGCGGGCGTTCGCGCCACGAACAGTTCGCGCGCGTTTTCGAACAGCTGGGCGTCGCTCGCGCCATCCACCCGCGCATCGTCGAGCAGGACGAAAGGTTGGTAACCGGCCATGTGTCCCGCTCTAGCTACAAATCGCCGTCTGTCCATTGGCCGCTTGTCTATCGCCTTGACCGGGCCGCCTCACCTGCGCCAGACCAAGGGACATTACGGAGGGAACGTGGGAATGACCGAAATCTATCTCGGACTGGGCGCCAATGGCGAACGGCAGGTGCTGAACCTGCGCCGGGCGAACCGCCACGGCCTGATCGCGGGCGCCACCGGCACCGGCAAGACGGTTACACTGCAGGGCATCGCCGAAAGCTTTTCCGCGCAAGGCGTGCCGGTGTTCCTGGCAGACGTGAAAGGCGATCTTTCCGGCATTTCGATGGCCGGTTCCCCCACGTTCAAGAATGCCGCGATCCTGGAGGCGCGGGCGAAGGAAATCGGGCTGGACCCTTACACCTATGCCGACAATCCGGCGGTGTTCTGGGATCTGTTCGGGGAACAGGGCCACCCGATCCGCACCACCATTTCCGAAATGGGGCCGCTGCTGCTGGCCCGCCTGCTGGACCTGAACGAAACGCAGGAAGGCGTGCTGAACATCGTGTTCCGCTATGCCGATGAACAGGGCCTGCTGCTGATCGATCTGGAAGATCTGCAGGCGATGCTGTCCTACACTGCTGAAAACGCGGCGGAACTGACCACGAAATACGGCAATGTGACGAAGCAGAGCGTGGGCACGATCCAGCGCCAGCTGCTTAGCCTCGACAGTCAGGGCGGGGCGCAGTTCTTTGGCGAACCGGCATTGGAAATCGAAGATTTCCTGAAGGTGGACGATCAGGGCCGGGGCATGATCAACGTGCTGGCGGCGGACAAGCTGATGCGCAGCCCCAAGCTGTACGCCACCTTCCTGCTGTGGCTGTTGGCCGAACTGTTCGAAGTGTTGCCCGAAGTGGGCGATCCGGAAAAGCCGAAGCTGGTGTTCTTCTTCGACGAAGCGCACCTGCTGTTCGCGGAACAGTCCGATGCCTTGCAGGACAAGATCGAACAGGTCGTGCGCCTGATCCGGTCGAAGGGGGTGGGGGTCTATTTCGTCACCCAGAACCCGATCGACATCCCCGAAGAAGTGGCCGGGCAACTGGGCAACCGGGTGCAGCACGCGCTGCGCGCCTTCACCCCGCGCGATCAGAAGGCGATCAAGGCGGCGGCGGAAACCTTCCGGATCAACAAGGATCTGGATGTCGAAACCGCGATCACCGAACTGAAAGTGGGTGAGGCGCTGGTATCGACGCTGATGGAAGACGGTGCGCCATCGGTGGTGCAACGCACGCTGATTGCCCCGCCGCGCAGCCGGCTTGGCCCGATCAGTGAAAAGGAACGCGCGATCATCCGGTCGATAAGCCCGGTCGATGGCAAGTACGATACCCGCGTCAACCGCGAAAGCGCGCAGGAAGTGATCGCGCAGAAAATCGCCGATGCGGCGGTGACAGCGCAGGAAGTGGAAGCGGAAGGGACCGCTGAAGTGGGCAAGCGCGAACGCAAGTCCACCAGCATGTGGGGCAGCCTTGGCGGCAAAGTGGCCACGGCCGCCGTGGGTGCGGCGGCGGCCAGCGCCGGTTCCATCCTTGCCGGATCGCTGACCGGACATGCCAGCCGCGCCAATCCCAAGGCGAGCGCGGCCAGTGCCGCCGCCGGCACCGTGGCCAATGAACTGGGCAAGGCATTCGGCATCCCCGGCCTTGGCCGGTTTGCCCGCAACCTGATCGGCGGGCTGATGCGGTAATCGCCGCGGGATTGCTTCGGGTAAAGCGAAGCAATCCCGCGGCAAAATCGCTTACCGCTTGGCCAGCCATTCCCCCAGCTGGCCGCGCAGGCGCGGTTCGCTGGCCATCTTCTGGCGCAGCGAGCCGAGCACCTGGTCGACCGGGCGGCGTTCGTCTTCGGGCAGGGATGCGCGCAGGCTTTCCAGCCGCTTGACCATCGCATCATCCTTGCTGCCGGCGCCCAGCCGGGCGATGAACCGTGCGCGGCCGCTGGAATCGACCAGCGTTTCCACCTTGGCGCGGTGGGCCATCACGAAATCGAACGCCAGTTCCGGCTGGTTTTCAGCCACTTCGGTGATGATCGCGGCGCTGGTGGTGCCAGCTTCCCCGGTCAGCGAAAGGTCCAGCGCACGCTGCGACAGGGCCTTGTCCATGGTCGAGCCAAGCAGCTGGTAATAGGTCTGCTTTTCCACCGCGCTGGTGGATTTGCGCGCCAGATCCAACAGCCGTTCCCATTCCGCCGGGCTGGCATTGCGCGCGGCGATGGAAAGCCAGGTGGTCTTCAGCGGGCCGTCCAGTGCGCGCGGATCGCTTGCAAGGCGGGCGAAACGGGTGCGCGCCTGCGTTGCAACGGACTGATCGCCCATCGCGCCAAGCCGCCCGATCAGGTTCGAACGAAGATTGGCATCGACCAGCGGTTCGCCCGCGCGCGGTTCGAAGCCGAGCTGTTGCAGACGCGGCAGCAGCACCTTGCCCGCCAGCGTGGCGAGCCGGGCCTTCTGCGCATCGTTGTCGAGCAGGTCATACATGTCAGCCCAGCGGTTGGCGGCACCTTCCGACACCATCGGGTTGCCATTGGCCGGGGTGGCGGACAGCATGTCCAGTGCCGGGGCCAGCGGCTGGTAATCGGCCTGTGCCAGCGCGAAGGCATCGCGGGTCAGCCCCAGCTGGTCGATCGGCTGCATGGCGGGCAATGCCTTGACCAGCTGCGCGATCATCTGCGGCGAATAGAGCGTGCGGAAATATCCGAGCTGCCCGCCATTGACGATCACCGCGCCGCAACCCGGCACCTGCAGACTGGCGCTGCCGTCCAGCACGTGGCGGACGGGCGCGGCACTGCCCGATTGCACCAGCAGCGGCACGTGCCAGCGTTGCGGCTTGGCGGCCACTTCGGCCTTGCGTTCGCGGCTGAATTCACTTTGCGTCAGGGTCAGCGTGGTGGCGCCATTGGCGCAGGCGCTTTCCACCCGCACCAGCGGAATGCCCGGCTGGCGGGTGAAATCGTGGGCGATGGTGGTCAGGCCGGGTGCGCCGGCTTCTTCTACCGCGCGCCACAGGTCATCGCTGACGGTGTTCCCGTACTGGTGCTGCTTGATGTAGCTGCGGATGCCGCTGCGCCACACGTCTTCCCCGGCATAGGCTTCCAGCATCGAAATCACCGATTCGCCCTTTTCATAAGCGATGGTGTCGAACGCCTGCGAGGTTTCGGAAACGGTGCGGATCTTCTGCACCACCGGGTGGGTGCTGGCGAAGCTGTCCAGCCCCATGGCCGATTCGCGATCCGCGATGCGGGTCAGCAGCGGAAACCATTCGGGGTGGATCTGGTTGGTGGCGCGGGTCTGCATCCAGCTGGCGAAGCCTTCGTTCAGCCACAGATCGTCCCACCACGCCATGGTCACGATATCGCCGAACCACTGGTGCGCCACTTCGTGCGCCTGGGTGTCGAAGATCTGCTGGCGCACCGCGGCGCTGGTGATGGCGGGATCTTCCAGCAGAATGCGCTGGAAGGTGAAGATCGCACCCCAGTTTTCCATCGCGCCGAAGAACTGCGACTGGCCCGGCCCGGCGATATTGTCGAGCTTGGGCAGCGGGAACGGCACGCCGAAATAGTCTTCGTAATAGCTCAGCACTGGCGGCAGCGAATCAAGCGCATAGCGGGCCTGTTCGCCGCTGCCCTTGGGGCCGATGATCCCCACTTCCATGCCGCCGGGGCCGGGTTTTGCCAGCCGTTCGAAATCGCCAAGGCCGAAGAACAGCAGGTACGACGACATCTTGGGGCTGGTCTGGAAGGTGATTTTCTTCAGATCGCCGGGCAGCAGGTTTTCGGTGGCGACCGGCATGTTGCTGATCGCCATCTGGCCCTTGGGCACCGTGGCCGTCAGGTCGAACGTGGCCTTGTAGCTGGGTTCATCGAACATCGGCGCGAACCGCCGTGCGTCGGGCGCTTCGAACTGGGTGAACAGCCCGCGCCGGGTTTCGCCGGTGGCCATGTCCGGATAATCGAGCGCGAACAGCCCCATCGCCTGCGTGTTGATCTTGCCGCTGTAGGCGAGATCGAGGCGATAGCTGCCGGGCTGGATCTGGGTGGACGATGCCAGCGCGATGGTCTGCCCGTCAGCACTGGGGGTAACGGTCAGATCGGTGGTGGCGGCGGCTTCGGCCCCTGTACCGGTGGCGAGCCGGGCGGAGGATACGTCCAGTTCCACGGCGTGCAGCACCAGCCGGTCGGTCGGTTCGAACACTTCCAGCGTGATGCTTTCCTTGCCGCTGAAAGTCAGCGCCTTGGCATCGGGGGTGAAATCGATCGCATAGTGCAGCGGGCGCGCATTGCGCGGCAGGTCGCTGGGCGTGGTATCCGCAATCGGCGCAGAAGTGAGCGCGGGCGGGACAGCCGTTGTCGTGGCGATGGGGGCGGTGGCACAACCGGCCAGCAGGACAGCGGTGAGGGCGGATGCAGCGATGCGCTTCAAGCTTTCGACTCCGAAGGTTACGGTTGCAACCGCCCTAGCAGTGCCGCAGTCCCTTTGCGAAGCCCTCAGTCGATCGGCATCCGCAATTCAGCGATCAGACCGCGGATTTTGCCGCCGGTATCTCGCCGGTTGCGCAGCACCAGCGTGCCGCCATGCTGTTCCGCGATGGCCCGGGCGAGCGTGAGGCCAAGCCCCGCGCCCCCGGTTTCACGGTTGCGCGATGTTTCCCCGCGCGCGAAGGGTTCCATCATCCCGGCGATGTCGCCTTCCGCAATGCCGGGGCCATCGTCTTCGATCACGATCACCGCTTCGCGCCCTACCTGTTCCATGCGGATGCGCGCCCGTTCGCCATATCGCAGCGCATTGCCGATCAGGTTGCGCAAGGCGCGCCGCAGCCACGTGGCCCGCAGGCGCATCGCCACGCGCTGCGTTGCGCCCAGTTCGACCGGTTCGCCCATGTCTTCGTATTCTTCGACCACGCTGGCGACCAGCGCCGACAGTTCGGTGCGTTCCAGCGGATCGCTGGCGCGGCCGACGCGGGCGAGCGACAGGATATCGTCGAGCGAACGGGTGATGTCTTCGATGCTGGCGGCCATCTTGCCGCGTTCGGCATCGTCTTCCACCGATTCGATCCGCACCCGCAATGCGGCCAGCGGCGTTTTCAGATCGTGGCCGATGGCCCCCAGCATCACGTCCTTTTCATCCAGCAGGGCGGCGATGCGCCCTTCCATCGCGTTGTGCGCGGCGATCAGCCGGCGGGTGTCCTGCGGCCCGCTGGGTTGCAGCTGGCCATCCAGCGCGCGGGTTTCTGCGAAGGTTTCCAGCCGCCGCGTCAGCGCGGCGAGCGGCTGGGTAATGCGCCGCAGCAGCAGCGCCAGCAGCCCCACCAGCAGCGCATAGAGCAGCAAGGTCTGCACGATCAGCGACCACAACTGGCGCGGTTCGCGGGCGGACAGCGGGATGCGGGCAACGCTGAACTGCGTTTCCCCCTGCCGCCGCAGGCCCGCCACCAGCATGACACCCCTGGCCCATTCCGGCGGGTTGTCGAACCCGCGCGCGCGCAGGCGACCCATCACGTAAGGGTCGATGGCCATGTGCCGGTGGGTCACCACC
>JBDLVD010000009.1:0-32829 GCA_039804965.1 Pseudomonadota bacterium
CGTTCCTCGAAATCGCCGCGATAACGGGTGCCGGCCAGCAGCGCGCCCATGTCGAGCGAATAGATCACGGCCTGTTCCAGCACTTCGGGCACGTCGCCTTCGACGATCTTGCGCGCCAGGCCTTCCGCGATGGCGGTCTTGCCGACGCCCGGATCACCGACATAGAGCGGGTTGTTCTTCGACCGGCGGCACAGGATCTGGATGGTGCGGTCCACTTCCGGCCCGCGCCCGATCAGCGGATCGATCCGCCCGTCCAGCGCCTTCTGGTTCAGGTTGACGCAGAACTGGTCGAGCGCGGAATCCTTCTTGCCCTTTTCCTGCTTTTCTTCCGCCTTGGCTTCGGGTTCTTCGGCCCCGCGCGCGCCGCGGTTGTCCAGCTGGCGGCCGCCCTTGCCGATGCCGTGGGAAATGAAGCTGACCGCGTCCAGCCGGCTCATGTCCTGCTGTTGCAGGAAATAGACCGCATAGCTGTCGCGTTCGGAAAACAGCGCCACCAGCACGTTCGCGCCCGTCACCGTGTCGCGCCCGCTGGACTGCACATGCAGGATCGCGCGCTGGATCACCCGCTGGAACCCGGCCGTGGGCTGCGGATCGGCGGCGTCTTCGGTCTTCAGGCTCTGATATTCCTGATCCAGATACTGCCGGACCACCGTGGCGAGTTCAGCCAGATCGACCCCGCAGGCGGTCATCACCTCAGCTGCGTCGGCATCTTCCACCAGCGCCAGCAGCAGATGTTCCAGCGTCGCATATTCATGCGTCCGCTCAGTCGCGTGCTGCAGCGCGACGTGCAGGGTCTTTTCAAGATTCTGGGCGAAACTGGGCATGGTCTGTCATCCGTTGCGGGCAGTATCAGGGGCGAAGTCTTGCGATTGTGCGAACAGGCTGATGAACATCCGCCAAACAGCACGACCGATCCCGTTACCTGACAATATGGGGCGCGTTTGCTGCTTGACCAGAGGATTGCTGTGCAAGGTGCGGCGCGCTGGTTCAAAAGGCGGGGCCGCACCGGGCATCACCTGTCCTCGCGCGGTTTGAACATCATTTCCGCCAGCTTGCGATGATCGGCGGATTTTGCATGTTGCGCGCGGACGCGGGCTATTTCCGCCTCCAGCGTGGAGATGCGTTCCAGCAGCTCGTCCTGAGAATAGGAATCGAGCGGTTCACCGGCGAGCCGGCTGGCCGCGTCACCGCGGATCCGGGGGCGATCATCTTCCATTGCAGTGCAGCATCGGACGCGCACCGCTTGCTGTCAATGGGGCCGCGCATTACTGCTACCTCCGGGATATTACGGCAACAGGGGCAGGGCGTGGCGACAGCAGGTGCAGACCAGATCCCGGATCGCATGACAGCCATTGCCATCACCGCCCCGGGCGGGCCGGACGTGCTGCAACCGGTCGAAACCGCCATTCCCCGGCCCGGCCCGGGACAGGTGCTGATCGAAGTGGCCTATGCCGGGGTAAACCGGCCCGACGTGCTGCAACGGCTGGGCCATTACCCGCCGCCGCCCGGCGCGTCCGCGCTGCCGGGGCTGGAGGTTTCCGGCACCATCGTGGCCGTGGGCGAAGGGGTGGATGCGGGATTGCTGGGCAGGGCGGTCTGCGCACTGGTGACGGGCGGCGGCTATGCCGAATATTGCCTCGCCTGCGCCGATCATTGCCTGCCGGTGCCTGCCGGGCTGACCATGGCCGAAGCCGCCGCCTTGCCCGAAACGCTGTTCACGGTATGGCACAACGTGTTCGAACGCGGCTGGGCCTGCGAAGGGGAGGCGCTGCTGGTCCACGGCGGCACCAGCGGCATCGGCACGATGGCCATCACGCTGGCCAAACTGTTCGGCCTGACGGTGATCGTCACCTGTGGCAGCGATGGCAAATGCGATGCGGCGCTGGCCCACGGCGCTGATCATGCGATCAATTACCGCACGGCCGATTTTGGCGAACAGGTGCTGTCGATCACCGGCGGCAAGGGCGTGGAACTGGTGCTGGACATGGTTGCGGGCAGTTACACCCAGCGCAATCTCGATTGTCTTGCGGAAAGCGGGCGGCTGGTGACGATTGCGGTGCTGGGCGGGGCCAAGGCCGAAATCAACATGGCCAAGCTGATGGTGCGCCGACAGACCATCACCGGATCGACCATGCGTGGCCGGTCCGATGCGTTCAAGGCGCTGCTGGCGGATGAAATCGAACGCACCGTTTGGCCGCTGGTGGCCGATGGATCGTTGCGGCCGATGATGGACCGTATTTTCCCGCTTGCCGAAGCAGGGGCTGCACAGGCACGAATGGAAGCGGGCGACCATCTGGGCAAGATTGTGCTGGAGGTCGGCAAACGAAGGGACGAGGTGTGAATTCCAGACCGGACGACGCGCAGACGCGCGCGCAATTGTATGCATTGGCGGATGATTACCTGAATGCGCTGGTGGCGCGCGATCCGTCGCAGTTGCCGTGGGCGGACCATGTGCTGTTCACCGAAAACAACGTGCAGCTGCGCGTGGGCGACGGCACGTGGAACACCGCCACTGCCCGGCGCCCCGGTTACGACTTGAAATGCGCTGATCCGCAGACCGGACAGGTCAGCTGGTTCGGCGTGATCGAGGAACGCGGCCATCCGGCCATCATGTCGTTGCGGCTGGCCGCTGTCGGCGGGCGGATCGCGGAAGTCGAAGCCATCGTCTGTCGCGCGCATGAATTGGGGCCGTTCCCGCATATCGACGACAACGCCGTTCCGCGTCCGTTGATGCTGGCCGATGTGCCGGTGGATCAGCGCGTTCCGCGCGAGCGGATGATTTCCATTGCCGATGGCTATTTCAATACGATCCAGCTGAACGACGGCACGCTGTTCACCCATTTCACCGACGATTGCGACCGGATCGAAAACGGGTTGCAGACCACCAACACCGATATCGAAGGCTACCCGATCGCGAAGATGGGCACGGCGGACCAGTTCCGGCTGGGGCAATACATCTATGACGACCGGCTGCGTGACCGGCGTTTCCCGCTGGTGGATGAAGAAAAGGGCATCGTGCTGGCCGCCGGGTTCATCGACCATGCGGGCAAGGTGATGGATGTCACCTGGACCGATGGCAGCCGCCACACCTCGCTGTTCCATTTCCCGCACAGCTTCGTGCTGCTGGAACTGTTCAAGATCGTCGGTGGCAAGATCGCCGGCGTGGAAGCGGTGTTTATCACCGTGCCGTACAACATGGTTTCGCCATGGTTGGGGCAGCAGCCCTATATCGTGGCCGGATAAGGGGAAGCAGCGATGGTCAGCCCGATCCTGCATGAAGATCCGCGCAGCGGAAATTGCTACAAGATCCGGCTGACCGCGGCCTTGCTGGGGCAGCATGTGGAACGGCGCAAATACGATGTGCTGCGGGGCGACACGCGCACGGCGCAGTTCCTTGAACAGGTGAACGCCAATGGCCGCATCCCGGTGCTGCAACTGGGTGACCGGTTCCTGCCCGAAAGCAATGCTGCCTGCTGGTATCTTGCCCATGGCAGCGCGCTGATCCCGGCAGACCGGTTCGACCAGTCCGACATGCTGCGCTGGATGTTCTTCGAACAGTACAACCATGAACCCAACATCGCCACGCTGCGGTTCTGGCTGCGTTTCGTGGGGGAAGCGAACCTGACCGAATTCCAGCGGTCGCAAATCCCGGCCAAGCGGATCGCGGGGGAAGACGCGCTGGCGCTGATGAACGCGCATCTCGACGGACGCGATTGGTTCGTCGGGCAAGGCGCCACGCTGGCCGACATCATGCTCTATGCCTACACTCACGTGGCCGAAGCGGGATCGTTCCGGCTGGAAGACCACCGCCATGTCTGCGCATGGTTGAAACGGGTGGAAAAACTGCCCGGTTTCGTCCCGATGGATTGAAGGGCGATTGTCATACAGTCGCGCAACTGTCCGCAAACTGTGGGCACGGTGTAACAATCCCGCAGTACCCAGCCTGACAGAACAGAGAGGAAGCAGAGGTTCGATCCATGCCTGCCAGCTATTTCCTGCACGACATTGGCAACACCCCCGGCGTGGTCAACGCGATGCCGGTATTTGAAACGGCGGTGGGGCCTGTGTGTGAAATGGCCATGCAGTCGGCCGATTTCCCGGCTGTCGATTCGCCTCCGGTGCTGGAACAGGTCGCGGCCTGATCGCCGGGCGGCGGGTGCCTGCTGCGCCGATGCGTATCGCCATCACCACCGATGCCTGGGCGCCGCAAGTCAACGGCGTGGTCCGCACGCTGTCGGCCGTGATCGACCGTCTGCGCCAGCGCGGGCACGACGTGCGGGTGATCGCGCCAGACGAATTCCTGTCCGTCGCCTGCCCGACCTATCCTGAAATCCGCCTTGCGCTGGCCGGGCAGGGCGCTGTTGGCCGGCGGTTGCAGGAATTTGCGCCTGACGCGCTGCATATCTCCACCGAAGGGCCGCTGGGCTGGGCCGCGCGATCCTGGGCGATGCGCCAGCGCAAGAGCTTCACCAGCGCCTATCACACGCAGTTCCCGGATTACCTTGCGCGCCGCACCGGCTTGCGTGCGGACCTGTTCTGGCCGTTCATCCGCCGGTTCCACGGCCCTTCTGCCGGAATCATGGTGGCGACCCAGTCGATCCGCGACCAGCTGCACGATCAGGGACTGGGGCAATTGCGCCATTGGGGGCGCGGCGTGGACCTCGATTGTTTCGGCCCCGATGTTGCGCCGCCGGACCTGTTCTTCAGCCTGCCGCGCCCGATCCAGCTCTATGTCGGGCGGGTGGCGGTGGAAAAGAACATCGAGGCTTTCCTGCGCTGTTCCACGCCGGGATCGAAAGTGGTCGTGGGCGACGGCCCGGAGCTGGAGCGGTTGCGTGCCGAATTTCCGCAGGTCCGCTTTCTCGGCCAGCAGAGCGGGGCGGCGCTGGCATCGTGTTATGCCGGGGCGGACGTGTTCGTGTTTCCCAGCCGCACCGACACCTTCGGACTGGTGATGATCGAGGCGTTGGCGAGTGGGACGCCGGTGGCCGCCTATCCGGTGGCCGGGCCGATCGATGTGCTGGATGATGCCAGCGGGGCGATGGATGAAGTGCTCGACCGTGCGATCGCCCGCGCCCTGCAGATCCCGCGTGACACGTGTCTGGCGCGGGGGCGTGGTTTCAGTTGGGATGCCAGTACCGACCAGTTTCTGGATGCCCTGGCCCCGGTTCAGGCAACGTCCCTATCGTGCCCGGCTAAGCGGCATTCGCCTGATTCACTTGCCGCCGCCCGGTAAAAGCCCTACATCCCCGCGGTAACGGCCGCCTCGAAAGGGGCGGCCCTTCTATTTTTATCGGAGAAAAACCGTGGCCCAGCCCACTCCCCTGATGCCGCACGCAACCGCTTCCTGGCTGGTTGACAACACTGCGCTCAGCTTCGACCAGATCGCCGATTTCTGCGGCCTGCACATCCTCGAAGTGCAGGCGATGGCCGATGATCTCGCCAGTTCCAAATATACCGGGCGCGATCCGGTCCATTCGGGCGAACTGACGCATGACGAAATCGAAAAGGGGCAGGCCGATCCCGCCTATCGCCTTTCGATGCACCGCGCGCCGGTGGATGTCAGCCGCACCAAGGGCCCGCGTTATACGCCGGTGTCCAAGCGGCAGGACAAGCCCGATGGCATCGCGTGGATCATCCGCAACCACCCGGAAATTTCGGACGCGCAGATTGGCAAGCTGATCGGCACCACGCGCAACACCATCGGTGCGATCCGGGATCGCAGCCATTGGAACATCTCCAACATTCAGGCGAAAGACCCGGTCACCTTGGGCCTGTGTTCGCAGCGCGAACTGGACGCCGCCGTGGCCAAGGCCAGCAAGCGGACCGGCCCGGAAGTGGCTGAAGACGAGCAGGTCGAAACCCGCGACGATCGTCAGAAGCTGATCGACGAACTGCGCGCCGAACGCGAAACCGCCGCCCGCGTGGCGGTGGAAGCCGCGCAGGAAGCCGAAGCCGAAGCATGGCTGGAAGCCAAGCGCGCGGCGGAAGCAGCCGAACTGGGCAAGTAAGCCCCGGCATTTCCCGCTTCATTGGGGCAACAAAAAGGGCCGGTTCCCAGCGCGGGAACCGGCCCTTTTTGTTGCGCGCGTGCTGCGCCCGTTTCAGCCGCGCCCGCGCATCCGGTCAAGCAAGCCATCGCGCAGCACGTAATGGTGGAACAAGGCGCCCGCGGCATGCACGGCAACCAGCAGGTAACCGATCGTTCCGCCGGCTTCGTGCAGTTCTTCGATCTGGTGCGCCAGTCCTTCGTTCGGGCCGATCAGGGCCGGCACATGCAGCCCGAAGAACGGGATCGGGTCACCTTCCGCGCTCAGGATCATCCAGCCGGCCAGCGGCATGCCCAGCATCAGGGCATAGAGGCCGAGATGCACGGCCTTGGCGGAAAGGCTGCGCCATGCCGGTTCGCCCGCCAGCGGGGCGGGGGCTGGCCGGGTCAGGCGGAAGAATACCCGCACCGCGAGCAGCAGCAGCACCGACAGGCCGAGCATATAATGCACGTCCTTCATCGCTTCGCGCGATGCGCTGCCGCGCGGGAAGATCCCGCGCAGTTCCATCGTGGCGTAAACCGCCACCAGCACCACCAGCATCAGCCAGTGCAGGACAATCGATGCGGTGCTGTAACGGGTGGGGTGGTTGTTCTGGATCATGGGCAATTCCCTTCACCGGCAAGATTGCCGAGTCGCGCGCTGCCCACAATGAGGAATATCAACGATGGGGCGGCCGCCGAAATTTCACGGCAGGGCCAGCCCCATCCAGATCAGACGGTCAAGGTCAGGACGTTGTCGTCTTCGGCCAGCTTGGCTGCCTTGGAAGCGTCTGGGGCGAAACGGCCATCGACATTGGCGCCCTGTTCGATCGTCAGCGCTTCGTAATGCACGTCGCCTTCGATGCGCGCGGTCTTCAGGATCACCAGTTCACGCGCGGTGATCGTGCCCTTTACCGCGCCGGCGAGCCGCGCGCTGTCGGCCATGATCGCGCCTTCGACGCGGCTGCCTTCGCCCTGCACCAGCCGCGAACAGGCCAGATCGCCCAGCACTGTGCCATCGACGTGCAGATCGGCGGAAGCTTCGATATCGCCGCGAATCGTCACGTCGGCGCCGATGACCGAAAAGGTCGAACCATTAGTCATGTTGCGCGCTCCGTTTTCCAGCGATCGTGCCGGGTGCGACATTCCGGGCTTCTTCGAGAACATGTGGGGCAGACTCCAGGAACGGGCGCGGATTGACCGCGCGACCATTGATGCGAACTTCGAAATGCAGGTGCGGCCCGGTAGAACGCCCCGTACTGCCAATTGCGCCGATCACCTGACCCGCTTCGACCGGCTGGCCGATATGCGAATGAAATGCCGACATATGAGCATACCGAGTCATCAAGCCTTTGCCATGGCTGATTTCCACTACGTTTCCGTAGCCTGATTCCTGACCGACGAAGCTGACCACCCCTTTGGCGGCGGCATGGATGGGGGAACCGATCGGCCCGCGAAAATCCAGCCCGGCGTGCATCGCGCCATGGCCGTTGAACGGATCGGCGCGATAGCCGAAGCCGGATGAAATCATGCTGATGTCCGCCGGCATCACTTGCGGAATCGCCTTCAGCCCGCGTTCCAGCGCGTCCATCCGCGCCAAGCTGAGGCCGAGCCGTTCGAACCGCGGATCGATGCTGCCATCGCGCCCGGTGCTGAGCAGGTCGAGCGGGCCGCCCTGCGCCTGTTGGTCCTGCCCGGCGGCCAGCATGGTGGCCGGGTTGAGGCCGAGGTGGCGAATCGCCTGTTCGGCCTTAGCTGCGCGCCGGTCCGCATAGCGGGTCAACCGTTCGACAAAGGCCAGCTGCCGCGCTTCGATCCGGGCCAGCGCACCGGCTTCGGGCATCACCATGCTGACTTTGCCGATGGTTTCGGCAGCGGCATCGGTGCTGTCGGATACGGTTTCACCTGCGCGGACATCGTTCGGCAGCACGTCGACCATCTTTTCGATGAAGGCCTGCCGCCGTTGCAGATCCTTGGTCACGCCTTTCAGGTCATCGCCATAGGCGGCGACGCGGTTTTCCGCGCTTTCCACGCGGGCTTCACGCGCCAGCAGATCGGCCTGCTGCGATCCGGAATGATAATGGCTGAACGCCATCACCCCCAGCGAAATGCCCCAGCTGGCGGCAACTGCCAGCACCACGGCCACGGCCGCGATCTGCATGCGTGAAGTGATGGTGATGAAACGGACCTGCCCGTGCGATCGCATGAAGAATTCGCGATCCGGGAACCAGCTCCGCAGGCGGGTTGTTACCGCGCCAACGGTCAGATTTTTCACTTCGACCCCGTCGTTGCCTGCAACCCCTGCCGGCGGCGCTAGGGGACGTTCCCCCGCGGGTCGAATCCGCAGCGGGGCCTTTCCGTTGAATCGATGATGAATCACGATGAACCGTTAAAATACGTAACATTCGCCCGACGTGCAGCGGGCGCGCGGGGACGAATCGCCTCCTGACAAGGCGCTGCCCGGCTGGTAAGGGCGCGGCCATGGCTACGCACCCTGTCACTGACATTTCCGCCCAGATGGACCAGCTCGTGGGCGATCTCGCCCGCGCCGGTCGCGCCGCGCAGCGGCAGCTGGCACGCATGGACAGCCCGGCCAAGGCGGCGGCGCTGAAAGCGGCGGCGGCATCGCTGCGCGCCAGCTTTCCGCAAGTGCTGGAAGCCAATGCGAAAGACGTGGCTGCAGGGCAGGCCAACGGCCTTGCCCCGGCAATGATCGACCGGCTGAAGCTGGACGCACAGCGGCTGGAAGGCATTGCCGCCGCCGTGGAGTCCGTGGCTGACCTGCCCGATCCCGTGGGCCAGACGATCGATCGCAGCACTGCGCCCAGCGGCCTGTTGCTGAGCCGGGTGCGGATTCCCATCGGGCTGATCGGCATCATCTATGAAAGCCGCCCCAACGTGACGGCAGACGCCGCCGCTTTGTGCCTGCGCAGCGGCAATGCCGTGCTGCTGCGCGGCGGCACCGAAGCGGTTCATTCCAACCGCGCGATCCATGCCGCGCTGGTGCGCGGATTGGTCAGCGCCGGAGTGCCCGAAGCCGCGGTGCAGTTGCTGCCGACGCAGGATCGCGAAGCGGTGGGCGCCATGCTGCGCGCCGCCGGGTTGATCGACATGATCGTGCCGCGCGGTGGCAAGGGGCTGGTCGCCCGCGTGCAGGCCGATGCGCGGGTGCCGGTGCTCGCCCATCTGGACGGCATCTGCCACACCTATGTCCACCCGTCCGCCAATGCCGATATGGCGGTGAAGGTTGCGCTGAATGCCAAGATGCGCCGAACCGGCATCTGCGGGGCGATGGAAACACTGCTGCTCGATGCCAGCTTCCCCGCGTCGACCGCGGTGGTGGGCGCGCTGCTGGATGCAGGCTGTGAACTGCGTGGCGATGCGCGGGCGCAGGCGCTCGATCCCCGGATCGTGGCGGCCGACGCCGATGACTGGGATTGCGAATATCTGGACGCGATCCTGTCCGTTGCCGTGGTCGACGGGCTGGACGCGGCGATGGACCACATCGCCCGCCATTCGTCGGGCCATACCGATGCCATCATCACGGGCGATGATGCCGTGGCCGAACGGTTCCTGACGGAAGTCGACAGCGCCATCGTGATGGTCAACGCCTCCACGCAATTTGCCGATGGTGGCGAATTCGGGCTTGGCGCGGAAATCGGCATCGCCACCGGGCGGCTGCACGCGCGCGGGCCGGTAGCGCTGGAAGGGCTGACCACCTACAAGTGGCAGGTACGCGGCAGCGGGCAGCAGCGCGCTTGATCCTGCCGCTCCGTCTCGCCTAGGCTGCCGGGCGAGAGGAAACGTGATGCGCTATAACCGCTTTGGCCGGACCGGCCTTGTCGTATCGGAACTGTGCCTGGGGGCGATGACCTTCGGCAACCGCCCCAGCGGCATGTTCACCCACGATCTCGATCTGGACGGATCGCGCGCGCTGGTGAAGCAGGCGCTGGATGCGGGCATCAATTTCATCGACACCGCCAACCTGTACAGCGGTGGGCAGAGCGAAGAACTGCTGGGCCAGTCGCTGATCGATCTGGGCGTCGCGCGTGATCAGGTGGTGATCGCTACCAAGGGCATGGGCCCGATGGGCGAAGGGCCGAACGATGCGGGGTCCGGCCGCGTGCATCTGATGGCGCAGATCGATGCCAGCCTTGCCCGTTTGCAGCTGGACCATGTCGATCTGTACCAGATCCACGGCTGGGATCCGTTCGCGGATATCGAAGAAGTGCTGTGCACGCTGGAGGACATCGTCCGCAGCGGGCGTGCGCGATATATCGGCGTGTCCAACTGGGCGGCATGGCAGGTGGCCAAGGCGCTGGGCATTTCGGAACGGCGCGGGTGGGAAAAGTTCGTCTCGTTCCAAGGCCTCTACACCCTCGCTTCACGCGATATCGAACGCGAGATCGGGCCGATGCTGGAAAGCGAAGGGCTGGGCCTGATGGTGTGGAGCCCGCTGGCAGGCGGCCTGCTGTCGGGCAAGTATCGCCCGGATGACAGCGGATCGGCGCAAGGCGAAGGGCGGCGGGCAAAGCTGGATTTCCCACGCATCGACAAGCAGCTGGCCTTCGATCTGGTGGAATTGATGCGGCCGATGGCGGCGCAGCGCGGGGTGGAGGTTTCCGCCATCGCGCTGGCGTGGCTGCTGCACAAACCAGTGGTGTCGAGCGTGATCGTCGGCGCGCGGCGGCCGGAACAGCTGGCGCAGAACCTGCAGGCCAGCACGGTGGAACTGACGGCGGCGGAACTGGCTGCACTGGATGGGCCAGGCGCGCTGGAACCGGAATATCCGCACTGGGCCATCGCATCGCAGAACACCCGCCACGGCTTCCGCATCAGCGCACCGCGCCAGCCCAAGTGACTGCCGGGTGACGCGAAAGGGTGCAATCACCGGCCTGCTGGGGGGCAGTTTCAACCCCGCCCATCGCGCCCATCGGCGGATCAGCCTGTTCACACTGGCGGCGCTGGATCTGGACGAGGTGTGGTGGCTGGTTTCCCCCGGCAATCCGCTGAAGCCGGCGGCGGGCATGGCGCCGTTGCCCGCGCGCATGGCTTCTGCCCGCGCAGTGGCGCGGCGCGCGCCGATTCGGGTCACCGCGATCGAACGGCAGCTGGGCACCCGGTTCACCATCGATACCTTGCGGGCGATCCGGCGGCGGTTCCCGCGCCGGCGATTCGTGTGGATCATGGGGGCGGACAATCTGGCCCAGTTCAACCGCTGGAAGGACTGGCGCGCCATTGCGCGGGAAATGCCGATTGCGGTGGTGGCCCGCCCCGGGTATGATCGTGATGCCTTGGCGAGCCCCGCCATGGCCTGGCTGCGGCGTTACCGGTTGTCTGCTGCCCGATTCTGCAACCGGACTGAATGGAGCGCACCCGCGCTGATTGAACTGCGTTTCGATCCAGATCCGCTTTCGGCCACGGCCGTGAGACGCGCGGATCCTGACTGGGCCAGCCGCTTTGCCGGTTGTGCATCCAGGGATGGTGTAACGCACTCCCTCATTCACGAATTCGCGATTGGCAGGTCCGCATGATGTGCGCCCGGCCTGCTTTCGCGCCATTCGTCCATTTGCCGAACAGGAGCATGTTCCGCCGCAATGACACAGGCGCATTCCACGCCGGCTGCGACCGGCGCATCGACCAATATCACCATGTCTGAAACACCCCTTTATCTCTCGGCCGAACCCGGCTCGCTCCACGCCCTGATCCTGCAACAGCTGGACGAAGACCAAGCGCAGGAAATCGTGTCGATTCCGCTGGAAGGCAAATCGAGCATTGCCGATTTCATGATCATCGCATCGGGCCGGTCCACCCGTCAGGTGGCGGCCATTGCCGCGCATCTGGGTGAAAAGCTGAAGAAGTCCGGCCACGGCAATCCCCGCATCGAAGGCTTGCCGGCTGCGGACTGGGTGCTGGTGGACGCGGGCGACGTGGTGATCCACCTGTTCCGCCCGGAAGTGCGCAGCTTCTACAATCTTGAACGCATGTGGGGCTTTGGCGAAGACGCCCCCGCAGCAGGCCGCGCCTGACGCTGCATTTTGCCGGTGCGGGCCGGGGTATGAACCGGCCCGAAACCGTTTCCCCGGCGCGCATCTGCGGTTAAGGCCGGTTCATGCTGCTGCATGTGATCGCTCGCGGAAAGATCGCCCGTTCGCCCGAGGCGGAACTGGTCGCGCGGTATGAAAAACGCATAGCTTGGCCCCTGCGGCTGACCGAACTGCCGGAAACCGGCGGCCGCATTCCCGAACCTGTAACCCCGTGCCGCACCGTGCTGCTCGATGAAAAGGGCAAGCAGTTCGGATCGGAAGAATTCGCCCACTTGCTGGGAGACTGGCGCGATAACGGCATCCGCGAATGTCGCTTCGTGCTGGGCGCGGCTGATGGCCATTCGCAGGCTGAACGCGATGGCGCCGATGCACTGCTGGCATTCGGCAAGGCGACCTGGCCGCACCTGCTGGCCCGCGCGATGTTGCTGGAACAGCTGTTCCGCGCCACCAGCATCCTTGCCGGTCACCCCTATCACCGGGCCGGGTGACGGGTGAGGAAGGCGATCCTCTCATCTGCGCTTGCATCTGCCTTCCTGCTGCTTGGCGGCAGTGCCGTGGCGCAGCTTACTCCGGGGCAAACTCCTGCCTACGCCTCGGCGGACGAAACCCGCGCCGCGATGCGCGCGGCCTTGCGGGAACGGCAGCAGGCCGAAACCCGCAGCGCCCGGCTGGAAGGGGAAGCCGCCGCCGCCCGTTCCGCCGCTGACCGGACCGCGCACGAAGCCGCCGCGCTCGCCGCGCGGGTGCAACAGGCCGAAGCCGGCATTGCCGCCGCCACGGCCCGCATCGCGCTGGTGGACAAGGAACGCGCCAACTTGCGCGAACTGCTGGGGCGCGAACAAGGCCCGGTGATCCGCCTGACCGCCGCCATGCAGCAATTTTCCCGTCGGCCGATCGCACTGGCCATGCTGCGGCCGGGTTCGGTTGATGATGTGGTGCATACGCGTGCGCTGCTGGCCACGGCGGTGCCGCAAGTGAATGCGCGCACCGGGGTGCTGCGCGCGCGGCTGGCGCGCAGTCGGGCCTTGCGGGCAGAAGCGCAGGCCGCGGTGAAGGTATTGCGCGCCGAACAACAGCGGCTGGGCGAACGGCGCACGCAACTGGCGGCGCTGGAAACGCGCCAGCGGCTCACTTCGCGGCAAGCGATCGGCACGGCTGACCGGGAGGCGGAACGGGCGCTGGCACTGGGCGAACAGGCGCGCGATCTGGATGCGCTGGTGCAGGAACTGGATCGCGCAGGATCGCTGCGCGCGCAACTGGCCGCCTTGCCCGGGCCGGTGATGCGGCCCGCCGCGCCGCAATCCGCGCGGGTCGATCGCGCCGGGGAAAGCCAGGGCAGCCCGGACTCCTCCAGCGGACATGCCCCGCCGCGCCCGTTCATCCTGCCGGTGACCGGGCGCACGCTGGCGGGCTTCGGTTCGCCGCTGAACGGAATGGCCAGCAAAGGCCTGACGCTGGCTCCGGCGCCGGGGGCGCAGGTCGTCTCCCCGGCGGCGGGCCGGGTCGCCTTTGCCGGGCCTTATCGCGGCTATGGCCGGATCGTGATTGTCGAACATTCGGGTGGCTGGACCAGCCTTGTCACCGGGCTGGCGCGCACCGATGTGCAAGTGGGCGATGTGCTGGTGGGCGGCGCGCCGCTGGGCATTGCCGCCCGCGCCCGCCCGGCGGTGACGCTGGAATTGCGGCAGCTGGGCCAACCGGTCGATCCGCTGCCGTTTGTTGGCTGATGGCTCTCATCTGGCGTTAACCCGCGCCACGCGATAACAGGGGTGCAAATGCGCAAGGAATTCGCCCGATGAAGTTTGCCCAGCCCCTGCGCGCCGCAGCGTTGCTGACCGCCGTTGCCCTGTTGCCTGCCACCACCGCTGGTTTCGCGCAGGTCGAAAGCCGCGCCTCGCCCGAATTCGCCAAGCTGTTCGCCACGTATCAGCGGATCAAGACCAGCTATGTCGAACCGGTCAGCGATGAAGTGCTGATCAAGGGCGCGATCGATGGGATGCTGGCCGCGCTCGATCCCCATTCCGCCTATCTCGACGGTGCTGCGCTCGAACGGCTGGAAACGATGATCGATGGCAATTATCAGGGCCTCGGCATTTCGGTGCAGATGGAAGACGAGGCGGTGAAGGTCGTTTCGCCGTTCAAGGGCAGCCCGGCGGACAAGGCCGGGATCAAGGCCGGCGATTTCATCACCCATATCGACGGGCACCTGATCTATGGGCTCGAACTGGACGAAGCGGTCAAGAAGATGCGCGGCGTGGCCGGCAGCACGGTGAAGCTGACGATCTTCCGTTCCGGCCGCCCCGAACCGTTCGATGTCACCGTGACGCGCGGCGTGATTGAACTGGAACCGGTGACTTACGAAATGAAGCCGGGCGGCGTCGGCGTTATCAGCGTCAACGAATTCAGCCGCGATGTCGGTGCAGACGTGAACAAGGCGCTTGCCACCTTGCGGCGCGATGGCGGCGGCAAGCTGACCGGGCTGGTGCTGGACCTGCGCAAGAATCCCGGCGGTTCGCTGGATGAAGCCGTGGCCCTGTCCGATCTGTTCCTGACCAAGGGGCAGATCGTTTCCCAGCGTGGCCGCAATGCGCGCGACACGATCTATTACGATGCTGAAACCGTGTTCCGCGGCGATGCGGCGGCCGGCGTGCCAATGGTGGTGCTGATCGATTCCGGCTCTGCCTCCGCCAGCGAAATCGTTGCCGGGGCGTTGCAGGACCAGCACCGCGCGCTGATCATGGGTGAACGCAGTTTCGGCAAGGGCAGCGTGCAGACGCTGTTGCCGCTGACGGCGGACAGCGCGCTGAAGTTGACCACGGCGCGGTATTACACCCCGTCGGGCAGGTCGGTGCAGGAAGGCGGGATCAACCCCGATATCCGCGTGCCGCAGCTGTCCGATCCCGATGCCGCCAAGCGAGCGAAATTCGCGTTGCGCGAAAGCGACCTGAAGGGTCACCTCGTCAACGAAGTCGATCTGGAAGATCAGGCGCTGGAAGCCGATCACAAGGATGATCCGCGCTTTTCCGCCACGCCCGAACAGCTGAAGGCGCAAGGGATCGAGGATTTCCAGCTTGATTATGCCTTGCGCACCTTGCGGCGGACCGGTGGCGCGCCCGCGATGGCGCGGCGCAACTGAGGGGCCGGAGGATGCAGTCTTCGTTCAGGACCGCGCGCCTGCTGGCGCTGCTGGTGCCGGTGCTGCTGCTGGCAGGCGCCTATATCTCGCAATACGGCTTCGGCCTTTACCCGTGTGAAATGTGCTGGTGGCAGCGTTACCCGCATTTCGCGGCAATCGTGCTGGCGCTGCTTGGCTTCGTCGCCGCGCCGCGCCAGCTGTGGGTGGCGCTCGCCGGGCTGGCGGTGCTGACATCCGGGCTGATCGGCCTGTTCCACGCCGGGGTCGAATACCACTGGTGGCAAGGGCTGACCGCCTGCACCAGCCCGGTCGAGGCTGGTGGCGATCCGCTGGCCGCGATCATGAATGCGCCGCTGGTGCGGTGCGATACGCCGCAGTGGACCTTGCTGGGCATTTCGCTGGCCGGGTTCAATTTCCTGATCTCGACCGTCAGCGGCCTTGCCGTGCTGGTGCTGGTCCGGCGGCCTGATGTGCAGGGTGCACTGGCATGACCGACCGTTCGGTGATGATCCGGGTGGATCAGGCGGGCGAATTCGGTGCCACGCGCATCTATGCCGGGCAATTGGCGGTGCTGGGTGAAAGCGGGCCGCACGCTGCGGAAATTCGCGGCATGGCGCAGCAGGAAGCGGACCATCGCGAAGCTTTCGACGCGCTGATGGCCAGCCGCGGGGTGCGGCCAACCGCGTTGCAGCCGTTCTGGTCGGTCGCCGGATATGCCCTTGGCGCGGCGACGGCGTTGATCGGGCCGGAAGCGGCGATGGCCTGCACCGCGGCGGTCGAAACCGAGATCGACCGGCATTACACCGCGCAGCTGGAAGAGCTGGAACGCGATGGCGACGATCCGGAACTGGCCGACATGATCGAACGGTTCCGCGCCGATGAACGCGATCACCGTGATGCCGCGCTGGCCAACGGGGCCGAGCGCGCGCCCGCTTATCCGCTGCTATCAGGCGCCATCAGGCTCGGCTGTCGAATTGCCATACGATTGGCGGAACGGGTTTGATTCGAACCATTTGATTGACCGGGAACAAGGCGCGCGGGTGGCGCGCTTCATAACCGGTTAACAGCACAGGTTCCCAATACCGCACAGGGCGGCAAGCTGCCCGCCGCACAGGAAATGGACATGACCCGCATTATCGCTTCCGCCGCTGTCACTGCCGTTGCCGCGCTTGGTCTTTGCGCCGCCGTTGCGCCGCTGCCTGCCGCCGCGCAGGAAAGGGCGGGCGACAAGGTCAACACCCTGATCATCTATGGCGATGACCAGTGCCCGCAATCGTCGGCGGACCAGATCACCGTCTGTGCGCGGCTGGCGGAAAACGAACGCTTCCGCATTCCGCAAAATCTGCGGGAAAGCAGCAGCCCGCAGAACGAAGCTTGGGCCAACAAGGTGCTGGCTTATGAAACGGTGGGTAATTTCGGCCCGCTTTCGTGCAGCCCGGTGGGGCTTGGCGGCGAACTGGGTTGCACCGCGCAGATGATCGAGCAGGCCTATGCCGAAAAGGCGCACGGTTCAGATGTCCGCTTCAGCCAGCTGATCGCGGCGGCACGGGCGGAACGCCTGTCCACCGTCGATGCGGAAGCCGCCGCCACGCAAGGCCGGGTGGAAGAACTGGAACGGCAGTACGACGCCCGCGTGGCGCGTGAACAGGCCGCAGCCGATGCCGCCGAAGCCGCTGCATCGCCGCCCCCGCCGAAAAATCTCGCCACCCCGCCGCAGCCGTAAATTAACCCCTGTCGGATAAGCGGGGGGCATGACCTCCCGCATCCTCACGGTCTTCGGCACCCGGCCCGAAGCGATCAAGCTGTTCCCCCTGGTTCACGCGCTGGAAGGCGATCCGCGCTTCGTGTCGCGGGTCTGCGTTTCGGGGCAGCATCGCGGGATGCTGGATCAGGTGTTGCAGGTTTCGGGCGTGGTCCCGCATCACGATCTGGATCTGATGCAGCCCGACCAGTCGCTCGACGCGCTGACCGCGCGGCTGCTGACCGGGCTGGGCCAGGTGATGGATGCCGAACAGCCCGATTGGGTGGTGGTGCAGGGCGATACCGCCACCGCCATGGCCGGCGCGCTGGCGGCTTATTATCGCAAGATTCCGGTCGCCCACGTGGAAGCGGGGCTGCGCAGCGGCAACATCCACCATCCGTGGCCCGAAGAAGTGAACCGCAAGATGATCGGCACCATCGCCGCGCTGCATCTGGCCCCCACCCAGACCGCCGCCGATGCCCTGCTGCGCGAAAATGTCGATCCGGCCACGGTCCATGTAACCGGCAACACGGTGATCGATGCACTGCACTGGATCACCGCGCAGATTCGCGAAAATCCGGCGCTGGCGTGCGGACTGGCCGATCTGGAGCATCGCTTTGCCGGCAAGCGGATCATCGGCGTGACCAGCCACCGGCGCGAAAATTTCGGGGACGGGATGCAGGGGATCGCCGATGCGGTGCGCCGTCTGGCTGCGCGGCCGGACGTGGCGATCGTGTTCCCCGTCCATCTCAACCCCAATGTCCGCGCGGTGATGAACGGCGCGCTGGCGGGGCTGGACAATGTCGCCCTGATCGAACCGCTCGACTATCCGCATTTTGCCCGGCTGATCGACATTGCCGACCTGATGCTGACCGACAGCGGCGGGGTGCAGGAAGAAGCCCCCGCGCTGGGCAAACCGGTGCTGGTGATGCGCGAGACGACCGAACGGCCCGAAGGCGTCGCTGCCGGCACCGCGCGGCTTGTGGGCACCGATGCCGATCGCATCGTGGCCGAAGCCGAAGCCTTGCTGGATGATCCCGCCGCCTATGCCGCCATGGCCCGCGCGCACAACCCGTTCGGGGATGGGCACAGCTGCGCCCGCATCGTCGATCTGCTGGCCACTGGATAACTTTACCAACTTCTCAACCAATTTCCGGCAGAGCCTGCGCAAACAGCGAAAAGGTTTGTTCATGCGCGGCGAAGCACTGCCAACGGTCAGCGTCATCGGTCTTGGCTATATCGGCCTGCCCACAGCGGCGATCATCGCCCGCAGCGGAATGCGGGTGCATGGCGTCGACGTGACGCAGCACGTGGTGGACACCATCAACCGCGGCGAAATCCATATCGAGGAAGTCGATCTGGACGGGCTGGTGCACGGCGTGGTCCAGCGCGGGCTGCTGTCTGCCGCCACGCAGGTTGCCGCCGCCGACGTGTTCGTGATCGCAGTGCCGACGCCGTTCCACAAGGACGGCCAGCACACGCCCGATATCTCCTATGTGCTGGAAGCCGCGAAGAACGTGGCGCAGGTGCTGAAGGCGGGTGACACGATCATTCTGGAATCGACCAGCCCGGTCGGCACAACCGAAGCCATGCGCGACATGATCGCGCAGATCCGCCCCGATCTGAAGCTGCCGGGCCTGACGCAGGGCACCCCCGATGTCTCCATCGCCTATTGCCCCGAACGCGTGCTGCCGGGCCGCATTCTGGAAGAACTGACCAACAACGATCGCTCGATCGGCGGCATCACCCCGCGCTGTGCGCGCAAGGCACTGGCGTTCTACAAGCGGTTCGTCCGCGGCACCTGCATCACCACCGATGCCCGCAGCGCGGAAATGACCAAGCTGGTCGAAAACGCCTATCGCGACGTCAACATCGCCTTTGCCAATGAACTGTCGATGATTTCGGACAGCATGGGGCTGGACGTGTGGGAAGTGATCCGGCTGGCCAACCGCCATCCGCGCGTCAACATCCTCAGCCCCGGACCGGGCGTGGGCGGCCATTGCATCGCGGTGGACCCGTGGTTCATCGTCCACGGCGCGCCCGAACATTCGCCGCTGATCCGCACCGCGCGCGGGGTGAACGATACCAAGATCCACCATGCCATCGCCCGTGCGGCGGATCTGATCGAAGCCAACCCCGGCGTTCCGGTCGCCTGCCTCGGCCTCGCCTTCAAGGCCAATATCGACGATTTCCGCGAAAGCCCGGCGCGGCTGGTCGCGGCCACGCTGGCGCGCCGGTATGGCAGCCGGATCCGCATCGTGGAACCTTACGCCGCCGAACTGCCGCGCGAATTCACCGATACCGGCGCCACGCTGGTGGATGTCGATACCGCGCTGGAAGAATGCGGCGTGCTGGTGGTGCTGGTGGACCACGATGTGTTCCGCAGCGTGCCGCTGGCCGAACGCAGCGACAAGGCGGTGTATGACACCCGCGGCATCTGGCCCGATCAGCCGGTGGCAGGCGCCGGGGCGGAACCGCTGCGCCAGGTGGGCTGATCAGCCGGGGAAGCGTTCGAACTGCGGCAGGTCGGCCAGCCCGGTCATCCATTGCAGCCGTTCAGCACACTGGATCTGCGCGCCCGGCGGGAAAGCGTCGGCATTGTCCAGCGTGGCCGACTGGATGTCGACGATCCCCGGCAACACGTCGGCATTGCGGAAGAACAGGCCGGTGCCGCAGGTCGGGCAGAATTGCCGCTGCGAACCGGTCTTGCCGGTATAGGTCGCCAGATTGCCTGAAAGCACCGACAGTTGCGGTTCCTTGACCGCCAGCCAGCCGACCATCGGCGCACCGGACGATGCCCGGCAATCCGAACAATGACAGATGGCATTGTGCGCCGCGTCCCCGTCGATGCGATACCGCAACGCGCCGCAATGGCATCCACCGTCTGCTGTCATGGCCGTTCTCCTGCTGAGTCGCCGGAGAACGTACCACAGAGCAGGGTCATCAGCTGAGAGCGATGTCCGGCGCGTCTTCCTGCTTCATGCCGACAACGTGATAGCCGGCGTCGACGTGGTGGGTTTCACCGGTCACGCCGCTGGACAGGTCAGACAGGAAATACAGCCCGCTGCCGCCGACATCGTCGATCGTGACGTTGCGGCGCAGCGGCGAATTCAGTTCGTTCCACTTCAGGATGTAACGGAAATCGCCGATCCCGCTGGCGGCCAGGGTCTTGATCGGGCCGGCGCTGATCGCGTTGACGCGGACGCCATCGGGGCCAAGATCGTTGGCGAGATACTTGACGCTGGTTTCCAGCGCCGCCTTGGCAACGCCCATCACGTTGTAGTGCGGCACGACCTTTTCCGCGCCGTAATAGGTCAGCGTCACGATGCTGCCGCCGCCGGTCACGGTGCCATCTTCGGCTTCCTGCAGGGGCGGCATCATCGCCGCCGCACGCTTGGCCACGGCCACCAGCGAATAGGCGGAAATGTTCATCGTCATCAGGAAGTTTTCAAGGCTGGTATCGGCATAGCGTCCGCGCAGTTCGGCCTTGTCCGAAAAGCCGATCGCATGGACGACGAAATCGATCGTGTCCCAGCGCGCCTTCAGCGTTTCGAACGTGGTGTCGAGCGCGGCCATGTCCGACACGTCACATTCGATCAGGAAGTCCGACCCCAGCTGTTCCGCCAGCGGGCGCACGCGCTTTTCCAGCGCTTCGCCCTGATAGGAAAAGGCCATTTCGGCCCCCTGTTCGTGCAGCTTCTTGGCGATACCCCAGGCCAGCGACTTGTCGTTGGCGAGGCCCATGATCAGGCCGCGCTTGCCGGCCATAAGCTGTGTCATGAGAGACTTTCCTTTGTCTTCTTGTTGGCCCGTGCTGCCCGCGCGATGTCGTCGGCCCGTCCAATCCGGTCCTGCTCCTCTTCAGGAGTCACCGCGAGAGCCGCATTGAGCTCTGCACCTGAAACGACCCCTAACCCCACGAGCCAGAAAAAGAAAAGCGCGATCATCATACCCGCCAATGATCCGTAGGTGGCGTTGTAGCTGAACACGCTGTGCAACAGCGGGGGCAAGGCCAGTGTCACCCCCACCCACCAGCCGGTTACAAGCAGGGCGCCCGGCCATTTCGGGTATCGCCGCACGCGATAGGCGCTGGGCGTCAGGGTGAAGAACAGCAGGTAGATCGAACCGAACAGGCCGACCGCGGGGATGATCCGCGACCATGCCAGTTGATCGACCACCCCCTGCAGATGCGGAAACCACGCGTAGATCACCTGTTGTGCCGTTCCGATCAGCACTTGCGCGATCAGGCTGAACAGCAGCAGCACGACCGAACCGATGATCAGCCCGGTAGACAGCAGGCGATACTTCCAGAACGCCTTGGTCGCCCGCGTGCCATAGGCGCGGCGCAGGATATCGCGGATCGTTTCCACCAGGCTGCCCACGGTCCACAGCCCGAAGAAGCCGCCTGCCCACAGCAGCCAGCCGCTGCGCTGGCCAACCACGTCGCGTGCCACGGGGCCGATCACGTCACGCACCACCGGCGGCAGCGCCAGCAGCACGGTATTGATGGTGGCAGCGCGTTCGAACCCGTCGCCCAGCAAGGCGAAGATCGCTGCGCCGGTGATGAAGAACGGGAAGATCGCCAGCATCGCCATGTAGGCAAGGTTGCCGGCGTGGATGAAGCCATCGTTGTATGCGCCCACCAGCACCCGCCGGGCGACGTCCCATATCCGCGTGCCCCAGAACAGGCCGCGTGGCCCCATTTCCGCTTCGATCCTGTGGACCAGCCCGGCGCGGCGTTTCAGCGCTTCGCGCCGGCGCGCTTCGGGTGACAGGTCGATCACCGGTTCAGCGGGCGTTACGGGGGTTACAGGCAGCGGGTCCACCCCAGCTATCCCCGCCCGCAATCTGAACGCTCGCAGTCTGAACACGCTGTATCAGACATCAATCAGACACCCAGCTTGCTGCGGACAGGAGTGGTGTCGGTCCAACCTTCCAGCTTCGCTTCGAGTTCCGCGAGGTTTTCCGGCAAATGGATTTCCACTGTCACCAGCTGATCGCCGCGCCCGCCATCCTTGCGCGAAAAGCCGCGCCCTTTCAGCCGCAGCACCTTGCCGCTGGCCGATCCGGCGGCCACGGTCAGCATCACCGGCCCTTCCACCGTCGGGACTTTGACTTTCGCGCCGCGCACGGCTTCGTCCAGCGTGATCGGAAGTTCCAGCGTCACGTCATCGCCGGCGCGGCGGAACACGCCGTGCGGATCGATCTGGATGGTGACGATGGCATCGCCCGCGCCGGCAGGGCCGGGCTGCCCCTTGCCCTTCAGCCGCATCTGGGTGCCGTTTTCGACGCCGGCGGGCAATTTCAGGTCGATCGTGGCGCCATCGCCCAGCGTGATGCGCTGGGGCTTCAGCTGCGCTGCATCGGCAAAGGGGACGCGGAGGTTGTAGGCGACGTTGGCCCCGCGTTGCGGCGGTGCCTGACGTCGGCCGAAGCCGCCCATACCACCGGCCTGCCCGCCGGGGCGTCCGCCGCCGAACAGGCCTTCGAAGATATCGCCCAGATCCATGTCTTCTGAACCGGCCGCGCCGCCAAACCCGGCACCGCCCGCGCCGGGGCGGAAACCGCCACCCGGCCGCCCGCCGCCAAAACCGCCGCCGCCGAAAGGCATCCGCGGATTGCCGTCGCCATCAATCTCGCCGCGATCGAACTGGCCGCGCTTCTGCTTGTCGGACAGCAGATCGTAGGCCTGCGTCGCCTGCGTGAAGCGTTCGGACGCCTTGGGGTTGTCCTTGTTGCGGTCGGGGTGGAGTTCCTTGGCCAGCTTGCGATAGGCGGATTTGATTTCCTGTTCCGTCGCACTGCGGGAAATGCCAAGGGTCGCATAGGGATCTGCCATGGCCTGTTAGCTAGATAGCGCGGACGCAAAGCACAAGTTGCCGCAGCAGTGGCAGCGCCCTTTCCCGCAAGCGGGCAACGCGGTAGGACGGACCCATGACACGCACCGATCCCCATGCGAGCGGCAACGCCATTCCCGAAAGCGATCCCTTCGCGCTGTTCGATGAATGGTTTGCGCAAGCGCAGGGAAGTGAACCGAACGATCCCAACGCCATGGCGCTGGCCACTTCCACCGCCGATGGTTTTCCCTCGGTGCGGATGGTCCTGCTTAAAGGGCATGGGCCCGATGGCTTCGTGTTCTATACCAATGCCGAAAGCCGCAAGGGCGGGGAGATCATCGCCAACCCGCGCGCCGCGCTGCTGTTCCATTGGAAAAGCCTGCGCCGGCAGATCCGCATCGAAGGGCCGCTGACGGAAGTGACCCCGGCCGAAGCCGATGCCTATTTCCATTCGCGCCCGTTCGTGTCGCAGGTCGGGTCCGCGGCGTCGGACCAGTCGCGTCCCTTGCCGTCGCGCGAAACCTATCTGGCGCGGGTCGATCAGATCGCCCGGCAGAACGACGGGCACGACGTGCCGCGCCCGGACCACTGGACCGGTTTCCGCCTCTCCCCTGTCAGAATGGAGTTCTGGATGGATCGCCCCAATCGCCTGCATGAACGGCGGCAGTTCGAACGGGCGGCTTCGGCTGCCGAAAGTCACGGCCACGCGTGGTCCAGCACGTTGCTCTACCCATGACCGAAGATCGCGCCAAGCTGACGCGCAGCGCCGCGTTCGCATCCATCACCATGGCGTTGTTCCTGGTGGGGATGAAGGTCTGGGCGGTCTGGCAGACCGGCTCCACTGCCATGCTCGGCAGTCTGGCCGACACCACGCTGGATCTGATCGCCAGCATCGCCACGCTGGTGGGCGTGTGGGTGGCCGCGCAACCTGCGGACGAAGAACACCGGTTCGGCCACGGCAAGGCCGAAGCCCTTGCGGCGATGTTCCAGGTGGTGCTGATCGCCTTGTCCGCATCCGGTATCGCCTTGCGTGCGGTGGAGCGGTTGCTGGCCGGGCAGCAGACACAGGCAGCGGGCGACGGGATCATCGTTTCCCTCATCGCCATCCTTGCCACTTTCGCCTTGCTGGCATGGCAGCGGCACGTGATCCGGCGCACCGGATCGCTCGCGATCAAGACCGATAACGTCCATTACCAGTCCGACCTGTTCCTCAACCTGGCAGTGATTGTGGCGCTGGCGGCGGACCAGTACCTTGGCTTCCGGCAGGCGGATCCGATCTTCGGCCTGATTATCGCTGTATGGTTGCTGTGGGGCGCGTGGAAGGCTTCTTCCGAAGCGGTCGATCACTTGATGGACCGCGAATGGGCACCCGAACGGCGCGACCAGTTTCTGGCCGTGCTGGCGCGACATCCCGAAATCCAGGGCGTCCACGATCTGCGCACCCGCACCAGCGGCACGCACGATTTCGTGCAGTTTCACATGGCGGTGGACGGGCGGCTGAGCGTCGAGCAGGCGCACCGCATCATGGACGAGGTGGAAGACAAGATCGCCGCTGAATTCCCCGGCGTGGAAGTGCTGATCCACCCGGATCCGTTCGGCCATCTCGATGGTGGCAGGATCCAGTCGCAGGAACTGCTGCCTCCCGCGCGGGCGGAAGACTGATCCGTTATTCCTTAGGGAACAGCGCCACGACCTGTTGCAGTTTTTCCACCAGCGGCGCGCGCTGCCTGTCATCGGTATTGCCCAGCCGCACCACCACCAGCTGCTGATCCGGCGATACCAGCACATATTGCCCCAGATGGCCCACGGCGGCGAACAGGCTGCGCGGTCCATCGTCGGGGAACAGCACCTTGCGATCGGTGCCTGAAGGGCGGTTGAGCCACAGCATCGCGCCGTAATCAGGCGCACGGGGGCTGGGGTGCCTCATCGTGTCGATCCACCCGCGCGGAACGATTTGCGCCCCTGCCACTGCGCCGCCGTGGCGCAGGAATTCACCGAATTTGGCCCAGTCGCGCGCATTGGCCCAGATCATGCTGCCGCCGATCATCGTTCCCGCGCGATCATATTCCGCGATCAGCGAATGCATACCCAGCGGCCCGGCCAGCCGATCGTGCAGGAAGGAATCCACCGCATGCCGCCGTTCGTCCGGCGTGCCATCAGGTGCCAGCACGCGGGCGGCGATATCGGCCAGGATCACCCCGGTGGGGGTGGAATATTCGAACCGTCGACCCGGTTCATGTTCCAGCGGCTGGGCTTCGGCCCATCCGGCCATGTCATCCCGCCCGTCGAGGAACAGCATCCGCACTTCGGCCGAGGTGTAGACGGGATCGGCATTTTCCTGATGCCGCAGGCCGGACCGCATCTGCAGCAGTTGCAGCAGGGTAATCTCGCCCCGCGGATCGCCCGATCGTTGCCAGCGTGGAATCGGCGGGGAATTGTCCGGATGCAGCCGCCCTTCGGACACCAGCAGCCCGATCATCACGCCGGTGACCGTCTTGGACATCGACCAGCCGAGGAACCTGGTCTTCGGGCCATAGCCTTCGCCATAGCGTTCCGCCACGATCTGCCCGTCATGCATCACCACCACGGCGCGGGTTTCGCCAATGCCATCGGCGGTGAACAGTGCATCCACCGCGCGGGCCAGTCGCGCGCGCTTCACGCCGGGGTGCTGGGCCACTGCCGCCATCGCCTGATCCGACAACGGCGGTGCGGGCGGCGGCCCATCGCGGCTGCAGCCGGCCAACGACCCGATCAGCAACGCACCCGCCAGCAGGGCTGGCAGCGAAGCGGCGGCGAGGCTAGAGAGCGGATGACGCGACATAGGCGCGCATCCTTTCCTCCAGGCTTGGGGCCATGGCAACCGCAAAGAAACATCCACATCGGACCCGCTGGGGCTGGCGGTCGATCCTGCTGGTGGCAATCATGCTGGGCGTGGTGGCCGGATGGTACTGGCGCGTGCCGGTGCTGGGCTATTCGTCCACCGGCGCCGCTTTTGGCGCGCGCACGGCTTGCTCCTGCCGCTATGTCGCCGGGCGCGCGATGGGTGATTGCAAGAAGGATTTCGACCGGCGCATGGTCATGGTCTTCGTCCGCGACGATGTGGATGAAAAATCGGTCACTGCCACGGTGCCTCTGCTGGCCAGCGAAACCGCCCGCTATTCACCCGGCAAGGGGTGCGTGCTGGACGCTTGGGAAGACTAGTCCGAAGTATCAGAAGCAGGGCCAGCAGCAGGACCGGTTGAATCGATCCAGCCGCCGCCAATCACCCGGTCCCCTGCATAAAGGACTGCCGCCTGTCCCGGTGCGACGCCGAATTCGGGGGTGAGGAAGCGAATCGTTGCCGCCGCGCCATTGCCCAGCGCACCGTCCAGCTCCACCGCCACGGGTTTCGCCATCGAACGCACCTTGGCCAGTAACGGCCCCTCAGGCATCGGCCCGATACGATTGGTTTCGATCAGCCGGGCGGAACCGACCGCCAGCATGTGCCGCGGCCCCACGCGAACCTGCGCGCTTTCGGCATCCAGCCCCACGACATAGAGCGGTTCGGGTTGCCCGCCGATTTCCAGCCCGCGCCGTTGGCCCACGGTGAAATGGATCACCCCTTCGTGGCGGCCGATTTCCTCCCCCGTGGCTGCCAGCACGATCGCGCCGGGGCGCACGCCCGTGGGGCGGACCGAACGGACGATGCGGGCATAATCGCCATCGGGGACGAAGCAGATGTCCTGGCTGTCGGGTTTGGCCGCGTTGCACAGGCCGAACTGTTCGGCGATCCGGCGCACGTCTGCCTTGGGCATGCCGCCCAGCGGGAAACGCAGGAATTCCAGCTGCGGCGACGTGGTGCCGTACAGGAAATAGGACTGGTCACGTGCCGGATCGGTGGCCCGGTGCAGCTCCGCGCCATTTTGCCCCGTTAACCGTTGCACGTAATGCCCGGTGGCGAGGCAATCCGCCCCCAGTTCTCGCGCCATCCGCAGCAGGTCGGTGAACTTGGGCCCCATGTTGCAACGGATGCAGGGGATGGGGGTGCGCCCGGCGAGGTAATCGTCGGCAAACCGTTCAACCACTTCTTCGCGGAAGGCGCTTTCGTGGTCGAACACGTAATGGGCGATGCCCAGCCGGTCCGCCACGGCGCGCGCATCGCGAATATCGTCGCCTGCGCAACACGCGCCCTTGCGCCCAGTGGCGGCACCATAGTCATACAGTTGCAGCGTGATGCCGATGGTTTCGGCGCCTGTGGCGGCGGCCAGCGCGGCCACCACCGAACTGTCGACCCCGCCCGACATCGCCACCACGATGCGGCACGATGCCGGATCGCGCGGCAGGTCGAACAAGGACGCTGCATCGGCGGCGAGGGGGAGCGGGGCGTTCATCGCTGCGCGCCATACACCTCCACGGCAGGATCGCCAATCGGGCGGCCGAGCGCACCGCCGGGCGGCTTCCCTTCGTCCTGCCTAACACACGGTAAACGCGCAATTTACCTGATCTTGATGGATGCGGCCTAGATCACGCTGCATGTTCGAAGGAAAGACCCTGCGGCCTTATGCCATTCCCGGTGCGATTGCGCTGCCCGATCCGGCGGCGGACCCGTGCGCCTTGCGGGAACTGAGCTGGGGTGAATTGAGCGCGCGGCTGTCTGCCGCGCATGATTTCCGCACGGTTCGCGGCGGCGATCATGCCTTCGACGCCAGTTTCGATTCGGGTTCCGCCCAGTGGATTGCCAGCCATCCGTTCGCCAACGGAAATTGCGGTGCCGCAGATGGTTGTGGCGATGGTTTTGGTGATGGTTGTGGTGATTCTGGCGTTAACCTTGAAGCTTCAGTCAAATGCAAATGGGCCGCCGGCAATATGGTGCCGGCACAGCGCAACGCGTCCGGCGACCCGAGGAACTAAATGATCGAGAACCAGAAAATTCGCCCGGCACAGGTCATCGGCCCGCTTGGGGAGCCGATGACGGTCGATTCCCTTCCTTCGCCGTCAACCAAGCGCTGGGTCGTGCGGCGCAAGGCGGAAGTGGTCGCCGCAGTGAACGGCGGTTTGCTGACGATCGAAGAAGTGCTGCAACGTTACAGCCTGACGCTGGAAGAATTCGCCAGCTGGCAACGCGCCGTCGATCGTTCGGGCATGCAGGGGCTGCGCGTGACGCGCATCCAGCACTATCGCGACCTTTACGAACGCCAGCTGAAATACTGATTCCGGTCCTTTTTTCCTCCCCCACCTGTTCTTTGCCGCACGGCTGGTCGCGCTGGCGGAACACATCGGCATCTGTGCCGTTTGTGGCAGGTGTGCACCGGTAACGGTGCGGCCAACAGGAGGAATGCAATGGGCTGGATTGTCGCAATCATCGTCGGCGGCGTGGCGGGCTGGCTTGCCAGCATGGTCATGAATCGCGATGCCTCCATGGGCATCTTCTGGAACATCATCGTCGGCATCGTCGGCGCGCTGATCGGCAATGTGCTGGCAGGTGCGCTGTTCAATGTCGAAGGGACGATCCAGACCTTCAACCTGACCGGTTTCATCATTGCCATCGTCGGTGCGGTGGTATTGCTGGCCATTGTCAATCTGGCCCAGCGCGGGCGGGTCAGGTGACTGCTTCCAACCGCTTCTGGCGGACAATTTGATACAATAAAGTTCCTGGGGGCGGGTTGCTATGGCGATCCGCCCCTTGCACATGCCCGGATGGCAAGCCCCCTGCCGACCGCCGTCTGCCTTTCGTGGACCGGCGCGTTGCGGTGACGGGATGCCGGGGCTACAGGCCGCAATCGCCCGCAATCCACACACTGTGTGCACAGCGGGCGAATGTGGTATGAGCTGCAACCATGCAGGCCAGGGGCTGGAAGCGCGAATGAATTACGAAGCAAAGCTCGATGCCGATACCGAACAGGGTATCGAACAGCCCAACCGTCGCAAGCGGTTGCTGACGGTCGTGGCTATCGTGCTCGGGCTGACCGCCATTGCCGCCTACATGCTGAGCGGCAGCAAGGAAAAACCGGCTTTCGCGCCCGATGAAAATGCCACCATCCCTTCGGTCACGGTGGTTTCGCCGGGCAGCAGCGCGGTGGAAGGCTTCATCAACGCCACTGGCACTCTGGCTGCGCGCCGCCCGATGCCGGTGGGCGTGGTGGGCGAAGGTGGCCGCGTGGTTTCGATCCCGGTGGAAGCCGGCAACTGGGTCAATGCCGGGCAGGTTCTGGCCGTGATCGATCGGTCGGTGCAGACCCAGCAGGCGCAAGGTTCCGCCGCCACGATCGAGGTTTCGCGCGCTGATGCCAAGCTGGCGCAGGCCAATCTGGACCGTGCGCTGAAACTGGTCGAGCGCGGGTTTGTCAGCCAGGCCGACGTCGATCGGCTGACCGCGCTGCGCGATTCCGCTGCTGCCCGGCTGCGCGTATCCGAAGCGCAATATCGCGAATTGCTGGCCCGCAACGCGCGGCTGAACATCGTCGCACCTGCATCGGGCTTCGTGCTGGAACGCAATGTGGAAGTGGGCCAGGTGGTTGGCGCCGGCGCAGGTTCGCTGTTTTCCATCGCGCGTGGCGGTGAAATGGAAATGCTCGCGCGCCTGAGCGAAAACGATCTGGCGAAGATTTCCGTTGGCGTTCCGGCAGATGTGACGCCGGTTGGCAGCACCCGTTCGTTCCGTGGGCAGGTGTGGCTGATCTCGCCGGTGATCGATCCGCAAAACCGGCAGGGCACGGCGCGGATCGCGCTGTCCTACGCGCCCGAAATCCGCCCCGGCGGCTTTGCCGGCGTGCGCGTCAGCAGCGGCAACGTGGTTGCGCCGACCCTGCCCGAAAGCGCCATCCTGTCGGATGAAAAGGGCATCTACGTCTATATCGTCGACAGCAATGGCAAGGCCGTGCGCCGTCCGGTGCAGATCGGCATGGTCAGCGACAAGGGCATCACCATCGCGTCGGGCCTGACCGGCAGCGAACGGGTGGTGGTGCGCGCAGGCGGCTTCCTGACCGAAGGTGAAAAGGTGAAACCCGTTTCGGCCCCCGCGCCGGCTACGGCTTCTGGCCCCGCGGCGAAGTGATCGGCACCCGGACATGAGTTTCCGCAACATATCAGCTTGGTCGATCCGCAATCCGATCGTCCCGATGCTGGCCTTCCTCGGGCTCATGATCGCCGGGATCATGAGCTTTTCCCAGATGGATATCCAGGATCAGCCGGACATCGAATTCCCGATGGTGATCGTGCAGATCTCGCAACCCGGCGCCGCGCCGAGCGAGATCGAAAACCAGATCACCCAGCGCGTGGAAGCTGCGGTGCAGACGCTGGACGGGGTGGAAAACATCAATTCCACCGCCAGCGAAGGCAGTTCGAATACCCAGATCGAATTCGCGCTCGGCACCGATATCGCCGAAGCCGTCAACGAAGTGAAAAGCCAGGTCGACCAGATTCGCGGCGAACTGCCCGATGGCATCCTGGAACCGCGCGTATCCAAACAGCAGACCAGCTCGCAGCCGATCGTGTTCTTCGGCGTGCAGGCGCAGGACATGACGATCGAACAGCTCAGCTGGTTCATCGACGATACCATCACCAAGCGGCTGCTCACGGTGGACGGCCTCGCCACGGTTGATCGCAACGGCGGCGTGGATCGTGAAATTCTCGTGATCCTCGATCCGGCCAAGATGCAGGCCACCGGCGTCACTGCCAGCCAGGTCAATGCCGCGCTGCGGGCGGTCAACGTCAATGCGGCCGGCGGGCAGGCGGAAATCGCCGGATCGCGCCAGTCGGTGCGCGTGCTGGGCAATGCCCGCACCGCCTATGAATTGTCGCAGACGCAGGTCGCTGTGGGTGGCGGCCGCACGGTGAAACTGGCCGATATCGCCAAGGTCAGCGACAGTTACGGTGAACTGCGATCGCTCGCCAAGATCAACGGCAAGCAGGTCGTCACCTTCTCCATCAGCCGCGCGCGCGGGGAATCCGATGTCAGCGTCTATGATGGCGCGATCGCGGCCTTGCAGAAGATCGAAAAGGAAAACCCGGGGGTCAAGTTCACCCGGCTGTTCACCGAAGTCGACTATACCAAGGCGCAGTACGAAACCTCGATGGCCTCGATGGTCGAAGGCGCCGTGCTGGCGGTGATCGTGGTGTTCCTGTTCCTGCGTGATTGGCGCGCGACAGTCATCGCCGCGCTGGCAATCCCGCTGTCGGCCATTCCCACGTTCTGGTTCATGGACCAGCTGGGCTTCACCCTCAACACCCTGTCGTTGCTCGCCCTCGGGCTGGTCGCAGGTGTGCTGGTCGACGATGCCATCGTGGAAATCGAGAACATCGTCAGGCACATGCGGATGGGCAAGAGCGCCTATCAGGCATCGATCGACGCGGCGGACGAAATCGGCCTTGCGGTGGTGGCAACCACGTTCTCCATTGTCGCGGTGTTCCTGCCGGTGGGCCTGATGCCGGGCGTTTCGGGCCAGTTCTTCAAGAACTTCGGCCTGACCGTGGTGGTGTCCGTGCTGATGTCGCTGGCCGTGGCGCGCATGATCACGCCGATGGTCGCGGCCTATTTCCTCAAGGCGAAAGGCCACGCCAGCCACGGCGAAGGCCCGCTGATGGACCGGTACATGTCCGTCCTGCGCTGGACGATCGACGCGACCCGTTCGCGCGAATTGCGCGCGATGTACCGCGTACCCTCGCAACTGCCCAACCATGTGCTGGGCCTGCTGCTGGGCATTGCGTGGGCAGTGTTTGCGGCCATCAAGTCGCAGTCACCCGCCGCCGGCGAAGCGGCTGCGGCCGGCTTGCCGGTGTTCGGCATGATCATGCGGTTCATCGGTGGCTACATCGTGGGCATGATCGTCACCTTCCTCGTCGGGCTGGTGGTGATGTGGACCATGGGCCGCGAAGCGAACGGCTTTACCCGTCGCACAAGCTACATCGCCGCCTTCTTCCACGATCATCGCGTATGGATGATTGGCGTCGGCGTTACGGCGTTGCTGCTGACGGGCGTGCTGGGCGCGACCATTTCGAAGCAGTTCTTCCCGCCGAACGACAGCGACTTTTCGCAGATTGCGGTGGCCATGGTTCCCGGCACCACGCTGCAACAGACAGAAGATGTCGTCGATGCGATTGCCAAGCGGATGCAGCAGGAACCCGAAGTGGTGCTGGCGCTGGGCATCGCCCGCGAAGGCAGCGGCGCAGTGCGTCTGGTGTTCCGCCCGGATCGTGCCCGCACCAGCCTTGAATTCGAACGCGAACTGGCCCCTGTGCTGCAACGGTTCCCGGATGCGCGGGTCAATTTCCGTGACCAGCAGGGCGGTGGCAGTGGCGGCAGCAGCGGGCGCGCGATTTCGATCATGCTGTCCGGTTCCGATCCGGTGCGGCTGAACCACGCCGCCAACACGCTGGTGGACCAGATGAAGGGCGTCAACGGGGCGGTTGCCCCGCGTGTCGAACTGGATCTTCAGCGCCCCGAACTGCTGATCCGCCCGCGCGAGGATCTGGCCTCCAGCCTGGGCGTCACCACGCAGGCGCTGAGCCAGGCGATCCGTATCGCCACCATGGGTGATATCGATCAGAACGCGGCAAAGTTCTCGCTGTCGGACCGGCAGGTGCCGATCCGCGTGCGGCTGGCCGAAGGCGCACGGCGCGATTTCTCCAACATCCGCAACCTGCCCGTGCCCACCACCACTGGCGGCTCTGTGCCGCTGGAACGCGTGGCGGAAATCAGTTTCGGCATGGGGCCGACCAGCATCCAGCGGCACAATCAGAACCGCCGCATCTTCGTTTCTGCGGATATCGCCCCCGGCGTTGCCAGCGGCGATGTGAAGTCCGCGATCCAGAAGCTGCCTATCATGGTCCATCTGCCCGAAGGGGTCACCAACACCCCGGTGGGCGCGGACGAATGGCAGCAGGATCTGATGAACAACTTTGTCGTGGCGCTGGGCGCGGGCATTGCGCTGGTGTTCTCGGTGCTGGTGCTGCTGTACCGTCGCCTGATCTCGCCGCTGGTGAACATGGGGTCGCTTTCGCTCGCCCCGTTCGGCGGGCTGATCGCACTGGCCGTTCTGGGCCAGCCGATTTCGCTGCCGGTG
>JBDLVD010000010.1:0-32808 GCA_039804965.1 Pseudomonadota bacterium
GCCCAGATGTACAGGAAGATCAGCGCCCAGAAGTGGATGATCGACAGGCGATAGCTGTAGATCGGGCGTTCGGCCTGCTTCGGCACGAAGTAGTACATCATCGCCAGGAAGCCGGCAGTCAGGAAGAAGCCGACCGCGTTGTGGCCATACCACCACTGCACCAGCGCACCCTGCACGCCGCCGAACACCGGATAGCTCTTCGATCCCACGAAGCTGACCGGAATGTCGAGGTTGTTGACGATGTGCAGCATCGCCACGGTGATGATGAAGGCGAGATAGAACCAGTTGGCGACATAGATATGCGGTTCCGACCGCTTGATGATCGTGCCGACGAACACCGCCAGATAGGCGACCCACACGATCGTCAGCCACCAGTCGACGTACCATTCAGGCTCTGCATATTCCTTCGACTGGGTGATGCCGAACAGATAGCCGGTCGCGGCCAGCACGATGAACAGCTGATACCCCCAGAAGACGAACCGGGCGAGCGAAGGGAAAGCCAGTCGCGCGCGGCAGGTGCGCTGCACGACGTAGAAGCTGGTTGCGATCAGGGCATTGCCGCCGAAGGCGAAGATAACTGCGGACGTATGGAGCGGGCGCAGGCGGCCGAAATTGAACCAGGGTTCGAAGTTCAACGCCGGCCATGCCAGCTGCGATGCAATGAACAGCCCGGCCAGGAAGCCGGCCATGCCCCAGAACACCGTTGCGATCACGCCCCAGCGAATGGGATCGTCATCGTATTTCGAAGCGTCGGGGGTGCGGATCAGGCCCTTGGCCATCGCCCCGTAATCCTGCTGCGAAATCGTCACCCACAGGCAGATACCGGCGGCAATCGCCGCGATCCCCATGTGGATGGCGAAACCGGTGTCCTGCGCCATCGCGATTCCGACGACGGCAAGCAACAGCAGGACCATCCATAGCCCTGCGCGCGATACCACTGCTTCCATGATTCGGCGTCCCTTCTGTCCGGGTCCGCACTGGTGCGACGCCCGCTTCGCCACATTGATCGCAGTCAAATTGAATGTTGCGCTGCGTTGAAATTTCGATGCGCGATTTTGCGCTGCATCAATGCCCGATCGTAGCGGTCAGTAGCATTTCGCGGCGACGCCGCAAATAAGGGAGGTTGCACGGGGCAACCTTAGCGGCGTGGAGACAAAAGATGCGTAAAGCACTCGCATTGGCGCTGTTCACCGCCGCTACCGCCCTTTCCCAGCCGGTCCTGGCGCAGGAAGCCGGCACGGTGCAGGTCAAGGTGCTGGCCACCGCGGTCCTGCCCGATGGCAAGGTCAAGTCGATCGACGGCGGCACGCTGGCCACGACGGTTGCCGGCCTTGGCGTCCAGACCGAAGCGAACGACAATTACGTGCCGACGCTGGCGATCGAATATTTCGCCACTCCGAACGTGTCGATCGAAACGATCTGCTGCACCACCGCGCACCACGTCAGCGCGAATGCCCCTAGTGCGCTGAATGGCGCCGTGCTGGCTGACAAGGTGTTGATCGTTCCTGCCACTTTCACGCTGAAGTATCACTTCGGCGCACCGGGCGGTATCCGCCCCTATATCGGCGCGGGCCCCAGCTACTTCATCTTCCTGAAGGATCAGGCGGGCGCGGGCGCCACGTCCGCACTGGGTGCGACCCACGTCCATATCGACGATACGCTGGGCGCTGCGGTGCAGGCGGGCGTGGACGTGCCGGTGAATGCCACGATGTCGCTTTCGCTGGACGCGAAGAAGTACCTGATCCGTCCGGACGCGCACTTCTACGATGCTGGCGGCACCGAAGTGCTGCTGACGCACCACAAGCTCGATCCGCTGGTGCTGAGCGCGGGCGTCGGTTTCAAGTTCTGAGCCGCGTGACCTTGGCCGGCTGAACCGAACCTTCAGTCGGCCAGGGCCTGCAACGCCGCGCGGTTGCGGACCGTGACTGCGCGGCGTGTCGGCAGGTCGATGATGCCATCGCGCTTGAGCTTGGTCATCTGGCGGCTGACGGTTTCAATCGTCAGGCCCAGAATATCCCCCACCTGCTGCCGGGAAAAGGGCAGTTCGAAAGTGTCCAGCGGCTTGCCGCTGCCGGCCTGTTCGCAACCGGGTTCGACCAGCCGTTCCGACATGTCGAGCAGGAAGGTGGCGACCTTTTCCTCGGCGCTCTTGCGGCCGAGCAGCAACATCCAGCGCCGGGTGCGGTCCAGTTCAGCCAGCGTGCGTTCGAGCAGTTTGTGTTCAAGCTTGGGATGTTCGGACGCGAACCCGTCGAAGTCTGAACGTGAGAACACGCAGACGCGCGCGTCCGTCAGCGCGGTGACCGAATGGCGCGTGGTCGCACCGAACGGGCGGCCGATGAAATCCGCCGGATAGACCACGCCGACGATCTGTTCGCGGCCGTCTTCGGTGCCGGTCGAAAGCTTCAGCACGCCTTCGATGACGTTGGCGACCAGCACGGAATCGTCACCTTCCCAGATCAGCGGTTCGCCCGCCTCCAGCGTTCGGCGCCGGCCAATCGTGCTCAATGTCTGGATTTCACCGGCGTCGAGCGCCGCGCAGATCGCGCGGTTCCGGACAGTGCATGTATCGCAATAAGCCATCGACGGGCGCCTACCATGGTGCAGAAGCGGGTTCAATCTCGCTGCGTTCAAGCGAAGCGTCTTGCGCTAGTTCCAAAAAGTTACGCATTTGCCGCCCGACGCACCCCTGAAACTTCGCAGTTCCGCGCCGTTCTGCTTGATATGGTTAACGGGGGATCGAGTGTGAATGTTTCGGAAAATTGCGATTTGGCCAGCATTCCGCGGCGCCGGGAAGAACGGCGGCAAGTGGAAATGCTTGCCCATTTCACCCACCGGGCAATGCGATCGACGGTGATGCTGAAAGATCTGACCTGCGGCGGCGCCCGCATCGAAGGGATCACGGGGCTGGAGGAAGACGAAGCGGTTTCACTCTCGCTGCCCGGCTGCAAGCCGATGCTCGCCTTCATCGCCTGGTCGCGCGGACCCTGCGCGGGGCTGGAATTTGCAGAACCGATCGAAGATGCGCGGTTGGAGGTGCTGGTGATAGAACATGCCCGCGACCATGCGCCCTGCGCTGCCGTGCCGCGACGGACCTTTGCCGCCTGAAGTGCTGCGAATAAGCCACATCTGTCCCGCAGGTGATACGCCTCTCACGACGTGATGGACATTTGCCGCCCGTCGGGCCTATCGGGGCCGCGACGGCGAGGCACGGGCGCGCTGCGTTTATGAGCCTTTCAGTCATGAGCCGCCCGCCACGCGTGCGAAGCAACGCGCGATGCGCTGTGCACCTGAGGAAATTGGCCATCGGCGGCGTCCTGGATTGGTTTGCGGTTGAAGAGGCGGGATAAGCGTGATCATTGAATTTCTGGCGCTGGCCCTTGCGCCGCTTCCTGCTGCCGAAGTGGCTGTCACGCCCCCGGCGGACAGCGCGCCCGCCGTGGCGGAACAGGCGGTTACGTCGGCATCGCCTGAAACCGTCCCTGCAGATGCGCCCGTGCCGGTTCCGGCGGAGGCGTCTGTTGCCGCAAGCCCGGTCCCTGCGGTTGACGCATCTGTCGGCGTTGCCGCCACACCGCCCGCTGCCGATCTGCCGCCCGAAGCAACCGGCGCGGATATCGTGGTGACTGGCCGTCAGCGCGTTCCGGGCGATCCGGTGGCGGTGATCAACGAACAGACCTATGCCGTGGCGCAGGCCGTGGACGGGGCGGTGATTGCCCCGATCGCGACAACCTATGCCCATGCGGTGCCGCTGCCGTTGCGGCAGGGGCTGCACAACCTGCTCAACAACCTCGACGAACCGATCGTGTTCGTGAACTTCCTTCTGCAACTGAAGCCGCTGAAGGCCGTCCGCACGGTGGGCCGGTTCGCAATCAACACCACGCTGGGGATTGGCGGGGTTATGGACGTTGCGAAGAAGCGTCCGTTCAACCTGCCGCGGCGGTCCAACGGGCTTGCCGATACCTTGGGATATTACGGGGTCGGGCCGGGGCCGTTCCTTTATCTGCCGATAATCGGTTCCACCACGGTGCGCGATCTGGTCGCGCGGCCGTTCGATCTGCTGATCCTGCCGGCGGTGCTGCCGGCGCCGTTCCGCGATCCGTCGGTGGCGCTGGCCAAGGGCACGCTCAACGCGCTGGATGAACGGGTCAACTTCGACGAAGATCTGCGCCGTCTGCGCGAACAGAGCGAAAACCCATATGCTGCCGTGCGCGATTATTACCTGACGCGGCGTCAGGCCGAAATCGATTACCTGCGCGGCAAGGGGCCAAACGTGGACGATCCCGATTTCGAATGGAAGGTGAAGCCCGCTCCTTCGAAGCATGCCGCCCCGCCGGCGACAGCGCCCGAGACAGTGCCTTCGCCAGTGCCATCAGCGACGGTTCCCGTGGAAAAGGTGCCTGCACAATGAACGCAACCGCGACGCACAGCCCGGAAACGGTGGCGCAGCAGCTGCTCGACGGTGCGCAAATGGGGCAATCGCCTGATCTGTCGGCGCTGCGGATCGCCTTTGTCAGCGGCAATTACAATTGCGTGCGCGATGGGGCCAACCGCGCGCAGAACGAACTGGTGCGATACCTGATCGCGCACGGCGCCACGGTGCGGGTCTATTCCCCGACCTGCGACAATCCGGCGTTCGAACCGGCGGGCGATCTGGTCAGCATTCCGTCTCTGCCGCTACCGCTCGGGCGCAAGGAATACCGGATCTGCCTGCACCTTCCGCGCAGCACGCAGGACGATATCGCAGCTTTTGCACCCAACGTGTTCCACATTTCGCTGCCGTTCTTCCACGGCAAGAGCGCGCTGGCGCTGGCCCGGCGGATGAATGTGCCGGCGGTGGCGGCGATGCACACGCGGTTTGAATCCTATCCGCGATACTATGGCCTCGGCTTCATTGAAGGCGTGGTTCTGGCGCGGTTGCGCAAGTTCTATCGCGCCTGCGAACGGATCGTCGCCCCTTGCGAAGCTGCTGCGCAGACGATGGAAGCGCAGGGTATGGGGCAGGGCATCGGCGTGTGGTCACGTGGGGTCGACGCTTCGATCTTCACCCCCGCCCGCCGCGACATGGCATGGCGCCGCTCACACGGGATCGGCGATAAGGAACTGGTCGTGGCCTTTCTCGGCCGGCTGGTGCTGGAAAAGGGGCTCGGCCATTTCGCACAGGCGATCCAGCGGCTGCGCGCCACAGGCATCCCGTTTCGCACGCTGATCATCGGCGATGGCCCGGCGCGCGATCATTTCGCTGCCGAACTCGGCCCGGATACGGTGTTCGTCGGCTTCCAGCATGGCGAAGACCTCGGCCGCGCGCTGGCGTCAGCCGATGTGCTGCTCAATCCTTCGGTGACAGAGGCGTTCAGCAACATCTCTCTGGAAGCGATGGCTTGTGGCCTGCCGGTCGTCGCGGCGGACGCGCCCGGCAACAACACCATCGTCAAGCACGGCGAGACCGGGATGACCGTTCCTGCCGACGATATCGATGCCTATGCCCGCGCCTTGCAGCAATACCTGACCAATTCCGCCCTGCGCGCTGCCCACGGGCAGGCCGCGCGGATCCGCAGCGGGCTGTTCACGTGGGACCGGGCAAACAACGCGATGGTGCAAAGCTATTTTGCCGCAATCGCCAGTGTCCCTGCGAGCGTGCCCGCCAGTGCGGCGGCCGGGGTGGTAACCGGGTAAAGCGCCGCGCCGCGCATGGACATCGGGCGCGGCTGCCGCATATCGTGATCGCCCATGCCCGAACAACGCAAGCAGGTTGACCTCAAACGCCGCGCCGAAATCGGCCGTGACCGCCGCTTGCGCACCCGCGCCCGGATCATCGCCGCCGCGTTCGAAATCTTTGGCGAGGAAACCGGGCTGTTCGCCCGGATCGAAGATGTGGTGGAAGAAGCGGGCATCACCCGTGCCACTTTCTACAACCATTTCGTGGGCATGGTGGAACTGCGCGAGGCGCTGACCCGCGAAGTCACCCACGATTTCCTTACTTCCGTGACTAGCACGATCGCCCCGCTGGCCGATGCACGGATGCGTGCGTCGATGGCGGTGCGCTTCTATCTCCACCGCGCCCGCAACGATCGGCGCTGGGGCTGGTCGATGCTGAACATGAGCGCGTCGGGCCAGATTTTCGGTGCAGAAACCTATCGGCAGGCCGAACGGACTGTCAGTGAAGGGATTGTGGACGGGGTTTTCCCCGTCGTGTCGAGCGTGCTGGGCCGCGACATTCTGCTGGGCACCACGCTGGCGGCGATGGGTTCGCTGGTGCGCGAAACGGTGCCTGCCGATTATCCCGAAGCCGTGGCGGGATACATCCTGCACGCGCTGGGCGTGCCTTACGACGAAGCGCGCCACATCGCTCATCTGCCATTGCCGCCGCTGGTCACCGCCGATCCGGCCGCATCCGATCAGACCGGGCACTCAGCGTAAACGCCTGCCTGATCCTGCCTGCATCTTTTGGAATTGACTCGTTGCCAATTTTAACCCGATAAGGTCGAAATTGACGAAGCGTCCATTTTAAGGGGCGCCGCGATGGGAGAGGATGTTTATGGCACGGCTGTTTTCGCAGCGGGCAAAGCTTGCCTTGGGCGCTGCTGCGCTGGCTGGGGGGATGATCGTCCCCGCATGGCAGGCGATGGCGAAAGCCACTTACGAAACGACGCCGCGCGCGCCCGAAGTGGTGTACCGGCAGGTGTGCGGATATTGCCACGGCCATAATGTCGCCCCGCTGATCCGCGGCCGCAAGCTGGATGCCGCCACGGTCGAATACCTCGTGCGTCGCGGCAACGGCGCGATGCCGGCTTTCAAGCCTACCGAAATCACCAATCAGGAACTGGCCGCGCTGGCGAAGTGGGTGTCCACCTCCAGCGCCGACCCGAAGGAGCACGGCAAATGAGCGGCGGTGGATTTTCGCGGCGCGACATGCTGCGCGCAGGGGCCGTCGGTTCGGCCGTGATCGGCGCGGCGGCGATGTCGCCGCTGGCCAATGCCCGGATGATGCCAGCCGAAATGGCGCGCGACGCCTTCGCTGCTGCACTGGGTGAACTGCGCGCAATCGTCGGCAACGACTGGGTGTTCGCGGACGAGGAAAGCACGCTTTCGTATCGCAAGATCGAAATCCCCGATCTGCGCGGCGAACACGTGCCCAGCGGCGCGGTTGCACCGGGTTCGGTGGAAGAAGTGCAGGCGATCCTGAAGGTCGCCAACAAGTACAAGCTGCCGCTGTGGCCGGTCTCTACCGGGCACAACATGGGTTATGGCATGGCCACGCCGGCCAGCAGCGGCCAGATGATCCTCGATCTGAAGCGGATGAACCGCATCCTGGATTTCGATGCCGAACTGGGCACCATTCTGGTTGAACCGGGCGTGACCTATCAGGAAATCCAGAACTACATCGACGAACACAACCTGCCGTACTGGATCGACGTGCCCACTGTCGGCCCGATCGTGTCGATGACCGGCAATACGCTGGAACGCGGTGTCGGCTATACACCCTACGGCGATCACTTCTTCATGCAGTGCGGCATGGAAGTGGTGCTGGCCGACGGTTCGGTGCTGCGCACCGGCATGGGCAGTATCGAGAAGGGAAACACCTGGCAGGCGTTCAAATGGGGTTACGGCCCTTATCTGGATGGCCTGTTCACCCAGTCGAACTTCGGTGTGGTGGTGAAACTGGGGATGTGGCTGATGCCGCGCCCGCCGGTCTACAAGCCGTTCATGGTCCGCTTCCCGGAAGTGGGCGACGTGGCGAAGATCACCAATACCGTGCGCCCGTTCCGCATGAACAACCTGATCCCCAACGCGGTGATGATCATGGGCGCGCAGTATCAGCTGGCCATGTTCAACCGCCGGGCAGACCTGTGGAACGAAGCCAAGCCGATCCCGCTGGACGTGCTGAAGGCTGCGGCCAAGAAGAACGATCTGGGCATGTGGAACGTCTATTTCGCGCTGTACGGCACGAACGAGACGATCGCTGCGACCGAACCGATCCTGCGCGGCGCCTTTGAAGCCATCGGCGGCGAAGTGCTGACCGAGAAGGAAATGGGCGGCAACCCGTACTTCGAACATCACCGGACGCTGATGCGCGGTGGGCTGTCGCTGGAAGAAAAGGGGCTGGTGCGTTGGTGGGGCCCCAATGGCGGCGCGATCGCCTTTGCCCCGGTGGCGCCTGCCAAGGGCAGCGAAACCGCCGGGCAAACCGCCCTTGCGACCGAAATCATGAACAAGTGGGGCTTCGACTATGCGCCGGCTTATGTCGTCGGCGGGCGCGAACTGCACCACATTATCTTCCTGATGTTCGACACGGCTGACAACGACAGTGCCGCCCGCGCCGAAAAGTGCATGAACGAAATGATCACCCGCTTCGGTGAACAGGGCTGGGCAGCCTATCGTTCTGCGGTTTCGACGATGGATCTGGTGGCAGACCAGTATGGCCAGACCAACCGCGACATCAACGCCTTGCTGAAACAGGCGCTTGATCCCAACCACATCCTTGCCCCCGGCAAGCAGGGGATCGCCTGATCGTGACGCCCGGCACCGTGTCTGCCATTGACCTTTGGTCAGACGCGGTGCTGGCCGATCCCTATCCCACCTATCGCACGCTGCGCGATGCCGGGGCTGGCGTGTGGCTGCCTGCCGGAGAGGCGTGGTTCATCGGGCGGTTCAAGGATGTCCGCACGGCGCTGAACGATTGGCAGGGTTTCTCCAGCGCGCAGGGGATCGGGCTCAATCCGATCATCAACCAGGCGTGGGATGAGGCGCTGATCTGTCAGGATCCGCCGATCCATACCCAGCGCCGCAAGGTGATGACCGACGTGCTGGGACCGGTGGCGCTGAAGCCATTGGCGGACACCATCGACGCGCGCGCGCAGGCACTGGCCGACAGGCTGGCGGCGATGGGCACGTTCGACGGGGTGGCCGACTTTGCCCACGATCTGCCGGTGGGCGTGGTGATGGACCTTGTCGGCTGGCCGATGGATGTGCGCCCGCGGCTGCTGCAACTGGCGGAAGGATCGTGGAACGCTGCCGGGCCGGATAACGCCCGGATGCGTGCAGGGCTGGGCCAGCTCGGCGAGATGATGGCGCTGATTACCGAAATCTATGACAACAACCGGGTTATCGAAGGGGGTTTTGCCGCCCAGCTGATCGGTGCATCGCACCAAGGCGTGATCACCCGCGATACGGCCATCGGGATGCTGGCCGGTTATATCGTGGCTGCCTTCGAAACCACGATCAGCGCGATGGCCGCCGGTATCTATCTGTTCGCGCGCAATCCGGGTGAATGGGACAAGCTGCGCGCCGATCCGTCGCTGGCGCTGTCAGCCGCGAACGAGATCGTGCGCTGGGAAACGCCTTTGCAGAATTTCAGTCGCGTTTGCGCCCGCGAAACCACCCTGTCTGACGGCACGTTGATCCCCGCCGGGGCACGGGTGATCGTATCCTATGCCAGCGCCAACCGTGACGAGCGCCAATTCACCGATCCGGACGCCTTCCACATCGACCGGCGCGAAAAGGCCAACCTCGGCTTTGGCCATGGCCCGCACGGGTGTGCCGGGCAGGGTCTGGCGCGGATGGAATTGGTGGCCGTGTTCACTGCGCTGGCCAAGGTCGCCACGCGCATCGAACTGACCGGCGAACCGGTCCGTGCGCTCAACAACGTTTCCCGCGCGTTCCGCAGCCTTCCCGCCCGCATCATTCCCGCCTGAAAGCAGAGAACCCATGCCCCGCAATCGTCTGTTCCGGTTTGTGATGCCTGCGCTGGCGGCGCTGGCTGCCAGTCTTGCCATCCCGGCAGCAGCGCAGGAACAGAAGCCGCTGGAAGTGGAAGTGCTGCGCAGCGGCGCTGGATCGCTCAACGCCAATTTCGCCCTGATCAAGGGCGCGCACGATGCCGTGCTGGTGGATGCGCCTTTCACCATGGCCGATGCGCACCGGGTGGTCGCCATGGTGCTCGACAGCGGCAAGCACCTGACGCACGTCTTTGTCACCCACGATCACCCGGACCATTTCTTCGCCATGGAGGTGATCCGCCAGGCTTTCCCCGATGTGAAGATCGTGGCGCACCCGGTGGTGGTGGCGGACATCTGGAAATCGCTGCCCCTGAAGGTCAAGCGGTGGGGCCCGATGCTGGCGGCCAACGGCCCGGTTTCGCCCACTGCGCCAGCCGCGCTGGAAGGCGACACCATCCTGCTGGAAGGGCGCGAACTGAAAGTGATCGGCCCGATGCAGGGCGATCACCTGCACGCGACTGCCCTTTGGGCACCGTCGATCAAGGCGCTGTGTCCGGGGGATCTGGTCTACAACCAGATGTACCTGTGGCTGGGCGAACATGACCGCGCGGAGATCGCGGGCTGGGGCAAGGCACTGGATCAGCTTACCGCGCTGCAGCCGCTGATCGTGGTGGCCGGCCATGCCAAGCCGGGTCTGCCCGACGATGCGAGCGGCATCGCCTTCAGCCGCAAATATATCGACCGCTGGCTGACACTGTCGGCCACGGCGAAGGATTCCGCCGATCTGCGCCGCAAGGTGCAGGCGGAATTTCCGGATGCAATCGATACGCTGGGCGATTTCCTGCTCGGCAATTCATCACGCGTGATCATGGGGGAAGAGCCGAAATGGCAGGAATAAATCGCAGCTTCGAAGGCAAGACCGCACTCATCACCGGCGGTGCCACCGGCATCGGTCGGGCCACGGCCAAGGCCTTTGCTGAAGCTGGCGCACGGGTCATGATCGGCGATATCGATCCCCGCGCCGAAGAAACCGTCGCCATCATCAAGCAGTTCGGCGGCGAGGCTGACTTCACGCCGACCGACGTAACCAAGGGCGATCAGGTGCGTGCGCTGGTGGCCGGCTGCGTGAAGCGGTTCGGCGGGATGGACGTGGCGTTCAACAACGCCGGCATCCTGCCGCCGCAGCTGCCGATTCATGAAGTCCCCGATGAGGACTTGAACGCCGCCATCGATGTCGATTTCAAGGGTGTCTGGTACAGCGTGCAGGCGCAGATTCGCCATTTCCTGACCGTGGGCGGCGGCGCGATCGTCAACACCGCCAGCGTCGGCGGGCTGATCGCCGATCCCAACATGGCCGCTTATTGCGCGATGAAGCACGCCGTGATCGGGCTGACCAAAGGCGCGGCGGTGGAATATGCCCGCCACAACATCCGCGTGAACGCGGTGGCCCCCGGTTTTGTCGTCACCCCGATGACGCAGCACTGGGCCGACAGCAGCGAATTCACCGACATGTTCTTCCAGCACAACGTATCGGGCCGCTGCGCCCAACCGGAAGAAATCGCCGGCACGGTGCTGCACCTGTGTTCGGATGCCGCCAGCTTCGTGAACGGCGCGACCTTCGTGATCGACGGCGGCCAGACGGCGCATTGATGACACGCGCGGCAGGGTCGGCGCAGCGAACCGCTGCGCCGACCCTGCGCATATACCGTGTAGCCTCGCGTGCGAGCGCCAAGCCGTATCGGCGTTATTGTATGAAGGTGGCGGAGACGGAGAGATTCGAACTCTCGGTACCGGATTTACCAGTACGACGGTTTAGCAAACCGTTGGTTTCAGCCACTCACCCACGTCTCCGGATCGCAGCAGCGAGGCGGCGCTATAGCCGCAGGGTCTGGGGGCATCAAGGGGCGTGCGAGAATTCTCTTTGCGGTCGGGTAAAATTACCCATTTCAAGGTAATGGACGGTTTCGGCTGGTCGCAAATGGGACTCGCCCTGCCGCGCATTCATTGCCGCTTCATGCGCAGGGGATTCAGTGGGCATATTCGAAAATTCCCACCTGAAGGATAGGGCCATGCTGTTGCGGATCGCCGAACATAGCCGCCGCCATTTGCGGTTGATGCTGGCCGCGCTGGCTGTAGTGGCGGCGCCCGTTCCGTTGCTGGCGCAGGGCGTGCAGAAGATCGATCCCAACGCGGCGATCGATGCCGATCTGGCAACGCCGCCCGCTGCCGCGCCTACCTATCAGGACCGTGCGACAGACCTGCCGCCGGAATCGCTCCCTCAGCCCGCGGCCGAGCCTGTCGCCCAGTCGGCAGCGCAGCCCGTGGTTACGGCTCAACCGGTGCAGTCGGATCCGGCGCCGTCGCTGGAAGCGGCGGACGCGCCGCCGGTGGTGACCAGCCCATCGCCTTCGGTCGCGGCCAGTCAGGCATCGGCCCAACCCGCGCTCGCCGCGGGGCAGGGCGATACTTACAAGCACGATGATCTGATCGGCGCAGCGGAAGGTGTGTTCGGCAAGGGCGCCGAAGGGCTGGCCCGGATGATCGAGGACATCCTGAAGAAGCAGGGCGAGCCGAATGGCTATATCGTCGGGCGCGAAGGCGGCGGCGCGTTGTTCTTCGGCGTTCGCTACGGCTCGGGCACACTGTATCACAAGGTGGAGGGCCAGCGGCCCGTCTACTGGACCGGCCCGTCGATCGGGTTGGATGCGGGTGGCAATGTCGGCAACACTTTCGTGCTGGTCTACAACCTCTACGATACCGAGGAACTGTTCGAACGCTATCCGGCAGGCGAAGGGCAGGCCTATCTGCTGGGCGGTTTCAACGCCAGTTACATGCGCCGGGGCAATGTGGTGCTGATCCCGATCCGGGTGGGCGCCGGGCTGCGGCTGGGCGTAAACGCGGGCTACATGAAGTTTTCCAAGAAGCAGCGCTGGTTGCCGTTCTGACACAGTTTGCCCGCTGCTGCACTGTGCGGCGCGGGCATGGGCTTTTGAGGGGTTGCCTGCGCGCGCCAGTGGCGGCAATAGCGCGGCCATGCTGGACAAACTCGAACAACAGCCCGCTGACGCGCTGCTCGCCCTGATCAAGCTCTATGACGCGGATACCCGCGCGGACAAGATCGACCTTGGCGTGGGCGTCTATCGCACCAATTCAGGCGCGACCCCGGTGTTCGCCGCGATCAAGGCGGCCGAACGCAAGCTGGTGGCGGAACAGGATTCCAAGGCCTACCTCGGCCCGGAAGGCGACATGGGCTTCGTCCATGCGCTGATGCCTTACATCTTCGGCAAGAACGATCCAACGCGCGGCGGGCGGATCGAAGGGATGCAGACCCCGGGCGGCACCGGCGCGGTGCGTCTGGCGCTGGCGCTGGCCAAGAAGTGCGGCATCCGCCGCGTGCTGATGGGCGTGCCCAGCTGGCCCAACCACGCGCAGATCATGGCTGATCTGGGCATCGAACTGGTCAGCTTCGACCATGCCGGTGCCGATGGCAGCGCCAATCTTGGTGCGCTGAAGGCGGCACTGGCGACTGCGGGCGAAGGCGATGCGGTGCTGCTGCACGGCTGCTGCCACAACCCGACCGGCATCGATTACACCCCCGCCCAGTGGGACGAGATCGCCGCCGTTTTGGCTGGCAGCGCGGTTCTGCCGATCATCGATCTTGCCTATCAGGGGCTGGGCGAAGGTTGGGATGCCGATGGCGCAGGGATGCTGAAAGTCATCGAATCGCGTCCGGAAGCGCTGGTGGCCTACAGCTGCGACAAGAATTTCGGCCTCTATCGTGACCGCGTTGGCGCGCTTTACGTGCAGTCTGCGGACGAGGCGACGACCACCCGCATCCTGTCCAACGGCCACGCGCTGGCGCGTGCTGCATGGTCGATGCCGCCCGATCACGGTGCGGCGGCGGTGCGGCTGGTGCTGGAAGACGCTGCCACCGCAGCGCAGTGGCAGGCCGAACTGACCGACATGCGTACCCGCATCGGGCAGGTGCGCGCCGCGCTGGCGCAGGCCGGCACGGCGGGGGCGATCGATCTGGTGCCCTATGGCCGCCAGTATGGCATGTTCGCCATGCTGCCGCTGAACAAGGACCAGATCCAGGCCCTGCGCGACGATCACGGCATCTACATGGCCGGTTCGGGCCGCATCAACGTGGCCGGGTTGACCATGGCGAACCTGCCCAAGTTCGTTTCCGCACTCGCCGCCGTTTCGGCCTGATCCATGGATCGCCAGCCGGTCCTCGACGGGGAACGGCTGTGGTTGCGCCCGTTGCGCGGGCGGGACTGGAACGGCTTGTGGGGAATCGCGCAGGATCGACAGATCTGGGCGATGCACCCGGCGCATGACCGGTGGCAGGAACCCGTGTTCCGCGCCTTTTTTGACGATGCGCTGGCGCAGCGCGGCGCGCTGGTGGTGGTGGACAAGGCCAGCGGCGCGCTGATCGGATCGTCCCGCTTCCAGAACCACATTCCCGTCGCGCCGGACGGCACAGGCGGGCAGGTGGAAATCGGCTGGTCGTTCCTCGATCGCCCGTACTGGGGCCTTGGCTATAACGCCGAATTCAAACAGCTGATGCTGGCCCACGCGCTGCGCCATGTGGAACGCGTGGTGTTCAGCGTGGGCGCGGACAACCTGATTTCACGCCGCGCGATGGCCAATATCGGCGGACGGTTGACGGGGGAAACGCACAGCACCCTGCGGGCGGGCGTGATGACCGAACACGTGATTTTCGAAATAACGCGCGACAGCTTTGCCCGCGGGCCGCTGGCGCGGTGATTTAACGCCGCAGGCTTTCCAGCCGCTGCAGATACCGGGCGACGGTATCGATTTCCAGGTTCACTTCCGCCCCTTGCGCCAGCCCGCCCAGCGTGGTCGCTTCGGCGGTATGCGGGATGATGTTGAGGCCGAACTGCGTGCTGCCGTCCGGTTGATCCTGCACCGAATTGACCGTCAGCGACACGCCGTCGACCGTGATCGATCCCTTGGCCGCGATGAACGGGGCCAGTGCGGCAGGCGCGGCGATTGTCAGCCGGGTCGATCCGCCTTCGGGCTGCCAATCCGCCAGATGGCCCACCGCATCGACGTGGCCGGTCACGATGTGGCCGCCCAGTTCATCGCCAAGGCGCAGCGACGGTTCCAGATTGATCGCGCGGCCTTGCGTCCATTGGCCCGCTGCCGTGCATGCGATCGTTTCGGCGGATACGTCGACCGCGAACCATGCGTCCCCCGCCGTGCCGCCGCGTTCCACCACGGTCAGGCAGACGCCCGAACAGGCGATGGACGCGCCGATGGCGATCTTCGCGGGGTCGAACGGGCAGGCGATCACAACGCGCAGATCGCCGCGCTGTTCGATGCTGCGGATGGTGCCGATGGCGGTGACGATGCCGGTAAACATTGCGGTGCCCTAGCGTGTCCGAACGAAGATTTCGAGCCTGTCCGCGCCCAGCGCGCGCGTGTCTTGCATCTGCCAGCGGCCATGTGCATTGGCCAGAGCAGTCAGGCCGATGTCGCCCAGCGCAGGCATGCCGCCACCCAGCAGGATCGGTGCGCGATAGAGCAGCAGCCGGTCAACCAGATCGGCGCGCAGGAACGCCGCCGCCGTGGCCGCGCCGCCTTCGACGAACAGGTATTGCACATCGGCCAAGGCGCTGATCGCGGTGGGGGATGCCAGTGCCTCCCACCCATCGGGCGCGGCCCCGCGCGTCAGCACCATGCGCCGGGGGCTGCGATTGGCCAGCCCCGGCAGGCGTACGTCCAGCCGGGGGGCATCGGCGCGCACGGTGCCGCCGCCGACCAGAATGGCATCGGCGCGGGCACGTTCGCGATGGGTATGGGCGCGGGCCTGATCGCCGGTGATCCACTGGCTTTCACCCGATGCCAGCGCGATGCAGCCATCGAGCGACAGGGCCAGTTTCAACGTCACCTGCGGGCGCCCCGCGGTGCGCTGGATCAGGTATCCGGCCAGACTTTCGCGGCAAAGGGGATCGTCGGCGCATCCGGCTTCGATACCGGCGGCGCGGATTGCGGCCAGTCCCGCCCCGGCGGTGCGCGGATCGGGATCCTGCACGCCGCAGGCGACCCGGCTCAACCCGGACGCGGCAACAAGGCTGGCGCAGCTTGGGCCGCGCGCGCTGTCATGGGCGCAGGGTTCCAGCGTGACGTAGAGCGTGGCGCCGTGGGCGGCCTTGCCGGCCTGCGCCAGCGCCATGGCTTCGGCATGGGGGCGGCCGCCGGCTTGCGTCCAGCCACGGCCCACGACCACGCCATCGTGGACCACGATGGCGCCGACCGCCGGGTTGGGGCGGCTCAGCGGCCGGCCGCGTTCCGCCAGGGCGGCGGCGGCGGCCATCCAGCGGGCGTCGTCCTTAACGCTCACCTGCGGTCTGCTGCTTCCCGGGGCTTGCCTGATTGTTGGTTCCGGCCTGCTTGCCCACCTTGGCTTTCTTGTCTGCCGCTTCTTCGCGCGCCAGCTGCGCTTCCATCGCATCGACATCGAGGAACGTGGCGCGGCCCAGTTCGCGGTAAAGCTGCTTGCGCAGTTCGGTGCGCTTTTGTTCCAGCGCCTTGATGTAATCCTGCCGCAGCTGGTTCTGGCGGTTGGATTCGATGATCTGCGCCCGCGTGCGGTTGGGATCGAAAGTGGTGATCCACGTGACCAGCGGCTTGCGCGGTTCGGCCAGCTGGCTCTTGGGCACAAAGGCGTAGAAGATGATGCCGGTCAGCGCGATGGATACCGCCAGCACCCGCCAGCGGAACGGGTTTTCCCGCCACAGCGTGGCCATTTCGCTGACGGCGCTGCCGGGGGAAATATGGCGGATGTAACCTCTCATGCGCGACAGATAGGCGCTGGCGGGTGGACATGCCAGCCCTGTAACCACGCATGGGCGCTGCGCGTCTGTGCAGTGTCAGCCGAACGCGGCGTAAAGGCTGCGCCCTTCGCGTTTCAGCCAGCGATCGGCGTCGGCCAGATCGTGATCGAACAACTGCGCCAGATGGGCGTGGAATGCGGGCGAATGGTCGAAATGGGTCAGGTGCGCGACTTCGTGCGCCACCACCGATCGGCGCACAGCGTCGGGGGCCTGCACCAGCCGCCAGTTGATGCGTATCTGCCCCTTGCCCGAACAACTGCCCCACCGCCGCCGGGCGCGTGACAGCCGAAGTTCGGGCACTGGCAAGCCGGCACGGGCGCAGTAATCGGCCAGATCACCGGTCAGCAGCCGCAATGCTTCTGCTTCCAGCCAGCGGCGCAGGCGGGGCTGCACCGTTTCTGTCGGGCCACCCAGCACCACTTCGCCATCGTCCAGCCGGGGGTGGCGCGGGTGATCCGCCGCCCATGCGATCCCCAGCGCCTCACCGCGATAGGCGAGGGTGCCACCGGGCGTGGGCGGGGTGGCGGCGGGCAGGGCCACCAGCTGGCTTTCCAGCCAGTCGGCCCGCGATTCGGCAAAGGCCAGCGCATCCTGCGTCCTGCTCCAGCGCGGCATGGTGATGCGCACTTCGCTGCCATCGGGCGCCAGCCGCATGGTCAGCCGCGTGGCGCGAGCGTGGCGGCGGATGGCCAGCGGCACCAGACGTCCGCCAAGGGTGATGCCCGGTTCCTGCCGCGAACGGAGCAACCAGTCGATCACAGGTCCAGCCAGTCCACGATATGATGTTCCAGCGGCCCCGCCACGGTTTCGCTGATCGCCTTGCCGACCACGCTGGCGCGAGCCTTGTGCATGGCTTCATGGCTGCCGGTCAGCAGATAATGCCAGTGCGGCAGGGGCTGCCCATCGGCGCGGCGGCGATAGGCGCAACTGGCCGGCAGCCAGCTGACCTGCGCGACCAGCTTCGGCGTCAGGCGCAAACAATCTGGCACAAGGGCGCGACGGTTGCGATAATCGCTGCACCGGGCGGTGCGGGTGTCGAGCAGTTTGCACGCCACGTTGGTTTCGTGGATTTCGCCGGTTTCGTCATCTTCCAGCTTGTGCAGGCAGCATCGCCCGCACCCGTCGCACAGGGCTTCCCATTCGGCGCGGTCGAGATCTTCCAGCGGAAGTTCCCAGAAGGCGTCTCTCAATTCACCCATTTCGCCAGTTCCGCTGCCACCGCCTTGCCATCCTGATCCACCGGCAGGGTGGCGATCGGTTCGCCCTTGCGGCCCATCAGGAATGCCGCGCGGCTATGGTCCATCAGGTATCCGCCTTCGGCGTTGACCGGGCCCTTGTTGTAGTAAACGGCAAAGGCCTTGGCGGCCGCGGCGATCTGCGCCGGGGTTCCGGTCAGCCCCAGCAGCTTGTCGGAAAAGGCGCTGGTGAATTCGCCGATCACCTTGGGTGTATCGCGTTCCGGGTCCACGGTGATGAACATCGGCACGATCTGTGCGGCAAGATCAGCGTGATCGGCGGCAAAGGCGTTGTACCCCTGCATCATGTGCTGCGCGTCCAGCGGGCAGACATCGGGGCAGTAGGTGTAACCGAAATAGACGATCCGATACTTGCCGTCGAAATCGCTCCATCGCACGGTCTTGCCATGGGCATCGGTCAGTTCGAACGGCCCGCCGATGGCTGCGCCGGCCAGCGGCGGCGGGTCGGCTGGGGCGGAATTGCAGGCGGCGATCGAAAGGCTGAGGGCGGCAGCGGCGATTGCGCGTAGCACGGGCCGCCGGATCATAGGGTTGGTCATGGCAAGCGGGTTCATGCTCTGCTAACGCGCGGGCGGCAAGGGTTGTCGTTCGGGCAATCGTTCAGGGAGGTATCACGTGCCGTCTGCCATCTTCAACCGGATCGGGGCAATCGGTGCCGCCGTGGCGCTGGCATTTTCCGTGCCGGCCGCGGCACAGGGCTATTCCGAAGGCTACAAGTTCCTGCAGAAAGTCGAAAAGCGCGAACGGAACGAAGCGATCGACATGGCGACGAAGCCCGGTTCCACCGTGGTCAATGCGCGCGATGTCACCAATGGCCGCACCGGGCTGCACATCGCGGTGGCGCGGCGGGATCAGGCGTGGGTCGATCTGCTGCTGCAACTGAAGGCCAATCCCAATCTTGCCGACAACGCCGGCGTCACGCCGCTGATGCTGGCGGTGCAACTGGGCTGGGCGGAAGGAATGGCTTCGTTGGTGGCGGCCAAGGCGCGCGTGGACGAACCCAATGGCGAAGGCGAAACGCCGCTGATCTATGCGGTCCATGCCAGAAACATCGGGATGATGCGCATCCTGCTGGCGGCAGGGGCCAAGCCTGACCGGGCCGACAATTCCGGCCGCAGCGCGCGCGATTATGCCGCGCTGGCCGGTGGTTCGGTTCAGGCCGAACTGGCGCGCGTGCAACCCGTGGCGGCCAAGCCTGCGGCCAAGGTTTACGGCCCCAACTGATGGCTGACGATACCCGCACCCTGGCCGATCTGCGGTTGCAGCTTGCCCCCGAACTGGCGCGTTCCGCTGCGTTCGACGGCTGGAGCGACGAGGCGTTGGCGCAAGCCGCAGCCATGGCCGGGCTTGATCCGGCGGTTGCACGGCTGGCCTTTCCGGGCGGCGCGATGGACATGATCGATGCGTGGATCGCATCCATCGACGATGCGATGCAGCGGCACTTTGCGGGCGATCTGCTGGCCGGCATGAAAGTGCGCGACAGGATCACCGCCCTGATCACCTTCCGGATCGATTCGGTGGCGGGGATGGAAGAATCGCTGCGCCGGGCGTGGGCGGTGCAATCCCTGCCGCAGAACCTGTTGCGGACCACGAAGATCAGCTGGCGCAGCGCCGATGCGATGTGGCGGCTGGCGGGCGATGTGGCCACCGATTACAACCATTACACCAAGCGGGCGACGCTGGCCGGGATCTATACCGCCACGCTGGCCGTGTTCATGGGCGATGACAGCGATGGCAAGGCCGAAACCCGCGCCTTTCTTGCCCGCCGGATCGAAGGGATCATGCAGTTCGAAAAGGCCAAGGCGCGGCTGTTGCAACCGCGGGAACATTTCGACATGGCGCGCTTCCTTGGCCGTCTGCGCTATCCCGCGCGCTGACTTCTAATGCGAACCAGTTGCAATTAGCGCGACATTGGGGCAAGCCGATCAACCGATGATCCCGATGACACTCGACACCCTGCCTTTGGAAACCCGCGCGGAAATCACCGCGGTGGACTGGGACGTGCTCGCCCCGGAAGAAGCCAAGCGTTTGCGGGCGCTGGGGATCGATCGCGGCACCCGCATCCACGTGGCCCATCGCGGCATCCTGGCCGGGCGGGATCCGCTGGCCATCGTGATCGGCCGCACCACCGTGGCCCTGCGCCGCAGCCATGCCCGCGCGATGCAGGTCACCCCGTTGTGACCCGGCTGCGCACCGCCGCGCTGGTCGGCAACCCCAACGCCGGCAAAAGCGCGCTGTTCAACGCGCTGACCGGCGCGCGGCAGAAGATCGCCAATTACCCCGGCGTCACGGTTGAACGCAAAGCCGGGCGGCTGGTGCTGCCATCGGGTGAACCGGTGGAGCTGACCGATCTGCCGGGCAGCTATGCGCTGGATGCCAGCAGCCCGGACGAAGAAGTTACCCGGCGGGTGATCTTCGGTGAATTTCCGGGCGAGGCGAAGCCCGAAGTGCTGGTGATCGTGCTGGATGCCGCCAATCTGGAACAGCATCTGGTCTTCGCGCAGGAACTGATCGAACTGGGCCGCCCGGTGGTGGTGGCGCTGAACATGGTCGACATGGCGCAGCGCGATGGGCTGACGCTGGACCCCGATGCGCTGTCCGCCGCGCTGGGCGTGCCGGTGATCCCCACCGTTGCCGTGCGCCGCCGGGGGATTGACGAACTGGTGGCCGCCATCGCCGCCGCGGAAACCACTGTCACGGTCGATCCCGCTGCCCATCCGCGCCCGCACCTGACGCTGCCGGAACGGCGGCTGGCGGCGCACACCATCGCGCAGGGTGCCATTCTGGCCGAAACCAGCACGCGCCGGCTGCACGCCCGGCTGGACCGCGTGCTGCTGCACCCGTGGCTGGGGCCGCCGATCCTGTTCGCGTTGCTGTTCGTTATCTTTCAGGCGGTGTTCGCCTGGGCCACGCCGTTTGCCGATGCGCTGGATGCGGGCGTCGCCGCGCTGATCGATCTGGCCACGAACATCCTGCCGGCAGGTTTCCTGCGCGACATGTTGACCCAGGGGGTGCTGTCCGGCGTCGGATCGGTGGTGGTGTTCCTGCCGCAGATCGTGATCCTGTTCGCCTTCATTCTGGTGATGGAACAATCCGGTTACATGGCCCGTGCGGCTTTCATCATGGACCGGATGATGGCGATGGTCGGCCTTTCGGGGCGCAGCTTCATCCCGCTTTTGTCCAGCTTTGCCTGCGCGATCCCCGGCATCATGGCCACCCGCGCCATCGCCGATCCGAAAGACCGGCTGACCACGATCCTGATCGCCCCGCTGATGACCTGTTCGGCCCGCCTGCCGGTCTACGCCGTGATCATCGGCGCCTTCATTCCCAAGACCAGCGTCGGCCCTGGCATCGGGTTGCAGGGGCTGGTGCTGTTCGGCCTTTATGTCACCGGCATTGTCGGCGCGATGGCGGCGGCGCTGGTGCTGCGGCGCACGGCCACCAAGGGCGCGGCATCGGGCTTCATCATGGAATTGCCGCGATACCAGTGGCCACCCTTGCGCGATCTGGCGATCGGCCTGTGGCAACGCGCGTGGGTGTTCCTGCGCCGCGCCGGCACGATCATCTTCACCGTGACCGTGGTGCTGTGGCTCCTGCTCAGCTTCCCCAAGGCCGGGCCGGGCGAAAGCCAGGTGGAAGCCAGCATGGCAGGCAAGATTTCCAGCGGGCTGGCCGTTGTGGTCAAACCGATCGGCTTCAACCGCGAAATCGCGCTGGCGCTGATCCCGGCGATGGCCGCACGTGAAGTGGCCGTTTCATCGCTTGCCACCACTTATGCGGTCAATGCCGATAACGATGAAGACGCGGCAGCCGGCCTTGCCCCGCAACTGCATGCCAGCTGGAGTCTTGCTACCGCGCTCGCTTTCCTCGCGTGGTTCGTCTTTGCGCCGCAATGTTTGTCGACCATCGCCGTCGCGCGGCGCGAAACCAACGGCTGGAAATGGCCGCTGTTCATGCTCGGCTACCTGTTCGCGCTGGCTTATGTGTTCGCGGGGCTGACCTACTGGATCGCGGTGGCATTCGGGCTGGGTTGATCCAGTTCACAAGAAAGCTGCCGCGGCCCTTGGCACCCGTGCCCGGCTGTGGCTAGGCCACGGCATAAGCAATCAAAGGGTGCGATTCGATGGCCGGCAGCGTCAACAAGGTCATATTGGTAGGCAATCTGGGGCAAGACCCGGAAGTGAAGTCGTTCCAGAACGGTGGCCGCATCGCGAACCTGCGCATCGCCACCAGCGAACAGTGGAAAGACAAGGCCACCGGTGAACGCAAGGAACGCACCGAATGGCATTCGGTGGTGCTGCAGTCCGATGGGCTGGTAGGCGTTGCCGAACGGTTCCTCCGCAAGGGTTCCAAGGTCTACATCGAAGGCCAGCTGCGTACGCGCAAGTGGCAGGATGCCAGCGGCAACGATCGTTACACCACGGAAATTTCCGTGGGCGGCATCGGCGGCGTGCTGACCATGCTGGATGGCGCACCGGGTGGTGGCCAAGGCGGTGGCGGCGGCCAGCGCAGCAGCGGCGGCGGTGATTGGGGCGGCGGTTCCGGCGGTGGCGGTTCACGCGGCGGCAGCAGCAGCGGCGGAGATTGGGGCCAGACCAGTGGCGGTTCCGGCGGCGGCAATTCCGGCGGTGGCTTCGGCGACGATCTGGATGACGATATCCCGTTCTAAGCCTGGTCCTGCATCACGATATCGAATGGCCTTGCGGGGAAACCTGCAAGGCCATTTTTATGTGCGGGATGCGGGTGTGAGAATGCGGCTCAAGGCCGTGATCCCCGGTGCCGGAAACGAAGCCGTTCAGTCTTTCTTCAACGCGGCGAGCGCGGCGAAGGGGCCACTTGATGCTTCGTCCAGCAGGCCCTTTTCGCGCCGGACACGGTCGGCATCGGGGCCGGTGGCGTAAGGATCGATGGACAGCGCCAGTGTCTGGGCCACGGCTTCGCCCAGATCGAACGTGGTGCCGGTATAGGGGATGTCGTCCAGCTCATCCCCGGTCAGTTCCAGTTCCTCCACCTCGATCACCTGATCGGGCACGAAGCGGACGGCCAGCGGGGTATCGATCTGAACCGACAGGTCATCGCCGGAAATTGCGCAGCTTTGCACGATATCGGCGTGGAGGCGGCCCTTCGCTTCGACGTCTGGGCCGTTGACCGTCAGGTGCACCACGGCGTCCAGCCGCTCGATCCTGACGATTCCGAACCGGTCGGCCAAAGCGGCGCATTCGGCCGGGGTCGCCACGATTTCCACCGGCTTGGCCAGAATCTGGCGGCGGTCGATGACGCGGGACAGTTCGGCTTCTTCGGTCATGCCAGTTTCCCCGCGAGTTTCCCCGCCAGCACGTCCGCGACGGACAGGGCCGCGAGTTGCTGCTGCAGCGCGCGCACCGCAGTGGCGAGCGGCGCGGGCGATACGCCTTCGACCAGCGTCACGTTGCGTTCCAGCGCGGCGATCAGTTCGGCATCGCCATCGGCGGGCAGTGCCTTGCGCAAGGCACCCAGCCGTCCGCCCAGCACGGATACCAGCTTGCCCACGCGTTTGCCCACGACCAGATCGCCCACGCCGCTTTCGCGCAGCTGGCCGTCCATATCGTCCACGAACAGTTCGATCAGCAGGGCGATCGGCTTGGGCGTATCGGGTTCACCTTCCAGCCGCAGGATCACCAGACACAGGATCAGGGTGATCATGTCGAACCGGCCCGGCACCGTGTCGGCTACCTGACCATGCGCATACCAATGGGGTGCGCGCGACAGTTCCACCGTGCGGTGCCACAGCGGGCGCAATGCTTCGCGCGGATCGCGCCCGGTGCCAAGGATCCGGTTCAGCAGGGACATGGTGCCTTCGCCTCTTGTTCGATCATGCGTTAACCCGCGGTTCAATGCACCGGCCCCATCGGCAATCCCCATGTGGGTCCACCTGTTGATGGCCCAATGAGTTGCGTGGTGGCGCGCCAGCCCGTAAGGCCTGCGCCGGAACATGGCCGATATAGGCCGAGTGGCGGAGAAGTCGAGGAATGGCAGGCATGGTACGCATCGGCGCGATCCTCGGCGCGGCTCTGGTCACCACCGGGCTGGCTTCGGGCTGCACCTCCATCGTCAGCCACCGCGGCTTCATCGCGGATGAAAGCCTTGTTGCCGCAGTGCAGCCGGGGCTGGACAACCGCCAGTCGGTGGAAGCCACGCTGGGCCGGCCCAGCCTGACCAGCGAATATGGCGACAAGGTGTGGTATTACATTTCCACCACCACCGGGCAGAAGCCGTTCACCACCCCGCGTGCCACGCAGCAGACCGTGCTGGCCGTGCATTTCGACGCGGCCGGCAAGGTGACGGCGGCGGAACGGCTGGGCGTGGATCAGGTGGCCTATCTCCACCCCAACGGCTCTGAAACTCCCACTCTTGGCCGTGAACGCAGCTTCCTGCAGGATCTGTTCGGCAACATCGGCCAGGTCGGTGCGGCTGGCGCGGGCGGCGCTGGTGGCGATAACGGCGCGGGCGGCGGGCAGTAAACAAACCTCTGCCAAATGCCTGAACCGGGCGGGTTGAACGGCGGGCGCTGCTCCACCATATCCCCGCCATGGACGATAGCAGGGCAAGCCACGGCCTGATCCAGTGGCACGGCACCACCATCATCGGCGTGAAGAAAGGCGGCAGGACCGTCATCGCCGGCGATGGTCAGGTTTCCATGGGCAACACGGTGATGAAGCCCAACGCGCGCAAGGTGCGGCGGCTGGGCAAGGACGGGTCCGTCATCGGCGGGTTCGCCGGTGCCACCGCCGATGCCTTCACCTTGTTCGAACGGCTGGAAAAGAAGCTGGAACAGCATTCCGGCCAACTGCTGCGCGCGGCGGTGGAACTGGCCAAGGACTGGCGCACGGACAAGTATCTCCGCAATCTCGAAGCCCTGATGATCGTGGCGGACAAGGACGTGCTGCTGGTGTTGACCGGCAATGGCGACGTGCTGGAACCCGAAGGCGGACCGGGCGCGCAGATCGCCGCGATCGGATCGGGCGGGAACTATGCCCTGTCGGCGGCCAAGGCGCTCGACGATTACGAAGAGGACGCTGAACGCATCGCGCGCCGGGCCATGGCCGTGGCAGCCGAAGTCTGCGTCTTCACCAACGACCGCGTGACGGTCGAAACCATCTGATCCCGGATCCCCATGACCGATAAACTGACCCCCAAGGCGATCGTCGCCGCGCTGGATGAACACATCATCGGGCAAGCCGAAGCCAAGCGCGCCGTGGCCGTGGCGCTGCGCAACCGCTGGCGGCGGCAACGCCTGCCCGCCGAACTGCGCGACGAGGTGACGCCGAAGAACATCCTGATGATCGGGCCGACGGGCTGCGGCAAGACCGAGATCAGCCGCCGGCTGGCGAAGCTGGCCGAAGCCCCGTTCGTGAAAGTGGAAGCAACCAAGTTCACCGAAGTCGGCTATGTCGGGCGCGACGTGGAACAGATCGCCCGCGATCTGGCCGAAGAAGCGATCCGGCTGGAAAAGGACCGCCGCCGCGAAGCCGTGCGCGATGCCGCCGGCAAGGCCGCGATGGACCGTTTGCTGACGGCGCTGGTGGGCGATAACGCATCCGAAGCCACGCGCGAAAGTTTCCGCCAGCGCATCGTGCAGGATGCGATGAACGAGGTCGAAGTCGAAATCGAGGTGGAAGACGCGCCGTCGATGCCGATGGATATCCCCGGCATGGGCGGCGGTGTCGGCATGATCAACCTGTCCGACATGATGGGCAAGGCGTTCGGCAAGCAGAACCTGAAACGGCGCAAGCTGAAAGTCCCCGACGCGTGGGACAAGCTGGTGGAAGAAGAATCCGAAAAGCGCATGGATCAGGACGATGTTGCCCGCGTTGCGCTGGCCAATGCCGAAACCAACGGCATCGTGTTCCTCGATGAAATCGACAAGATCGCCGTTTCCGATGTGCGCGGCGGTTCCGTCAGCCGCGAAGGGGTGCAGCGCGATCTGCTGCCGCTGATCGAAGGCACCACGGTGGCCACCAAGTATGGGCCGATGAAGACCGATCACGTGCTGTTCATCGCCAGCGGCGCTTTCCATGTGGCCAAGCCCAGCGACATGCTGCCCGAACTGCAGGGCCGCTTGCCGATCCGGGTGGAACTGAAGGGGCTGACGGAAGAAGACTTCGTCGCCATCCTGTCCGACACCCGCGCCAATCTGGTGCAGCAATATCGCGCGTTGCTGGGGACCGAGCAGGTGACGCTGGACATCACCCCCGAAGCGATCCGCGAAATTGCCCGCATCGCCGCGCAAGTGAACGAAAGCGTCGAAAACATCGGCGCACGACGGTTGCAGACGGTGATGGAAAAGCTGCTGGAAGAAATCAGCTTCGAAGCCGAGGACCGCCACGGCGAAACCGTGACCATCGATGCGGCTTACGTGGGCGAACGGCTGGCCGTGCTGGCCGGCAACACCGATCTCAGCAAATACATCCTGTAAGGACCACCAGATCCATGACCACCAGCAACCCGGATGGCCCACCCGATGGCCCACCCGATGGCCGCCTGATCTATCGCTGCCTGACCGGCAAGGATGACCACGCCTTTTGCGAACGCGTGGCCAAGGCGCTGGAAGAAGGCTGGCAGCTGCATGGTTCGCCGTCGATCACGTGGAACCCGGTCGAAGGCTGCGGCTATCTGGCGCAGGCGGTGGTCTGGCCGGGATACGGCGCAGCGGGGTAAGCCTGCCTGTGAATTGACGCCGGGAGGCGGCGCTTACTGGTCCGGATACCAGAAGCGCGAGTGGCAGCTTTCGCACACGCCATCCAGCCCGGCGACCAGTTCGCCCGCCGCGGCGGCATCGTGCGCCTTGGCTGCGGCAGCCAGTTTTTCGGCGTGTTCGGCCTGTGTGGTGGCCAAGGCGCGGAACGCGGCCGGATTGGCATCCAGATAGCCTTGGATCGCGGACATCGGCACGGCGCCGGCATCCACCTTCTCATCCCCCGGTGCATTGGCGCGGATGGTGGTGGCCGATGCCAGCGCCCGGCTGGCTTGCGCCAGATCGCGCGCACGGGCTTCGACGATGGCCCATTTGTCGGCATTCATCAGCTTGGCATCGATGCCGCCATTGTCGTCCATGGCGTTGTTGGTGATGTCCCAGATGCCGAAGATGGCGGGATTGACGCGATCCTTCATCGCGCTGCGCAGGAACAACGTGTCGTCTGACGCGGCCGCCGCGCCTGCCACTGCTGCGGCCAACAGCACTGCCGCGCCGATCATCCCGATCTTCTTCATTACCCCGACCCTTCCCGCAAAGATTATTCCGCGGCTTCTTCCAGTTCCGCGTCTTCGGCCAGCTGCCGGGTCCACATATCGGCGTAAAGCCCATCGTGGCGCAGCAATTGCCCATGCGTACCTTGCTCGAACAATTTGCCGTCCTGAATGACACAGATCAAATCGGCATCGGCAATGGTGGAAAGCCGGTGGGCAATGGCGATGGTGGTGCGGTTTTCGGAAATGCGCCGCAGCGTCTGCAAAATTTCCTGCTCCGTCCGCGTGTCCAGTGCGCTGGTGGCTTCGTCCAGCAGCAGGATTGGCGGGTTCTTCAGCAGCGTGCGGGCGATCGCCACGCGCTGCTTTTCCCCACCCGAAAGTTTCAGCCCGCGTTCGCCCACTTCGGTTTCGAACCCCTGCGGCAACTTGCGGATGAACGGCAAAATCGCCGCATCGCGTGCGGCCTTTTCAACTTCGTCCTGCGAGGCGCCCTCGCGGCCATAGGCAACGTTATAGCCAATGGTGTCGTTGAACAGCACGCTGTCCTGCGGGACGATCCCGATCATCCGGCGCAGGCTTTCCTGCGTCACCGTGCTGATATCCTGACCATCGATCAGGATGCGGCCGGACCACGGATCGTAGAAACGGAACAGCAGCCGCCCGATCGTGCTTTTGCCCGCGCCAGACGGGCCGACCACGGCCACGTGCGATCCGGCGGCAACTTCGAAGCTGAGGCCGTGGAGGATTTCCCGATCGGCGTCGTACCCGAACACCACGTTGTCGAACACCACGGTCGGCTGGCGCACGATCAGGGCGGGCGCGCCGGGGCTGTCCTGCACTTCCATCGAGGTATCGATCAGGCGGAACATGTGCGCCATGTCGATCAGCCCCTGCCGGATCGTGCGATAAACCCAGCCGAGCATGTCCAACGGGCGGACCAGCTGCATCAGATAGGTGTTCACCAGCACGAGATCGCCCACGGAAAATCGCCCGGTGCTCCACCCCCACACGGTCCACGCCATGGCCGCGCCCATCATCAGGTTCATGATGATGGCCTGCGCGATGTTCAGCAGGCCGAGCGAGTTTTCGCTTTTGACTGCGGCATCGGCATAGGCGCTGGCGGCAGAGCCATAGCGGTCGACCTCGCGCTTTTCCGCGCCGAAGTATTTGACCGTTTCGTAATTGAGCAGCGAATCCACCGCGCGGGCCAGCGCCAGCCCATCCAGATCGTTCATCTGCGCGCGCAGCTTGGTCCGCCATTCGGTGATGACCCGCGTCAGCCAGATATAGGTGACGACGGTCAGCGCCGTTGCGGCCACCATTTCCCACCCGAACTTGGTGTAGAAGATCGCCGCCACCACCAGCAGTTCGACAAAGGTCGGCATGATGTTGAACAGCAGGAAATAGACCATCGAATTGATGGATTTGGTGCCGCGTTCCACCACCTTGGTCACTTCACCCGTGCGGCGCGACAGGTGGAACCGCAGCGACAGGCGATGCAGCCGGGCAAACACATCCTGCGTCAGGTGGCGGACGGCATCCTGCCCCACGCGTTCGAAGATGATGTTGCGCACATTGTCGAACAGCACCGTGGCAAACCGGCCTGCGGCATAGGCGATCACCAATGCCATCGCCGCCCACATTGCCTGATTCGGGGCTTCATTGCCGCGCTTGGCCATGGCGTCGACCGCGCCGGCATAGGCAAAGGGCAGCGTCAGCACGACAACCTTCGCGATCAGCACGAACACCGCCGCGCCAGCGATGCGCCAGCGCAGTTCGGGCCGGCCCTTCGGCCAGAGATAGGGAAGGAAGCGGCGCAGGCTGGGCCAGCCGGCCAGGTTCATCGCTTCCGCTGTCGCGTTTTCATCGGGCTTCATGCGGCCCAAAGTGGGGTGGCCCGGCCGATCCGGCAATCAGCAATTGCTATCAGATGCCAAAGTGCCCGTCGGGATAAGGCGATGCTGCCGGCGCATCGTGGGGCATTTCGAACAGTACTCGGCGGGTGCGGAAATCGATGGCGACGCGGCGGAACAGCTGCAGTTCCTGCATCCCCAGCACCATCGCCGGGCGATCGGCCAGCCCCAGCACGCGGAAGGTGGGGGAATCGGCAAACAGCAATGCGATATTGCGCAGGGTGGCGCGGTCCAACTGCAGTTCGCGCGCCAGCCGCACCTGTCCGCGCAATTCCTGCCCGTTGACGTCTGTCATGCTGGTTTCGCCAATCGTGCGGGCGCGGGTCAGCCGGGCCATCAGGGCAGGGTTGCCGATGCTGCCTTGTGCGCCGGTATCCACGATCACCGCCACTTTTACCCCGTCGATCCGCGCATCCGCGATAATCAGCTGGCCCAGCTTCTGCCGGGCCTTCACCACGATATCGAAACCGGTGTTGCCGCCCAGATCGGCGGCATCGGCCACCAGCAGCTGCCGCTTGGCGAAATCCAGCAGCACCCGCTGGTCCTGCAAGCTGTCCAACCCCAGAATCCCGTCCGCGCCGCCGATATGCGCCGCCTCCACCAGCGGCGCGGTCCGGATATAGAAGCTGCGGCGGCCCAGCTTGAAATCGGCGATGCCCACGGTCTCTGCCGCGCGGGTGCTCGCCATGCCTACCAGCGTTGCCGGGCGGCGGTCTGCCAGTTGCAGCAGATCGGCCAGATCGCGCGAAAGCACGGTCGCCTGCGCGCCGGTGTCGATCATGAAGCGATAGGGGCCGCGCCCGGCGATGGTCACCGGCACGGTCAGCCGCTGATATCGTTCGCTGGCAAGGATGATGGTTTCGGCAGTCGGATCGGTCGCTTGGACCGGGGACACGCCATCTTCCGCAACGGCCGCGCTGGTCGTCAGCAGAAGCAGGGCGGTTGCAAGCAGCTTGCAGTGCATGTGCACTCTCCCCGCGGCTCCGGCGCAGGCGAGGCGCCGCTTAGGCAATCCTACCACATTTATCGGGCGAAAACCAACGCGGTTCAGCAGGATGCCGCTGTTGGCTGTGGCGGCCCCGGTCGGTGCAGGACCAGGCCCAGCAATTCCTCCAGTGTCGCGCGAGAAACGAGGTAAAGTATTGCCGCATAAAGCAATCCGCCGAACGCGACTTGTGCGGCCAGCCGGCCCCATTCGCTCCATCCGTGCATCGCCTGACCCAGCGCATGAACCGGCAGTGCCATCGCCGCTGCGGCCCCCAAGGCGGGCAGGATGGCCCGTGCCATCCCCCGTCCGTCCAGCTCCATCGGCCCCCGGCACTGCATCCACGCGAACAGAGGCACCACCGGGAAAGCCATCAACCATGCCCATGCCAGCCCCTGCACGCCGTGCCGAACACCGACGATGAAGGCCAGCGGCATCACCAGCGCGCCCACCAGTGATGCGCGCATCGTCACATGCGGCAGCCCGGCGGCATTGGCGGCGGGGGCAAACAGAATGTGCAAGGTCATCGCCGGCATGCCCAATGCCAGCACCGTGACCAGCGGGGCCATTCCGGCCCACTTCGTGCCCAGTACCAGCTGCACCACGTCCGGTGCCGTCACCGCCAGCCCGAAATAGAGCGGGCAGGTGACCAGCAGGATCAGCCGCACCGCTTTCAGGAAAGCCGCCGCCATTCGCGCCGGATCGTCCTGCATCCGCGCATAAGCGGGAAAAGCAACCTCGTTCAGCGGCGGCACGAACTTGCTGGTGATCAGCGATGTCAGGAACATCGCTTCGGCATAGAGCCCCAGTTGGTGGGCATCGACCGAGCGCGAGGCTATGAACACGTCCGACTGGGTCACCAGCGTCCAGAAGAAGTGGCTGCCCAGCATCATCAGTCCGTAATTCACCATCCGGCCGGCCCCGTCGAAACGGAAGCTGGGCAGGATGAAGAAGCGCGTTGCGATCACCAACCCGATCGCCCGCGACCAGAAGAACGCCAGCGGCGCAAACACCAGCGTCCATACTCCGCAGCCGAGCAGGGCGCAGGACAGCGAAACGGTGGATGAAACAAGCGTGGCCACGATGTTGACGATGGCCGGGCGGCGAAAATCCAGTTCGCGGATCAGCAGCACTTCGGGCAGCGCGATGAAAGGCGTGGCGACGAAGATCAGCGTCTGCACCTGCAGCAGGTGGGCCACGACCTCCTGCCGATACCACGCCGCCGCAAACGGGGCGATCGCCAGCTGGATCAGGGCGATGCTGCCGTTCACGAGGATCAGGATGCCGAAAGCCTGCCGGATCTGCCGGGTGCTGACTTCCTTTTCCTGCACCAGCGAACTGGCAAAGCCATAGCCGTTGAGGAAGCTGAGAAAGGCCAGCACCACCTGTGTCATCGCGAACAGGCCGTAATCTGCCGGGCCGAGGATTCTTACCACCGCCAGCGTCGCTGCCCAGGCCATCACCTGGGCGAAAATCTGGCTGCCGGACCGCCAGATGACGGCACGGCGCACGGAATGGGCAATGCCGTCGCTCACCGGGTATGGCTCGCAGCGGGCAAGCGGACGTGGATCGGCGGTACCAGCGCATCGCTGCCGCCGCGTGCGTGGTTGCGGCGGCGCCAGCGGATCATCGGCGGGGCGAGCGCCGGTGCAACCCGCCACAAGGCGAAAGCTAGCGCCCAGATAGGGCCGCTGACATTGGCGCTGGTCACACGCAGCGCGGGCAGGCCTTGTGTCACGTCGCCGGCTGCCACCCTGACCATTGCCTGTTCGAACGCCAGATCGGCTTCGGTCAGGCGGATCATCCGTTCGGCCACGGCGGCTTCGGGCCGGCCCGCAAGTGCGGCGGCGGCCTTGCGATAGACGTGCAGGTTGCCCCGGATCATCTTTTCCGGGGCGCCGGATGCCGATCCTGGCCGCACCCGATATTCGCCCAGCACTTCATCGATATAGAAGGCCGTGCCGCCAAGGCTCATCAGCCTCACCCAGAAGTCCAGGTCTTCGCAATGGGTCATCGTTTCGTCGAAACCGTCTATGGCCGCCCAATCCTCGCGGCGGAAGGTGCTGCCGATATAGACGTTGAAACTGCGGTCGATCACATCGGCCAGACTGCCGTGTATGCCATCGCCCGTACCTTGCTTGGCCGACACGCAATGGCGTTCCCGCTCGATCGCCCCGAAGATGCGGGCGTTGGGCGTTGCCAACCTGTTGTGCGGATCGCCTTCAAGCGCAGGCAGCACCTTTTCGAAATAGCGCGGGCACAGCATGTCATCGGCATCGAGCAGTGTCAGCAAGGTCGCCCGGCTGGCCGCGATGGCCCGATTGCGCGCTCCACCTACGCCGCGGTTGTCGGTGGGCATGAAGCGGATGCGCGGATCATGCAGGTATGGCGCAACGGCTGCCGCCACATCATCCGGGGCGCCATCGTCGATAACGATGCATTCCCAGTCATGCATGGTCTGTGACAGCAGAGATTCCAGTGCCTCGCCCAGCAGGTGGGCAACGCCGTACGCGGGAACGATGGCGCATACCCGCGGATTCGCCGTCGGCGCAGTGGGGGAAGGGAAAGGAGCGCTATGCATCAGGCCTGCGGGATACCGGGCAGCCGATAAGATTTGGTTTAGCCCGGGATAAGGGCCACTGATTCTGTCGCTGCCAGCTGGGCTTAAGCCCGGAATGATTGAATTTTACGTGTAAAATCAGCAGCATGAATGGAAAGCGTCACAAAATTGCAAAAACCCGTTGACCGAATCTGGGTGTCTCCATATATGCCCGGTCACCGCAGCGGGGCGGTTGGCTTCGGCCGGTTTTGCTCCTGCAGTGGTCGCCAACATAAGCGGAAGCC
>JBDLVD010000011.1:0-31212 GCA_039804965.1 Pseudomonadota bacterium
TCTCGTCGTCGGTCATGACCATGCTGCGGCGTTCCGCGCCCATCATCACCTTGTCCTTGGCGTCTTCGAATTCCTGCATCGCCACCAGCCGCTTGTTGCGGCGCGCGGCCAGCAGCGCGGCTTCGTTGACCAGATTGGCGAGGTCCGCACCGGAAAAGCCCGGCGTGCCGCGCGCGATGGTGCGCGGGTTCACGTCCGGCGCCAGCGGCACCTTCTTCATGTGGACCGACAGGATCTTCTCACGCCCGTCGATATCGGGGATCGGCACCACCACCTGCCGATCGAACCGGCCCGGACGCAACAGCGCGGGGTCCAGCACGTCGGGGCGGTTGGTGGCGGCGATGATGATGATGCCTTCGTTCGCCTCGAACCCGTCCATTTCCACCAGCAACTGGTTCAACGTCTGTTCGCGTTCGTCGTTCGAATTGCCAAGGCCGTGGCCGCGATGGCGGCCAACCGCGTCGATTTCGTCGATGAAGACGATGCACGGCGCGTTCTTCTTCGCCTGTTCGAACATGTCGCGCACGCGGCTGGCGCCGACGCCGACGAACATTTCCACAAAGTCGGAACCCGAAATGGTGAAGAACGGCACCCGCGCCTCACCCGCGATGGCGCGGGCCAGCAGGGTCTTGCCGGTGCCGGGCGAACCGACCAGCAGCGCGCCCTTGGGGATTTGCCCGCCGAGCTTGGAAAACCGCTGCGGATCGCGCAGGAATTCGACGATTTCCTGCAGTTCCTCGCGCGCTTCGTCGATCCCGGCGACATCATCAAACGTCACCCGGCCCTGCTTTTCGGTCAGCAGCTTGGCCTTGGACTTGCCGAAACCCATCGCGCCCGATCCGCCGCCCTTCTGCACTTGCCGCAAGGCGAAGAAGGCCACGCCCAGAATCAGCAGGAACGGCAGCGATTGCACCAGCAGATACAGCAGCACGTTGCCCTTTTCCGGCGCGGTGCCGGCATATTTCACGCCGTGCTTGTCCATCAGTTCGGTCAGGCTGGTATCGTTCGCGATAGGCACGGTGCTGAAAGCGGTGCCGTTCTTCAGCTTGCCACTGATCTGGTCGGGCGCGATCTGCACTTCGGCCACACTGCCTTCGGCGATGCGGTTGCGGAATTCCGAATAGGCCATGCCCTGTCCGGCCGCGCCTTGCGGGCTGGAGAACATCGTCACCACCAGCAGCAACGCCAGGAAAATGCCGCCCCAGATCAGCAGGCTTTTCATCCACGGGTTGCCGCCGTTTTCGGGCTCGCGATTCTCGCTCATTCAGTCAGTCCTTGAAGGTTGCTGACAATGTAGGATCGGCCGCGTGAATGGCAAGCTAACGCGCCGGCGTTTCACGTCGTTTGCAGTGCCGTTGCAATGCCGTTGCAATTCGGGCGCAAATCAGCGCCGCGGATGCACCGCCAGCAGCTTTTCGGACAGGTCGGCACCCTGCTGGCCGGTGATCTGGTACAGCCCTTCCAGCCCGCCGCTGCCTTGTGCCAGCCGGCTGACCTGTGCCGGCAGGTGCCCCCCCGCCAGCATCGGGGCCAGCCCGCGCAGGCCCGTATCGCGGTTGCCCGCAATCACCGCCACCAACGCCCCGCCCGGCTCGCGGAAACGGGCGAAGTATCCGTAATCACGGTAATAAACCGGGCTCGCCACGCGCCGCGCCTCTTCGCTGGCATAGCGTTTTCCGGTCTTGCCATCGGTGAATTCATCGTAGGTTTCGCCGACCTTGATGGTGCTGCCGCTGAAGGTCACGTCCTCCAGCAAGCCCATTCCGCTGACCAGTCCGACATAGACGATGTTGTAATCGCGCGCCGTTGCCGCCGTCAGTTCCGACGCCGCCATCAGCCCCACGCGGTGCCCGTTCTGCGTCAGCACGGGCATGATCGCCCGCAAGGCATAGGCGCTGGACAAGGGCAGATATGTCAGCCCCACGTCCTCCGCCGCTTCGTACCGGTCCGGTTCCTCCTCCTGCGCGCGGGCCAGATCGGTGGGGGAATCGATCCGGAAATCGCGGATCAGGCGGCTCTGGTCTGGATGGAAGCCGTTGATTTCGCCGAACATGTAATAGTCACCAACCACGACCATGATCGGCCGGTCGGAATCGATGAACGGCTGCCACAGGGCATTGGCCGGCGGCGCAGTTGGGCCGGCCAGCACACGCCCCAGCACGAATGCCGCCACCAGCGCCAGCGTGCAGCCAAGCGCAATCGGCGCCATCCAGCGGTAAGCCCGGCGGCCCGGTTCCGGCGCACCGTCCACCACTTGCGCCGCGCTGCGCAGGGCATAGGCGCCTGCCGGGATCGAAAGCCGCTGATCGGCCCGCCCTTGCGCGTCAGTGGCATAGAAATCCTCCAGCCGCTTGCGCAGGCGGTGGACATAAACCCGCACGGTCGCATCGTCGCCTTCGGTTGCCGCTTGTCCGAACACGGCGTGGGCAATGTCGGCCTGGCTGGCCGAAGGCGCATCGGGCCCGCGCGCAACGAGGTAATCGAACAGGTCGCGCAGCCGCCCGCTTTCGCCCGCCACGCGGGACGCGTTGAGGCGTGCGACTTCCGCCGCGAAGCCCGTTTCGCCGCCTTCGCGCTGCCCCGCGCGCGCCTTCCCGAACCACTTCGCCAAACGCCTCACCCCCGATGTAACGTCGTTGTTACGCCGGGGATTACCGTAATTAACTTGGATTGGACAGGCCGCCTGCACACCCCTGCCCGGCATGAGGAAAACGCCAGAATTGCCCCGTCCGCTGCTGCGTGCCGCGATCGCCCTTTTGCCTTTCGCCTGCGCCCTGCCCGCCCATGCGGAAGACGAGAAAAAGGCGGCCACGACGCCGCCTGCCGACACCACGATTATCGTCTATGGCCGGGGCGAAAAGCGCATCGGCGAAGCCGGCGCAGCCAGCGAAGGAGGGGTTGCCGGGGCCGATATCGAAGTGCGCCCGCTGCTGCGCCCCGGCGAATTGCTGGAAGCAACGCCCGGCCTGATCGCCACCCAGCATTCTGGCGGAGGCAAGGCCAACCAGTTCTTCCTGCGCGGGTTCAACCTCGATCACGGGACCGATTTTGCCGTCAGCCAGGACGATGTCCCGCTCAATTTCCGCACCCACGGCCACGGGCAAGGCTATCTGGACGTAAACGGGCTGATCCCCGAAACCGTTCGCCGGGTCGATTATCGCAAAGGCCCCTATCGCGCCGACGCGGGCGATTTCAGTTTCGTGGGCAGCAGCACCATCACCACTCAGGATCGCATGGCGCCGTTCGTGGCCATGGAAGCCGGGCAATACGGGTATCGCCGGGTCGTTGGCGGCGGTTCGGTCAAGCTTGGCGGCGGCGATCTGCTGGTTGTCGGGCAGACCAAGCTGAATGACGGGCCGTGGCAATTGCCCGAAAGCTTCGAAGGCTATTCCGGGTACATCAAGTACACGGTTCCGCTGGGGGATGGCACGCTGCGCGCCAGCGCCACGCTGTTCAAGGCGGACTGGGCGCCAACCGAACAACTGCCCGAACGGGCGGTCGGCACATTCGTGGCTGACCGTTACGGCACGCTCGATCCCAGCTTGCGCGGACGGACAGAGCGCGAGATCATGGCGCTGACTTACCAATCGGATGCATGGCGGCTGAGTGCCTATGCCCAGCATTACGACTGGAGCCTGCTGAGCAATTTCACGTTCTTTCTCGACGATCCCGTCAACGGCGATCAGTTGCGGCAATACGACCAGCGCTGGACCTACGGCGGCCGCGCCGAACGGACCGTTACGCTGAACGATAGCCTGTCGCTGCGGCTGGGGGCGGAAGCGCGGCTGGACCAGATCGGTCCGATCGGGCTCGACCGGACGATCCTCGGGCAGAAGAACTTCACCGTCGGCGCGTTCGACGTCAGCGAACGCTCGCTCGGCCTCTATGCCGAAGCCGTGTGGAAGCCGGTGGAGCGGATGATGGTGATCGGCGGGCTGCGCGGTGATGCCTATGGCTTCCGCAGCACCGCGCTGGGCGGCGAAAGCAGCTGGAGCGGCAAGGTCAACGACCACGCCGTGGCGCCCAAGATCGGCGTCAATTACGAAGTCGCGGATGGCATCGCGCTCTATGCCAACTACGGACAGGGCTTCCATTCCAACGACGCGCGCGGGGTGACCAACCCGGTCAACCCGGCACCGGGGCTGGTGGAAGGGACTTTCAAGGAAACCGGTTTCCGGTTCGAACGCAGCGGCCTGATCCTCACCTCGGTCTATTGGTGGAGCAGCATCGCCAGCGAATTGATCTATGTCGGCGATTCCGGTGCCGTCGAACCGAGCGACCCGGCCCGCCGCCATGGTTACGAGATCACTGCCTTTTTCAAACCCAACCACTGGCTGGCGCTGGACGGGGTGTGGACGGGATCGAAGGCGCGCTATGTCGGCCTGCCGCAAGGACAGAATTACGTTCCGGGCGCGCTGGAAAGCAGCGGCGAACTGGGCCTGTCGGCCATCTTCCCCGATTTCAATGCCGCCGCCCGCCTGCGATACCTTGGCCCGCACGCATTGCTGGAAGACAATTCCCAGCGCGGCGAACAGACAGTGCTGGTCAACCTGCGCGCCGCCTGGACACCGCGCAGCATCGCCGGGTTCGAGATTTACGGCGAACTGCTGAACCTGTTCAACAGCAAGAAGGACGACATCGATTACTTCTACGTCACCCGCTTGCCCGGCGAACCGGCGGAAGGCATCGAAGGGCGCAACAGCCGCATCGTCGAACCGCGCCAGTTCCGCATCGGCGTGAAAAAGACGTTCTAGCCTGACCGCCAACTGCGGCATCACGCGGAGTTTTCTATGCGGCTGCCACTATGTCAATGACACTTGACAAAATTGCGATTCATGTCTAGCCAGCTTTACATAGAGACAAGGGAGCTTGATCATGGACATGCATCACAAGGCCCTGTGCTGGGCCGCCGCCACCTGCACCGCAGCACTGGCCGGGCAGCAGGGGTGGATCGACCATGCATCTGCCGTAACCCTCACGCTAGCCTTGCCGATCGTCGGCTTCACCACTTTGACCGGACGAACTCGCTGCAACGCGGCCCGCACGGAACGCCGGTCGTGAACGCTGTCGATCATGCCCCGGAAGAAGCGCCGGACGATGCGGTGGAGACAAGAGGCATCCTCCCACGGACTGCCGCCTTTTTGGTGGTCAGCTTTGGCGGCGCACTGTTAATTCGCTGGCTCGACCTTGGCTGGATTGGCCCAGCTGGGTTTGTCGTCCTGATGGTGGTGGCGACGGTGCTATTCTTCCGCTCCATCCAGCGCATCAGCGCGGCGTCAGGCTGCGCCAGCCCGGCCATGCTGCGTTACAACAGCAGGATGATGCGGAGCGCGATTGCCTACACGATCAGCCTCGTGGCCGCGACTTTCGTTTACAAGCACTTCGCACCCGCGCCGCCGCTGCTGGCGCTGGTCGCCATGGTTCCGGCGGCGGCCGTGCTGGCCATGATCTGGTCGATGGCATGCCTCATTCTTGAAGAAACCGACGAATACCTGCGCTTTCGCACCGCAAAGCAGGCGCTGTTCGCTACTGCCGGCCTGCTGGCGGTCAGCACGATCTGGGGCTTTCTGGAAATGTTCAGGCTGGTGCCGCACATCCCCGCATGGGCCAGCGTCCCGGTTTTCGCCATCATGCTGGGAATCGGCAAATGCTTTCGCGGGATCCGATCGTGAACAACCGCCTGCGCGTGTTGCGCGCCGAACGTGCATGGAGCCAGCAGGATCTGGCCGACCAGCTGGAAGTTTCGCGCCAAAGCGTCAACGCCATCGAAACCGGCAAATACGACCCGTCCCTGCCTCTGGCGTTCCGCGTTGCGGAGCTGTTCGGCCTGCGGATCGAGGACATTTTCCTACCGGGGTAAGCGCCGCACCCCGTTCCGACCCGTCAAAATGCTCGCTTCGGCGGATCGTCGCGACTGGCCGGAACCGACTCGTAGACCGGCAGTTGACCAATCAAAGGGGTGCTCTGGTGCGCTGCAGCAAAAAGCAGGCGGATCGGAACGCGGAAAACATTTCGATCTTTCAAATGCTTGATGCGCGCTCAATGAAACCTCTTGCCAAACACAGGAGGTTTATGCTGCACTGCAATATAAGCTGATTGCCGGGCGGGGTGAGGGACGTCGAAGCGATCTGCGAGTCTGGGACCGACAACATGGCACTCGACGAACTCATCCTGTCCGAAGATGCCGCAATCGACAGCGGCGCATTTGTCCATTCAATCTTTACCGGGCGCGCGCACCGGGCAGGCAAGGTGTTGCGCATCGCCTTGGTCGGCAATTTCCTGCCGCGCAAATGTGGCATTGCCACCTTCACCAGCGACATCGCGGGCAAGCTGCGCCAGTTCCATCCGGAAGTGGAGGTGGATGTCTATGCGCTGGATGATCGCGCCCAGCCTCTCGACTATACCGGCATCGCCGGCACCATCGCGCATGACGATCCCGAAGCCTATGCCGCTGCGGCGCGGCGGATCAACGAAAGCGGCGTTGATGCCGTGTGGTTGCAGCACGAATATGGCATTTTCGGCGGGCCGGATGGCGAAATGGTGTGCGATTTCGTCAACTCGCTCGCCGCTCCGCTGATCCTGACGCCGCATACCGTGCTGCGCGACCCGTCGGACCGGCAGCGCCGTATCCTCGATCATCTGGTCAGCCGCGCGAGCCGCGTGCAGGTGATGAGCCGCCATTCGCGCGATCTGCTGGTACGCAATCACGATGCCCCGCCCGGCATCCTGCAAGTGATAGCCCACGGCGCGCCCGACCGCCCGTTCGGCCAGCACGCCCATTTCAAGGAACGGCTGGGCCTGTCGGACCGTTGCGTGCTGATGACTTTCGGCCTCATCGGACCGGGCAAGGGCCTGGAGCATGTCATTGAAGCGCTGCCGGCAATCGCTGAAAAGCACCCGGCAGTGTTGTACCGGATCGTGGGCGCGACCCACCCCAATCTGCTGGCCCATGAAGGGGAGGCATACCGCGACAAGTTGCAGGCGCGGATCGAACAGCTGGGCATCGCTGACCACGTCGAATGGGACAACCGCTTCCTCGACACCGAGGAATTGCTCGACCAGTTGGAAGCCTGCGATATCTACATCACGCCCTATCCCAATTTGCAGCAGTCGACATCTGGCACGCTCAGCTATGCGGTGGCGCTGGGCAAGGCGGTGATCTCGACGCCTTACCTGCATGCGATCGAGCTGCTCGATGGTGATGCGGGCAAACTGGTCGAACCGGGCCAGCCGCGGGCAATCGCCGATGCGGTAACCCACCTGCTGGACGATCCGGAGGAACTCCTAGCCCTGCAGCGGCGCGCCTATGCCAAAGGGCGCGAAACGATCTGGCCAAGGTTTGCCGATGGCGCAGCCGGGTTGGTGCGCGCGGCAAGTGCGCCGTCTGGCCGTCCCGCGCCATTGACCGCGACGCCCGGCCTCGCCGGAGTTTACGCTATGAGCGACGGCACAGGAATGATGCAGCATTCCATCGGCATCGTGCCCGAACGCGCCCATGGATATTGCCTGGACGACAACGCCCGCGCGCTGATGCTGATGAACGTGGCGGAAGGGTTGTCGCCGGCGGAACGCAGCAAGTTCAGCCTGTGCTATGCCAGTTTCGTGCAGGATGCATGGAACCGCGAACGCAAGGTGTTCCGCAATTTCATGCGTTTCGACCGCAGTTGGTGCGAAGAAGAGGGATCGGAAGATTCCAATGGCCGGGCACTGTGGGCCTTGGGCCAGACGGTGGAATGCGCGCGCGATCCGGACCTGTCGGCATGGGCGATGCGTTGGTACGAAACCACGCACCGGCAATGTGCGGAGCTTGGATCCCCCCGTGCCACCGCTTTCACCATGCTGGGGGCAGCGGCCGTTCTGCGCGCCCATCCGGGACACGAAAGCAGTGTTTCCGTGCTGGAACAGGGCGGAGACTTTCTCAACCGCCTGTTGGGTGGATCGCGCCGCCCGGACTGGGCATGGTTCGAAGCAGTGCTGGGGTATGATAATCCGCGCCTGTCACAGGCTCTGATCGAAGCCGGCATGGTGCTGGGCAAGGCCGATTTCGTTGCCGCCGGGCTGGAAACGCTGGAATGGATCGCCCGGCAGCAGGTTTCGGCCAGCGGCCATTTCCGCCCGATCGGTTCCGAAAGCTTTGGCCGCCGCCACTCCTTCCTGCCGTTCGACCAGCAGCCGCTGGAAGCGCAGGCCGCGATCGAAGCAGCGCGGGCCGCCTATGCCGCCAGCCGCGATAATCGGTGGTTCGACCATGCCCGCGCGGCATGGGACTGGTTCTTTGGCGCGAACGATCGCGGTGTGATCCTCGGCGATCTGATAACCGGCCGCTGCCGCGACGGGATCAACCCGCGCGGCGTAAATGAAAACTGCGGCGCTGAATCGATCCTCGCCTTTCAGCTTGGGCATTATTCCATGTTAGCTTTGGCCCGCGCGCGAGGGCGTGATTCGATTGGAGGTACGAGTGGGGGTCGAGGGCGCCTGGCCGACCAGTCCGTTGCAAATACTTGAGGAACGGCTGCACGCCGATCCATCACGTGTTGTCCTGCGGCCGTTCCACCTCGGCTGGCAGGCGCAAAACGCACCCAGCGGGCGCGCCCAGCGTCTGGTGGAAGACGTTGCCGCCATGACCGAAGATCAGGTGGAAGCGGAATATACCCGTGTCCTGCACGATTTCGAAGGCCGCCACTGGCAGACGGTTAAAGTTTTCAAAGACCGTTTCCGCGAAGTGCAGAAAACCGTCGGCGTCGATTGCAGCGGGTTTTCCGAAACCCGCAAACGCTTGCTGGGCGCCTTTTTCTGCCACGAATACACCTATGCCGCGGCGGCACTGATGAACCCGTCAATCGTCGAACATCCGGACCAGAGCGGCATGCATGGCGGCGCGGTGCGGTTCGTGATGTCGCTGCGCGCGGTGGGTGAAGGGCACATCAGTTCGGTCGCCTTCCGCGAAGGCATTGCCGAACCCGATGGCGGCTTTGCCCTGTGGCCGCAAAGCCATTTCGCCACCGCGGTCGAATTGGACGATGCCAGCCTGACCGATAGCGACAAGGGCGTGACCGTCCATCGCCACGTGGAATCCAGCCTTTCGAATACGGTCATTTTCCCGATCACCGAACAGCAGCGCAACGGGCTGGAAGACCTGCGGCTGGTGCGGTTCGATCATGGCGGCGGTGATTACGAATGGATCGGCACCTACACCGCCTATTCCGGGCAGACGATCCGTTCCGAGTTGCTACGCACCTGCGATTTCAAGCGCTTCCTGCTGGAACCGGTCGAAGGCCGCGCGGGGCGGAACAAGGGCATGGCGCTGTTCCCGCAGAAAGTGCGCGGCAAATACGCGATGATCAGCCGGCAGGATGGCAAGAACCTGTTCCTGCTGCGGTCAGACCGTCTGGACCGCTGGGACAGCGAAGGCACACTGCTGATGGAACCCAAATATCCGTGGGAATTCATACAGATCGGCAACTGCGGCAGCCCGATCCTGACCGATGCGGGATGGTTGCTGTTCACCCACGGGGTGGGCGCGATGCGGAAATATTCGCTCGGCTGCGCGCTGCTGGATCGGGATAACCCGGCCAAGGTCATCGGCCGCACGGTGGAACCGGTGCTGACCGCCATTGACGCCGACAGATCGGGCTATGTGCCGAACGTGGTCTATACTTGCGGCGTACTGAAAGTGGGTGAACGGTTGCTGGTGCCTTACGGCATTTCGGATAGCGCAGTGGGTTTTGCCACCGTCGAGATCAAAGATCTCTTGCAACTGATGCGCTGACAGGGCGTTAGGGGCACATGCTGCTTCCCACCAAGACGGTCGAAAAACCTTGGGGCCGGGATGTGCTGCCGCAACCGTTCACCGCGCCTGCCGGGCAAAGGATCGGCGAAATCTGGTTTGAACCGCCGCCGCAATTGCCCGAACTGCTGGTGAAATACATCTTCACCTCGGAAAAGCTTTCGGTTCAGGTCCATCCGTCCGACGCGCAGACGATGGCTGCCGGTCTGGGGCGGCAGGGCAAGGAAGAATGCTGGCTGGTGATCGATGCCGAACCCGGCGCGGAACTGGGCATCGGCTTCACCATCAAGATGGATGCAGGCACCATGCGCACTGCTGCCGAAGACGGCAGCATCGAAGACATGCTGGTGTGGCACGAAGTGCGCGCGGGCGATTTCTTCTACATCCCGGCCAACACGGTTCACGCCATCGGCGGCGGGGTCAGCATCATCGAAATCCAGCAGAATTCCGACATCACCTATCGCCTGTACGATTACGGCCGCCCCCGCGAACTCCATCTGGATGCCGGCATCGCGGTGGCGAAATCGGGCCCACTGGACCCCGCGTGCCACCAGCGGGTGCCACCCACCGGATCGATGATGCTGGTGGACGGGCCGCTGTTCCGGCTCGATCAGGTGCAGGGGGCGCTGTCTCCCACCCTCGCCGCCGCTCATCCCGCAGCGGTTCTGGTGATCCCGCGCGACGGGCCGTGCCGCGTGGCCGGACAGGAAGTGCCGCCAGGTTCCTGCGCGGTGGCGCTTTCCGTGACGGAAATCGACTTGCCCGACACCAGCGTGGCGCTGCTGGCTTCGCCGCGCAGATAACACGCAGATGCCCGCCACAGGCGTATTGCGTAGTTTCCTCTAACCCGCCACCGTCCATCGCTTAACTGCACCGCATGTACGCAGCAGCCTTGTCAACGGCAGCTGGATTTTACCCGATGCGGATTGGCCGCGCCCTTATCGCGCTGTGCAGGCGCCTTGCCGGATCTTCCGGCGGGAACGTGCTTGCCATCAGTGCGGCAGCGCTGCCTTTCATGCTGCTGCTGCTGGGCGGCGGGATCGATGTCAGTCGCGGCTACATGACCCGCAGCAGCCTGCAATCAGCCTGCGACGCCGGGGTTCTGGCAGGCCGCCGGGCAATGAGCCGCAGCGGCAATTACGGCAATACCGAACGCGCCAAGGCGCAGCGGATGTTCGATTTCAACCTGCAATCCGAAATGACCGCCGCCACCCACACGACATTCACCACCCAGGCCGATGGCCACGGCGCGGTGAGCGGGGAAGCGCACACCACACTGCCGCTGACGGTGATGGAAATGTTCGGCGGCAGCGATTTCACGCTGAGCGCGACGTGCAGCGCTGAATTGCAGATGGCCAGTGCGGACGTGATGTTCGTGCTGGACACCACCGGTTCGATGGCCTGCCGCATGGACGGATCGGACTGCACGTCGGGCAGCAGTTCGCGCATTGTCGGGATGCGTGAAGCGGTACGCGACTTCTATCGCACCGTAGCCGCCGCCGTGCTGGACAAGGACCAGACGCGCATCCGCTTCGGCTTTGTGCCGTACACGATGACGGTCAACGCCACCGATCTGCTGTCATCAGGCGCACTGCCTGTCACCGACATCGCAACCAGCCAGAATTACCAGACCAAGCTCGCCTATTACAACACGGCGGTTTACGTCACGACGCCCGGAACCCCGGTGGTGACGACGGAAACCTATGGTTCCAACATCACGCAGGCCAATTGCAACAGCTACGGATCCAACACCTACCCCACATACGGATCGAACCCCGTCAACAGCGGCACCGCGCCCGACACGACGAAATCAACCAGCTACAGCTACCAATCGTGGACCGCCGTATCGGGCACCGGCACTTCGGCGGTCGGCACCTGCAAGCGCAACAAGTCCGTCACCACCACCACCTATCCGATCGAATACCGCTTCACCAATTACCGCTACGTCGCCGGGGCCGTGTCGACATCGGCCTATCGCAACCGCGGCGCGGTCAATTACGTGACCGGCATTTCATCCAACAGCGTGTCCCCCACGCAAGGTTATTTCGACATGGTCACGCTGGCCGGTATGGCCGGGGCCACTGGCCTAACCACGGCCAGCACCAGCTGGCACGGTTGTGTTGAAGAACGCGCCACGGTTCACGATCTGGCGATGGACCCGGTGCCCAGCGGTGCGACCGATCTCGATATCAACAGCGCCCCGTCCAATACAGCGACGCGCTGGAAACCATACTGGCCGGAAATGGTGTTCGACCGCGGCACGTCATACCCCACCCGGCGCGACACCACCGGGCTTATCGCCAGCACCGGAGATTACTGCCCGGCAGGCCGCATGAAGCCGTTCACCACCGTGGACCTCACCAACCCTTCGACCGTGCCGGCATGGCTGGAAACCTATCTCGACACCCTGACGGCCAACGGCGGGACATATCATGATATCGGGATGATCTGGGGCGGGCGAATGGCCAGCCCGCATGGGATCATGGCCAATAACGTCAACGCCGGCACCACGCACAGCATCAGCCGCCACATCATCTTCCTGACCGATGGCGAAATGGCCCCGGAAACCAACTTCTATTCGGCTTACGGGCTGGAATGGTACGATAACCGCGTTGCCCCCAGCGGCACGTCACGCACCGATCTGATCCCGTGGCACAACGCCCGCTTCCTTGCCGCCTGCAATGCAGCAAAGTCCGAAGGCTATACCCTGTGGGTGATCGGGTTCGGCACCGCGGTGACGAACGAGATGCGCAGCTGCGCCTCTGCCGGGCGCGCCTATTCATCGGGCGACACCACGGAATTGCGCAACACGTTCCGCTTCATCGCCGGCGAAGTGGCCGATCTGCGGCTCAACCGATGATTGGCGGGACAGCCAGTCTGGCGCGCAATCAGGTCGCAGCCGCAGCGCTGGAATTCGCGCTGGCCGCGCCGATCCTGCTGATCATGCTGTTCGGTTCGCTGGAAGTGGGCCTGAACCTCTACCTCAAATCGGTGCTGGAAGGCGCGATGACGCAAGCCGGCCGCAGCTCCAGCCTGCAACTGGCGCAGGCGGGGCAAAGCACCATCGATGATCTGGTGCGCAGCCAGGTTCACGCCGTGCTGCCCGATGCCACGGTCACCTTCGCGCGCCGCAACTACGTCAACTTTTCCGATCGCGGGCGGCCGGAAGACTTCACCGACAGCAATCACAACGGGGCCTATGACACAGGCGAATGCTTCACCGATGAAAACGACAACGGCGTGTGGGATGCAGATGTCGGCAAGCAGGGCCTTGGCGGCGCGAATGACGTGGTGCTGTACACCGCCACGCTCGATTACACCGATGTCCTGCCTGATTTCAGCACGCTGGGCATGACCGGGGTGCGCCGCATCGTCGCATCCACCACCCTGCGCAACCAGCCCTTTTCCGTGCAGACTGCCCGGGTGACACGCACGGTGTGCGCATGATCCGGATGCGCCCCCTTACCGCGCTGTTGGCGGACACCAGCGGCACGTCCATTCTGGAACTGGCCTTTGCCATGCCGGTGCTGATGACGATGGGCCTGGGGCTGAGCGAACTGGCATCGCTGTCGATCGCGCAATCGCGCGTCAACCAGATCGCCATCGGGCTGGCGGACAATGCATCGCGTGCCAAGCAATCGGTGGTCAACAACGCGCCGCGGATGCGCGAATTCGATGTCAACGAAACCTTCACCGCCGCGCAGCTGCAATTCCCCGGAATGGACCTGCTGGCCGATGGCCGGGTGGTGTTGTCCAGCCTGGAAACCAACAGTTCCGGCGGCCAGTGGATTCATTGGCAACGCTGTTTCGGGCACGGGTTCAGCGGCGGATCCGCCTATGGCGCGCAAGGCACCGGCGCCACTGGTACCGCATTTCAGGGCATGGGTACGGCCACCAACCGGGTGGCGGCGGAATCGGGCGCGGCGATCATGTTTGCAGAAGTGAAATACCGTTACCGCCCGCTGTTCTTCAATTTCTTCCTTGGCGATCAGGTCATTACCAAGACAGCGGCGATGTATGTGCGCGACGACCGCGATCTGACGCAGATTTACAACCCCGCACCTGAGGCGTCTGTACAATCCTGCTGACCTCCGGGCCTGCTGACCTCCGGGCCTGCTGACCTCCGGGCCTACTGAACCGGGTCAGCGCCCGGTCCACACCGGATCGCGCCGTTCAATGAAGGCGGCCATCCCTTCGGCCTTGTCCTGCGTTCCGGCGAGCATATGGAACAGCCGCCGTTCGTGCCGGATACCCTGTTCCAACGGCATTTCGAATGCGGCGTTGACCAGTTCCTTCGCCGCCAGCGCAGCCAGTGGCGGCATTGCGGCAATCTGCGCAGCGGCCTGCAACGCTTCGTCCAGCAGGTCCGCCGCCGGGACCACCCGCGCCACCAGCCCGGCGCGTTCCGCCTCTGCCGCGGCGTTCATCCGCCCGGTCAGGATCATGTCCATCGCACGGGCCTTGCCCACGGCGCGGGTCAGCCGCTGGCTGCCGCCCATGCCCGGCACCACGCCCAGCCGGATTTCGGGCTGACCGAATTTCGCATTGTCCGCTGCGATGATGAAATCGGCCATCATCGCCAGTTCACACCCGCCACCCAGCGCAAAGCCATGCACCGCCGCCAGCCACGGCTTGCGCACCGCAGCCACCAGTTGCCCTTGCCAGCGCGCGAACACGTCATCGGCATAGAATTCGGCCAGCGGGCGCTGCGCCATTTCCTTGATATCGGCCCCGGCAGCGAAAGCTTTCGGGCCGGCACCGGCCAGCACCGCGCACCGCTGCCCATCATCCGCTTCGAACGCGGCGAAGGCGGCGATCAGATCTTCCAGCACGACGGAGCTGAGGGCGTTGAGCGCATCGGGCCGGTTGAGCGTGACCAGCGTCACCGCCCCGCGCTGTTCGACAAGGATCGTGCTGTATTCGGTCATGCGCGCTGCTCCGGCCTATCGCCACAGCAATAGGGCCGCGGGCCGCGCTTTGCCAAGCCGCGATGGCGCAGCCACCCGGCCACCGATGCGGCAGGCGCTATCCATCGGCGGCGGAATATGACAGGCAGTTGGCAGCGCGCGGCAAAAGCCTGTATCTGCCCGCACGTATCCGCTTGTTGGGAGGCAAGTCCTGCACGTTTCATCCGCCCCGGAAGCCCGCAACGCGGCCACCACGGCTGCCAGTGCCAGGCTCCCCCACATCTGGCACCTGTTCGGCGATGACGGCCTGACCCAGCGATTGCTGCTGCTGTCCAAGATGATCGAACGCGTATCCGCCCGGCTGCTGCAGGCGCAGTTCGACATTTCCGTGGCGCAGTGGCGGGTGCTGGGTTTCACCTGCATCGCCGGCCCTTCCAGCGCCACGTTCATCGGGGATTCGGCGGAAGTCGATCAGGCGGAAATCAGCCGCGCGGTGAAGACGCTGCAGGATCGTGGCCTTGTCGCTCGCCAGTTCGCCGCAGGCAGCCGCAAGACGATGGTGATCGCCCCGACGCAGCAAGGCCGCGACCTGTACGATCGCATCCATGCAGCTCGGCAGGAATATTTCGGCAAAATCACCCGGCGGCTGGACAAGAAGCAGCGCAGCGCGTTGTCGCAAGGGTTGCAACTGATCGCGGAAGACGTGGTCTTCGAACGCGAACTGGATGCCGCCAACGCTGACTGACCGGCTGACCCGCCCTCCAATTGAAAAGACCTGATCCGCATGACCCTCGGCACCCGGCGCCCGCTCCGCAATCCTGACATCCTGCCCGGCGGCAAGGCACTGGTCGCTGGCGAATGGACCAGCGGCGGCGGTGCGCCGATCGTGGTGGACGATCCCTTCACCGGCGCGGGCTTTGCCGAAGTGCCCGATCTGGGCGCCAGAGATACGCAGCGGGCTGTAGCCGGGGCGCAGGACGCCTTCCACGCATGGGCCACCCGCCCGGCAAAGGAACGCGGCGCGGTGCTGCGCCGCTGGGTGGACCTGTTGCAGGCCAATCGCGAAGACATTGCCACCCTGATCGTGTGCGAAAACGGCAAAGCCTGGGCCGAAGCGCTGGGCGAAGTCGATTACGGCGGCTCGTTCCTCGAATTCTACGCCGAGGAAGCGACCCGCGCGCATGGCGAAATCATCCCCGCCCCCCTGCCCGGCCGGCAGGCGCTGGCAACCCGCGAACCAGTTGGCGTCTGCGCCGCGATCACACCGTGGAACTTCCCGCTGGCAATGCTGACGCGCAAGGTCGGCCCGGCACTGGCCGCAGGCTGCACCATGGTCGCCAAGCCCAGCGAACTGACCCCGTTGACCGCGCTGGCCTTTGCCCGGCTGGGCGAAGAAGCGGGCGTGCCCAAAGGCGTATTCAGCGTGGTGACCGGGGATGCCGCCGCCATCGGCGGGGTGCTGACCGCATCGCCGCTGGTGCGCAAACTGTCGTTCACCGGCTCCACCCCGGTCGGCGTGCGGCTGTATGAAGCCTGCGCGGGGACGATGAAGCGGCTGGGGCTGGAACTGGGCGGCAATGCGCCCCTGCTGGTTTTCGACGACGCCGACCTGGATGTGGCGGTGGAAACCGCGATGGTCGCCAAGTTCCGCAATGGCGGGCAGAGCTGCGTCGCTGCCAATCGCATCTATGTGCAGTCCGGCATCCACGATCGTTTCGTGGCGGCGCTGACCGGGCGGATCGCAGCGCTGACCTGCGGTGACGGGTTCGACCCCGCCACCCATGTCGGCCCGGTTATCGATGCCCGCTCCATCGCCAAGATCGATGCCCACCGGCAGGACGCGCTGGATCGCGGTGCGCGGCTGCTGGCAGGCGGCCCGTCGCCCGGCGGACGGCTGGCGCAACCGACCCTGCTGGCCGATGTTCCCGCCGACGCACTGCTGGCGCGGGAAGAAACCTTCGGGCCATTGGCGGGCGTGATCGCGTTCGACAGCGTGGAACAGGGCATAGCGCTGGCCAACGATACCCCGTTCGGACTTGCCGCCTATTTCTGTTCGCAGGATCCCGCCACCATCGCCCGCGTCGGGCGCGCGCTGGAAAGCGGGATGGTGGGCATCAACACCGGGCTTATTTCCAGCGCCCACGCACCGTTCGGCGGGGTCAAGATGTCGGGCCTCGGCCGCGAAGGATCACACCATGGGCTGGAAGATTACCTGACGATCAAATATCTCTGCCAAGCCGGGTTGTAATCACCCCGAAAGGCGCGCGTTCCACCATAACCTGCTGGAATATAGCGATTACTTTGGCGTCATCCGAATGTGACGGCCAACCGTGTTGCAATAGTTAGAAGGGTAAGTATTATCACTTAGGTCGAGCGTGTCTCGGCCTGGGCTGGCGGCACTGTCGCTTTCCCGGACAGCATCGGGATGTGCGCTCTGCTTGCCGAGGATACCAGCCATGCCGTCCCGGCCGGCACCATTGCGCATCTCCCACGTTGGCACTGAAAACAGCGCCGCCTGCCGTTGCAAAGGCGCGCGCAACACAAGGGGAGAGAATGATGGCACGGGTCAACACCTTGGGCATTTCGATGCGCGCATTGCTGGCCGGAACCAGCGCGCTGTATCTGGTCACCGCCATGCCGGCACTGGCGCAGGACGCTGCCGCGGAACCGCAGGCGGCAGGCGCCGCGGAAGGGGCGGTAGAAGGCCCGGCTGACGGCGGCGCGATTATCGTCACCGGTTCGCGCATCGCCCGGCGCGATTACAGTTCGGACAGCCCCACCGTCACCGTCAGCGACGATTTCCTGAAAAGCAGTTCGGCGGTTTCGATCGATCAGAGCCTGAACCAGATGCCGCAGTTCGTCGCCGGCCAGAACCAGACGACCAGCGCCACCGACGTTCAGCCCAACCCCACCTCCAGCCCCGGCATCGCCACCGTCAACCTGCGCGGGCTGGGCGCCAATCGCACGCTGGTGCTGCTGGATGGCCGCCGCACGCAGCCGGCCAACGCCGCGCTGCTGGTGGACATCAACACCATCCCCAAGGCTGCGCTGGATGGCGTGGAAATCATCACCGGCGGTGCGGGTGCCACTTATGGCGCGGATGCCGTTTCGGGCGTGGTCAACTTCAAGCTGAAGAAGCATTTCACCGGCGTGACGCTGGATGGCCAGCTGGGCGCGACCGACCGGGGCGACGGGCGGCAGTATGAATTTTCCGGCCTGATCGGTTCGGATTTTGCCGATGGCAGGGGCAATGCCATGGTCGGCGTAGGCGTGGCCAAGCGGCTGGGCATCGCCGCGCTGGACCGGCAGTTCTTCCGCGACCAGTTCACCGATCCCGATGCCGTGACCATCGGCACCTTCCCCCAGTGGTACGGATACCAGATGGCCCCGGCGGCCAACCTCACGGCCATCTACCCCGCGCGCACCGGCAACAACATTCCCACGCAGGCGGCGATCAACACCGCCTTTGCCGGGGTGCCCGGCTATGTTGCGGGGGACGTGACACCGGGGGGATCGGTCAACCTGTTCTTCAACCCCAGCAGCACGCTGAACGGCGTCACGCTGTTTTCCAACGTGCACGGATTGCGCAGCAACATCACCGCGCCGGGATTTGCGCAAACCGCCGCCTATCCCGATTACCGTTACGTCAATGTCCGCAATTCGGCCGGGCAGGTGATCGGGCAGGATCTGCAAAGCAATGCTTCGCAGGGGCTGATTTCGTTGCCGCTGAAGCGGTATTCGCTGTTCGCATCCGCCTATTACGATCTGACCGACGACATGACGTTCTATGTCCAGGGCAATTTCAACGAAACGCAGACCAAGACCCGCGATCCGCAGGCTTCTGCATCCTACCTGCAATGGGGCGCCGCCGTCCCGTTCGATGCCGCAACCTGCGGCGCAGCGGTGAACCATGCGGTGCCGACCGCGCTGTGCGAAGTGCTGCGCAGCCGCCCCGGCCCCAACGATCCGTGGGAACTGGTGCGCCCGCTGTCGTTCCTTGGCGCACGCACGCTGGATAACACCAACACCAGTTACGAAGGACTGCTGGGAGTGCGCGGCAACCTGCAACTGGGTGACTGGACTTACGACATCTATGCATCCCACGGTAAGACATCGCAGGAAGTGCTGTTTGGCGGGATTGCCGATCAGGCCCGCTATCAGGCGATCGTCAGCGCGCCCAACTTCGGGCAGAACCTCGTCACCCAGAACTTCCGCCTTGGCACCGATGCCAAATGCACCAGCGGGCTGAACCCCTTCACCCAGAACGCCGTATCGCGCGATTGCATCGATATCCTGACCGCCAACCTGAAGACCATCACCCATCTGACGCAGAACCAGGCGGAAGCGGATTTCCAGGGCACGCTGTTTGCCCTTCCGGCGGGGCCGCTGAAGATGGCACTGGGTGCCGATTACCGCGAAAACGGGTATCGTTTCCTGCCGGATGACGGGATCAACGGGAACAACATCACCTCTTCCCCCATCGGCCTGTTCGATACCAAGGCCACCAGCGGCAAGGTCAACGTCAAGGAACTCTACGCCGAAGTGCTGGTGCCGGTGCTGAAGGACATTCCCTTCATCCAGTCGTTCGATCTGAACGGTGGCTATCGCTATTCGGATTACAACACCGCTGGCGGGGTTTCGACGTGGAAGGTCACCGGCAACTGGGAAGTGGCCGATTACCTGACGCTGCGTGGTGGATACCAATCCGCCAACCGCGCACCCAACGTGGCCGAACTGTTCACGCCGGGCACTTTCTCCACCGTTGCATGGCCGGATTACGACCCTTGCTCCACGGTTACGGCAGCAACGTACGGCAACGTGGCGGGCAATCCCAACCGGCAGAAGGTGATCGACCTGTGCAACACCCTGCCGGGCATGCCGGCAAATTCGACATTGGTGAATTCCACCTTCTTTTCACCCAACTTCGCCACCAATCAGGCGATCGGGCGTGATCAGACCATCGGCAATCAGGATCTGACCCCGGAAGAAGCCAAGACGATCACCGCGGGGCTGGTGTTGCGCACGCCGGGGATGACCTCGTTCGGCCGGTTCGCGCTGACGCTGGATTACTACAACATCAAGATCCGCAAGGCGATTGCGCCTGCCACGTCGCAATATGTGTACCAGCAGTGCTTCAACGCCGACGGGGCATCCAACCCCACCTACAGCGCCGCGAACGAATTCTGCCAGTTGATCCTGCGCCGTCCGAACGATGGCGGCTGGGTATCGACCACCGCGCAGTATCGCAATCTGGGGCTGGTCAGCACGGCGGGTTACGATGCCACGCTGGACTGGGCGATCCCGGCACCGGGCATCGGTGGAGATACCGGATCGTTCGGGCTGAACGTCAACTTCACCTACCTCGACAAATACGAATTCCAGCTGACGGAAACCTCGCCGGTGCTGGACTACGCCAATTCGTCAGGCACGGTGAACGTGTTGACCCCGCCGTTCGGTTCACAGTTCCGGTGGAAGACCTTCACCACCGCCAGCTACAACTTCGGGCCGGGCTCTTTGTCGCTGACATGGCGGCATCTGCCCAAGACCCGCAACGTCGCCCGCGTGCTCAACCCCACGGCCACGCAGCAGGATACCCCGGCCTATGACTGGTTCGGCCTGAACGCGCGGGTCGAACTGATGAAGTCGGTGGAATTCCGCGTCGGGGTGGACAACCTGTTCGACCGCAAGCCGCCGCGCACGGGCGTAAACACCGCCACCACCGGGCGCGTGGGGGCCTACAATTCGGCAGCAGGCCTGACCGATGCCGGCGCCTATGACGTGATCGGCCGGTCGTTCTATCTGGGGGCAACGCTCGCCTTCTGATCTACGCCAAGTGTCACCGGCAAAGGCCCGGCGGGGAAGCCCGCCGGGCCTTTGTTGCAAGGTCATCCCTGACGGCGGCAGCGGAAACTGCGGGTCTTCCCGATCTGGCAGGTGAACCCACCCAGCGCTGTCTTCTCAACCGTAAACGCCGTGCCCGATCGCGGCGGCAGGCCGATGTCGCGGCTTTCGCTCTGCTGCCAGATCTGCCCTTCCTGCGTCACGATAACCAGCAGCCGGTTGCCGGGATCGAACGCCCGGTCCACCGTGGTCGAGATCCGATCGAGCGGAGCGGAGGTTGGCGGCATCGCCGGGCGCGGCGCGTCCGTCCGCTTCGCTTCGCGCTGGACGGGTGACATGCCGAAGGTCTGGCGGCTTTCCGCCACTGTCGCCGCTGCCCGATCTGCCGGGGCGGCCAGCACGCCCGCCTTGTCCAGCACCGCATCGATGCAGGCATGGCGGCGCGCGTCGGAAGCCTCTTTCGCGCAGGCGACCACCTGTGCCCAGTTGCCGCCAGCCCCGCCATCCTGCGCCACCGCAGGCGAAGCGGCCGGAGCCAGCAAGGCAATCACTGCCGCGATCCTGTTCCCGCGCATGGCCTTCTCCCTTCGGCAGACGTCGCCTGATCCGGCCGCAACCCGCAACCGGATGATTTAGGGATCAAGCATTTCCACGTATTCAGGTCGGAGCGCAACCCCGGTCAGCCTATGGCGCCGCCGGGTCCGTTACCGCGGGCGGCAGGGCCAGCCCCAGCGCCGCATCGCTGCCCAGTGCGCGATACAATTGCACCCTGTTCTGCAACGCGATCAACGCCACGGCCACTTCCTGCCGGCGCGCTGCATAGAGGCTGCGCTGGGCGACGAGGCTGGCGAGGAAGCTGTCGACGCCGCCCCGATAACGCGCTTCGGTCAACGTCGCGCTGTCACCCGCTGCGGCGGTGTTGCGGCGCGCGGCATCCAGCTGGGCGGCAATGGTTCCCTGCGTTGCCAGCACGTCCGCCACTTCGCGGAATGCCACCTGAATTGCCCGTTCGTATCCGGCCAGCGCGGCATCGCGGCGCGCTTTGCTGATAGTGACCGTGGCACGGCGCGCCCCGCCGTCGAAAATCGTCTCGCTGGCACTGACGCCAGCCCCCGCGCTGAATGCGCCGCCCGTGAACAGCGCCCCCAGCGCATCGCTGGCAAGGCCAAGCGCCCCGGTCAGCGAAATGCGCGGGAACAGCCGCGCACGCGCCACGCCGATGTTGGCATTGGCCGCCCGCAACACGAATTCCGCTTCCACCACATCAGGGCGGCGAAGCAGCACGGCCGACGTGGTGCCTGCGGGCAAGGCGGCGATGCTGCCGGTGATTTCAGCCAGCCCGCCGGGCAGCAATGCCTCGTCAATCGGTGCGCCGACGAGCCGCTGCAACAGGTTGACGTCTTCAGCCAGTGCCGTGGTCTGCCGAGCCAGATCGCCATCGGCCGTTGCCAGCACCTGTTCGGCCTGACGCAGATCGGTGCGCGGGGCGACCCCGCCAGCCAGCCGGGCGCGGGTCAGTTCGACGCTGCGGCGGGCATTCGCGGCGGTTTCCCCGGCAATCGCACGCAGATCGCGGTCAGCGGCATAGGTAATCCAGGCCGAAGCGATATCCGCCACCAGCCCGATCCTCACCGTCGCCGCCGACGCTTCGCTGGCCAGCGCCATATCGCGCTGGGCGCGGGTCGCATTGGCCAGCCCGCCGAACAGATCGATTTCATAGCTGGCAAGGCTGCCCTGCAAGGCATAGCTCTGGCTGTCAGGCCCTTGCCGGTCAGTGTAATTGGCAGAGGCGCCCAGTGCCAACTGCGGAAACTGCGCCGAACGCGTCACCCGCACCTGCGCCCGCGCTTCCGCGATATTGGCAGCAGCGATGCGCAGATCGCGGTTGTTGGCCAGCGCATCACCAATCAGCGTCACCAGCCGGGGATCGCGCAGCAGTTCGGTATAGGACACCGTCGGCAACGGTTCGCCCGACTGGTCGGCATAGGCGGGGCCGGTGGGCAATGCCGGGGGCACCGGCGCGGCCGGACGGCGATATTGGGGCGCGAGCGAACATGCGCCCAGCAGCGCACCCGTGAGGACGCACAGCAGCGCGCCTTGCGCCACGCCGGTGAAGGATCGGGCCGGACGCACCATCAGGCTGTCACCTCACCATCCGGCTTGCGCCCGAAACGCGCGTGCAGCGCCCGCAAGCCGTCGCGCGTGCTGCGCCGCACCAGCACGAACAGCAGCGGGATATAGAAGATTGCCAGCATGCTGGCCGCCAGCATCCCACCGATCACCGAGGTGCCGATGGCGATGCGGCTGTTGGCCCCTGCCCCGGTGGCCAGGGCAAGCGGCAGCACGCCGAAGATAAAGGCGAAGCTGGTCATCAGGATCGGCCGCAGGCGGATACGCGCTGCAGCAACAACGGCATCGATCACCCGGGCACCCTTCTTTTCTTCCTGTTCCGCAAATTCGATCATCAGGATCGAATTCTTGGCCGCAAGGCCCATCGTGGTCAGCAAGCCGATCTGCAGATAGACATCGTTTTCCAGGCCGCGCAGCGTGGCCGCGAACACCGCGCCGACCAACCCGATCGGAATCACCAGCAGCACCGCCAGCGGGATCGACCAGCTTTCATACAAGGCGGCAAGGCACAGGAACACCACCAGCAGCGACAGCCCGTACAGCAGCGGTGCCTGCCCGCTGGACTGGCGTTCTTCATACGAGGAACCGGACCATGCGACGCCGGTGCCGGGGAAGGCACTGGCCAACCGTTCGATCTCCGCCATCGCTTCGCCCGAACTCACGCCCGGTGCCGCCTGCCCCGATATACCGAACGACGGCACACCCTGGAACCGGCTGGTTGTGGCAGGGGCCGTTGCCCAGCTGATAGTGGAAAAGGCGGAAAACGGCGCCATCGCGCCCGTTCCCGACCGGACATACCATTGCGACAGGTCTTCAGGCGCGGCGCGGAATTGCGCATCACCCTGAACATAGACTCGCTTGACCCGGCCCTTGTCGATGAAATCGTTGACGTACCGGCCGCCCCAAGCGGCGGCCAGCGTCGCATTCACGTCCGCCACCCTGAGGCCATAAGTGCTCAGCCGTTCGGTATCGAGATCGATCTTCAGCGTGGCAACATCGGGCAGATCGCTCAGCCGCACTTGCGCCAGCTTGGGGTTGGCGTTGGCCCGTGCCAGCAGCAGTTCCCGATCTTCGACGAACTTCGCCCGGCTCATCCCGCTGGTGTTGCGGAACTGCATGCTGAACCCGGCAGAATCGCCAAGGCCGCGAATGGCCCCCGGCACCGTGGTGAACACTTGCGCATCGCGCAAGCCCGACAGCGCCTTGCTCGCACGTTCGGAAATCGACTGGGCCGTATTTTCCGCCCCCTTGCGATTGTCCCAGTGCTTTAAGTTCAGGAAGCCCTGCCCGGTGTTCTGGCCCGCGGCGCTGCCGCCACCCCCGCCCGCGACAAGGAAGATCGAATCCACATTGGCCGCTTCCTTGCCCGTGATGTATTTGTAGATCGCATCGCGCACTTCCAGCGTACGGGTCTGCGTAGTGCCCGGAGGCAGGCGGAACTGCACCTGCACCCGTCCCTGATCCTCGTTCGGCACGAAACCGCCCGGCAACCGCAGGAACAGCAGCACCAGCACGCCGAAAGTGCAAAGATAAATCGCGAGGAACAGCCACTTGCGATCCACGACCTTGCGCACGGCGCCCATGTAACGGGTTACAAGCCCGTCGAAATTGCGATTGAACCAGTCCTGCGCGCGCAGCATCGCCGGGCGGATCGCGGCAAAGCGGCCCTGCGGCGCGCGCCCATCATGGCCTGAAGTCTCATCGGCTGGCTGGTGCTTCGGCCGCAGAACCGTGGCGGTGATCGCCGGGCTGAGGATCAGCGCCACCAGCACCGACAGCGCCATCGCGGAAATGATCGTGATCGAAAACTGGCGGTAGATCACGCCGGTCGATCCGCCGAAGAAGGCCATCGGCAGGAACACCGCCGACAGCACCAGCGCGATGGCGATCAGCGCCACCTGCAATTCGCCCATCGACTGGATGGTGGCATCGCGGGCAGACATGCCCGGATTTTCCTCCATCAGCCGTTCGACATTTTCGACCACCACGATCGCGTCGTCGACCAGCAACCCGATCGCCAGCACCATCCCGAACAGCGTCAGCGTGTTGAGCGTCAACCCGGTAAGGTAGAAGATCGCCAGCGTCCCCAGCAGCACCACCGGCACCGCCACCGCAGGCACCAGCAAAGCGCGCCAGTTCTGCAGGAAGACGAACATCACCACCACCACCAACAGCACCGCTTCCAGCAGCGCCTTTTCCACTTCGGCCACCGACAGGCGGATGAAATTGGTGGAATCGTTGGCATAGGCATAGGCCAGCCCATCGGGCAGGTTACGGCCCAGTTCGTCCATCTTGGCCTTGACCAGTTCGGCGGTCTTCAAGGCGTCTGCGCCGGGTGACAGCGAGATCGACATGCCCGCGCCGGGATGGCCGTTCATCTGCAGGACGATGTTGTAGCTTTCCGCCCCCAGTTCTACCCGCGCCACGTCGCCCACCGTCACAGCTGCGCCGCTGGGCAGGGTCTTGAGCACGATCGCGCGGAACTGCTCCACCGTCTGCAAGCGCGACTGCGCCTTGACCGTGGCGTTGAGCATTTGCCCCTTCGGCGCGGGCAAGCCGCCAACATCACCCGCAGCGACTTCCGCGTTCTGGGCCTGGATCGCGCTGATCACGTCGCCCGGAACCAACTGATAGGCGGCAAGGCGATTGGGGTTGAGCCAGATCCGCATCGCGTGCGGCGATCCGAAAACGCTGACATCGCCCACCCCTTCAACGCGCGAAAGGGTGTCCTGAATGTTGGACGAAAGGTAATCTGACACGTCCTGATAGGACCGCGTGTCAGTGGTATCGTACACTGCCACCAACAGCAGCGAATCCGCGTTGGACTTGGTGACCCGGACGCCCTGTTGCTGGACTTCGCCCGGCAGCCGCGCGATCGCCGCCTGCACCTTGTTCTGCACCTGCACCTGCGCGATGTCCGGGTCCGTGCCTTTCTTGAAGGTCACGGTGATGTTCGCCTGCCCGCGCGAACTGGACTGCGAACTGAAATAGAGCAGCCCGTCCAGCCCGGTCAGCTGCTGCTCCAGCACCTGCGTAACGCTGTTCTCGATCGTTTCGGCGGACGCACCGGGATAGGACACGCTGATGTTGACGTTGGTCGGCGCAATGTCGGGATATTGTTCGATCGGCAAGGCGCGCAGCGCACCGATCCCGGCCAGCATGACAATGAGCGCCAGCACCCAGGCAAAAATCGGCCGGTCAATGAAGATGCGCGACATGGCGGGCTATTTGGCCCCCGCGCTCTGGCCGGGTTGTCGTTGTCCTGCGCCGCCGCCGGCAGGCGCACCGATCCGCTGCGGCTTGTCCTGCGGCACGGGGCGAATTTCGCTGTCCTGCCGGACCGAAACCGGTGCCTGCGTGATCACCTTGTCGCCTGCTTTCAAGCCGGACGTGACGACCCACTGCGTACCTTGGCTGCGTTCGGCCACGACCTTGCGCCGCTGGGCCTTGTTACCGGGCCCGACGATATAAACGAAGGCCGAGCCATCAAAATCGCGCTGCACGGCCTGCTGCGGCACCAGGAATGCGGACGGCTGGATCGCCTGATCGAACACCGCGGTCACGAACATGCCGGGCATCAGCAGACCCTTAGGATTGGGGAAACGGGCGCGCAGCGTGACCGTGCCGGTCCCTTCGTCCACCACCATTTCCGAAAACTGCACGGTTCCGGTGAAGCCGTATTGGCTGCCGTCATCCAGTTGCAGCCGCACGGCAGAACCACCCGGACTGACCGTCCCCCGGCTCAGCGACTGGCGCAGCGTGGTGATGGCCGCGCTCGATTGCTGCATGTCCACATAGATGGGATCGAGCCGCTGGATCAGCGCCAGCGGGTCCGCCTGATTGGCATTCGCCAGCGCACCGGTGGTCAGCAACGATCTGCCGATCCGACCGCTGATAGGCGCCGCGACGCGGGTGTAACGCAGGTTGATCCGCGCCGTTTCCAGCGCCGCACGGGCCTGCGCCACGCCGGCTTCCGCTTGCTGCGCCTGTGCCTGCGCGTCAGTGTAATCCTGCTGAGCAACTGCCTCGATCGCGGCCAGCGGCTTGTACCGGCGCGCACGGGCGCTGGCGGCGCTGGCCGTGGCGCGCGCGCTGGCAAGGTTCGCTTCCGCCTGCTGCACCGCGGCGCGGAACAGGCTGTCATCGATCTGGTAGAGCGGCTGGCCGGCGCGCACCAGACTGCCTTCCGTGAACAGCCGCTGGCGGATCAGGCCCGTTACCTGCGGCCGCACCTGGCTAGTCTCGAACGCTACCGTCCGGCCGCCAAGCGTGGCAGGGATTGCCACCGCCGAAGGCTGCACGATGACGAAACCCACTTCAGGCGCCGGTCGTTTCGGCGGCTTGCCATCACCGCCCGAACAAGCGGCCACGGCCAGCAGCGCCACGCTCATGCCCAGCGCACGCAAGGCCGCCGCAGGCCGCACGCGGATCATTGCAGACGGCGTCGAGAGTAAGGCAGAAGGCGTGCTAATGGCCAATTTCCATCATTCGCGTGATCGGGCGCCCCGCATGGCGATTTAGACGGACATGGTCAACGATGTGAACGTGTCAGTTTGTCGCAACCCGCCACGCCCACGCGCAGCCGCCGCCCACGGCGAATAATCGTAATACTGCCGGAATCGGCCGTTGCCGGCCTTTCCCCCGCCTGCTGTTGCGATTGCGAAGGGAAAGAATGGTGCCCAGAAGAGGACTCGAACCTCCACGCCCTTGCGAGCGCCAGCACCTGAAGCTGGTGCGTCTACCAATTCCGCCATCTGGGCACGGGCACCGGGCAAAAGCGCTCGGTGCTGGGTAGGAGGGCGCAACTAGCGGGCCGTCGGGGGGCTGTCAACGGCGGATATTCAGCCTTTTTGCGCAATCCTCACCGCTTGCAGCCAATGCGAAGCTGCGGCATGGCCGATTGCAGTGTAACTGCCCCTTTCTGGCGTTGGAGACTGCATGGCCCGGCTCGGTTCCTTCGATAACAAGCTCGTCGTCCTGATCGGTGGCGGCGGGTTCCTTGGTTGCCATGTCGCGCAGGCGTTGCTGCGGCAGGGCGCGCGGCTGCGGGTGGCAGATCGGCATCCGGAAAAGGCCTATCGCCTGAAGCCGCTGGCCAATCTGGGGCAAATCCAGTTCGCCCGCTGCGACGTGACCAATCGCCGCAGCGTGGAAAACGCGGTGCAGGGCGCCGATGCGGTGGTCTATCTGGTCGGCACATTCGGTGCGGGGCAGAAGGCCTTGCAGGCCGATGGCGCGGGCATTGCCGCCACGGCCGCTGCCGCCACTGGCGCCAGCGCCTTTGTCTATGTTTCCGCGATCGGTGCCGATGCGGCGTCCACCAGCAGCTATGCCAGCACCAAGGGTGCGGGCGAACAGCAGGTGCTGGCGGCTTTTCCGCGGGCCAGCGTCGTGCGCCCCAGCGTGCTGTTCGGCGAGGAAGATGCCTTCATCAACCTGTTTGCCGGTGTGATCCAGTCGCTGCCCGCCGTCCCGGTATTCGGTGGAGAGGCCCCGTTGCAGCCGCTGTGGGTGGACGATGCGGCCGAAGCGATCGCCGCCGCCCTCGCCGATCCGGCGCAACATGGTGGCAAGACTTACGAACTGGCCGGCCCCGAAGTGCTGACCATGATGGAACTGCACCGCCGCATCGCCGCCGGACAAGGCCGTGATCCGCTGCTGATCGCGGTGCCCGATGCGCTGGCGGGCCTGTTCGCCGCGCTGCCCGGAACGCCGATGAATGCCGATCAGTGGGCGCTGCTGAAGCGGGGGAACGTGGCCGGCGGCACCCTGCCCGGCATTGGCAAACTGGGCGTGGAGCCCAAGCCGCTCGGGCTGTTCCTCGATCGCTGGATGGTCCGGTTCCGCAAGCATGGGCGGTTCGGCACCAAGGCCGCCTGACCAGCCCTTCCCTGCAGGGGCCGCACCGCTTTGCAGGTGCGATCCTCCTTGAGATGATTGTCACCGGGCATTGCCGTGCCTAGAGTGGACAAAATCAATCTGCCCCGGAAGCGGGCATGGGAGGGACAGGAATGAGGCGTTTTTCGGCTATTTTCGCGCTGGCTTTGGCCGGCGTTTCCACGGCTGCGCTGGCGCAGCAGAGCGAACCGGCAGGCGCGGCCAAGCCTGCGGTCCCCGTGGCCGCTGCCGCTCCGGCAGCGCCGCGACAGGCCCCGCCGCCGACGCCCCCGCTGGGCGATGGGCCGTGGGATATCCAGACCGGCGATGCCAAGCTGCACGTCGAAGTCATGGCGCGCGGGCTCGACCATCCGTGGGGCATGGCCTTCCTGCCCGATGGATCGATGCTGGTGACAGAACGGCCCGGCCGCCTGCGCGTGGTCCGCAACGGCGTGCTCGATCCCACCCCGATCAGCGGCCTGCCGGCGATCTTCGCCCCCGGAATCGCGGGGCTGACTGACGTGGTGCTGGACCCGGACTTCGCCCACAATCGCCTGATCTACATCAGCTACAGCAAGGCTGACCCCGCAGCCGGCCCCAACCCGCCGCCGGCGGTCAATTCCACGCTGGCCGTGATGCGCGCCAAGTGGGACGGCGGCCCGGCGTTGAGCGAGGTGAAGGACATCTTCGTGGCCAACAGCTGGTATGGCAAGGTCACGCCGGTGCGCTGCTGCGGCCAAGGGCCGACCTTCGGCAGTTACGGCGGGCGCATGGCCTTCATGGCCGACGGCACGCTGCTGGTGACCAGTGGGGACCGCAATTACGGAGAAATGGTGCAGAAGCCTGACAACCATTTCGGCAAGATCATGCGCATCACCACCGATGGCAAACCGGCCAAGGGCAATCCGTTCGCGGGCAAGAAGGGCTGGGAACCGGACATCTGGACCACCGGCCACCGCAACCCCACCGGGCTGACGATCGACCCGGCCACCGGCACCGTATGGGAAACCGAATTCGGCCCGCGCGGCGGGGACGAACTGAACAAGATCACGCGCGGCGGCAATTATGGCTGGATCGACGTGACGCAAGGCTACCACTACAATGGCGAGCCGGCCGCCAAGGGCCGCCGCAACGTGCCCGGTTATATCGATCCGGTGTTCGCGTTCGGCCCGCCATCGCACAATCCGGGCAATGTCGCGGTCTATCGCGGCACGGCTTTCCCGGAATGGCAGGGCGACGTGCTGATCGCGGCGATGAACCGCAGCCTGATCCGCTTCAAGATGAGCCCGGACGGCCACGTGGTGGGCCAGGAAGCAATGCTGCAGCAATTGGGCCAGCGCCTGCGCGATGTGCGCGTGGGGCCGGATGGCGCGCTGTATATCCTGACCGACGAAACCGGCGGCGGGCTGCTGAAGGTGACGCCGGGCAAGTAACCCGCGCTTCCCGCCACATACAGCCGACAAAAAGAAACGGCGGGGTTTGCGCCCCGCCGTTTCCTTGTTGGCAATCGCCGGAAGCGTCAGCCGTCGGTGCGGCGGTTCTTCTTGCGTTCGTTCGGGTCGAGGTACCGCTTGCGCAGGCGGATCGACTGCGGGGTCACTTCGACCAGTTCATCGTCCTGAATGTAGGCGATGGCCTGTTCCAGCGTCATGCGCTTCGGCGGGGTCAGGCGAACGGCATCGTCCTTGCCGGTGGAACGGAAGTTGGTCAGCTGCTTGGACTTCAGCGGATTGACTTCCAGATCCTGCGGCTTGGCGTTTTCGCCGATGATCATGCCTTCGTACAGCTTTTCACCGGAACCGATGAACAGGATGCCGCGCTCTTCGATCGAGTTCAGCGCGTAAGGCACTGCTTCGCCCTGTCCCATGGAGATCAGCACGCCGTTCTGGCGGCCGGTGATCGGCCCCTTGTACGGGCCATACTTTTCAAACAGCCGGTTCATGATGCCCGTGCCGCGCGTGTCGGACAGGAATTCGCCATGATAGCCGATCAGGCCACGGCTGGGGGCGGAGAAGGTCAGGCGGGTCTTGCCACCGCCGCTGGGCCGCATGTCGAGCATTTCGCCCTTACGCAGCGCCATCTTTTCCACGACCGTGCCGGAGAATTCGTCGTCCACGTCGACCAGCACCGTTTCATACGGTTCTTCGCGGCCGTTGGGGCCATCCTGGAACAGCACGCGCGGGCGGCTGATGCCCAGTTCGAACCCTTCGCGGCGCATGTTTTCGATCAGCACGCCCAGCTGCAATTCGCCGCGGCCCGCCACGTCGAAGGCATCCTTGCCGGCGCTTTCAGTGACGCGGATGGCGACGTTGGTTTCCGCTTCGCGTTCCAGACGGTCGCGGATCACGCGGCTCTGCACCTTGTCGCCTTCGCGGCCCGCATAGGGGCTGTCGTTGACGGCGAAGGACATCGACAGCGTCGGCGGATCGATTTCCTGCGCCGGGATCGGCACGGTCACGTTCGGATCGCAGATGGTGTTCGACACGGTGGCCGTGGTCAGGCCGGCGATGGCGACGATGTCACCCGCCTTGGCGTGCAGCACGGGAACGCGTTCCAGACCTTCGAACGCGAAGATCTTGGTTGCGCGACCGGCTTCCACCTGATTGCCGTTCACATCCAGTGCCTTGATCGGCATGCCCACTTCCAGACGGCCGCTTTCGATGCGCCCGG
>JBDLVD010000012.1:0-29053 GCA_039804965.1 Pseudomonadota bacterium
CGGGCCGCAGCTGGTGGTTCCGGTGTTGAATCCCCGGTTCCTGCTGAATGCCGCGAACGCCCGTTGGGGCAGCCTGTACGATGCCTACTACGGCACTGACGCGCTCGACATTCCGGCTGCCACTGTGCCTGGTTATGACCCGGAACGTGGGGCCGCCGTGATCGCGGCGGCGCGCGCCTTCCTCGATCTGGCAGTGCCGCTGGAGCAAGGTAGCTGGAGCGACATTAGCGGACCCGATGGCGTGGTGCCGTGCGATCCGGATCAGATGATCGGCCGCACTTCCAAGGGTTTGATGTTGTGCAACAATGGCTTGCACATCGAAGTTGTATTTGATTCCGAACATCCCATCGGGCGCACCGATCCGGCCAACATCGCCGACGTGCGGCTGGAAGCGGCGTTGACGGCAATCGTCGATCTGGAAGATTCGACCGCCGCAGTCGACGCGCAGGACAAGGTTGCCGCCTATCGCAACTGGCTGGGGGTGATCCGCGGGGATCTGTCGGCCAGCTTCGAAAAGGGTGGCAAGGTGTTGCAGCGGCGGCTGGAAGGCGATGTCATTGTCACCCGCGCCGATGGCAGCACGCAGGCCTTGCCGGGGCGCAGCCTGCTGTTCGTGCGCAATGTCGGCCACCTGATGACCAACCCGGCCATCCGTGTGGTGGGCGGCGGCGAAATACCGGAGGGGATCATGGATGCCGTTGTCACCAGTGCCATCGGCGCGCTGGACGTGCGCGGGCTGGGCGCCCATCGCAACAGCCGCGCGGGCAACATCTATATCGTGAAGCCCAAGATGCACGGCCCGGACGAATGCGCCTTCACCAACGATCTGTTCGATGCGGTGGAAGACCTGCTGGGCCTGCCGCGCCACACGATCAAGGTCGGCGTTATGGACGAAGAACGGCGCACGTCGGCCAACCTTTCCGCCTGCATCCACGCGGTGAAGGACCGGATCGTGTTCATCAACACCGGTTTCCTCGATCGCACCGGGGATGAAATCCACACTTCGATGCGCGCCGGGCCGATGCTGCGCAAGGCCGCGATGAAGAGTTCAACGTGGCTTGACGCCTATGAAAAACGCAATGTTGCCATAGGGTTGCGGCACGGTCTTTCAGGCAAGGCACAGATCGGCAAGGGCATGTGGGCCGCGCCGGACCGGATGCGGGCGATGCTGGATGAAAAGTCAGCCCACCTACAGGCGGGCGCCAACACTGCCTGGGTTCCTTCGCCCACTGCTGCCGTGCTGCACGCGCTGCATTATCACGCGGCGGACGTGTTTGCAGTGCAGCCGGGCCTGCCCGAAGCGCCCGGTCTGGATGCGCTGCTGACCATCCCGTTGGCCGAAGGCGTCAACTGGTCGGCACAGGAAGTGGCCGATGAAGTGGACAACAACTGCCAGGGTCTGCTGGGCTATGTGGTGCGCTGGATCGATCAGGGGATCGGCTGTTCCAAGGTGCCCGATCTCAACGATGTCGGCCTGATGGAAGACCGCGCGACCTTGCGGATTTCCAGCCAGCACCTCGCCAACTGGCTGCTGCATGGCGTGGTCAGTGCGGAACAGGTGATGGATGCGCTGAAGCGGATGGCGGCAAAGGTGGACGGGCAGAACGCAGGCGATCCCGCCTATCGCCCGATGGCCCGTAACTGGGATGGCCCGGCGTTCAAGGCCGCGCAGGAACTGGTGTTCGAAGCGCTGGCCCAGCCCAACGGCTATACCGAACCGCTGCTGCACAAATGGCGCGCCGTGGCCAAGGCGCAGGCGTGATGCGATGGGGCGAGGAGGGCAGTTAGCTCTCCTCGCCCCGTCGTATTCGGATTATTTCTTCGCGCGGGAAATGTAATTGGCCAGCGTGGTGATTTCGGCATCGCTCAACTGCCCGCCGAACGCCGGCATTGCGCCCTGCCCGGTGGTGATGACCGTAGTGGCATAGGCCGGGTTGATCTTGGCATTGCCATCGAACGACGGGCCGATGCTGCCCGATGCACCCGCAGCCGCCAGCGTGTGGCAAGCCGAACACGACCAGTCGTTGAACAGCGCCTTGCCGGCCGCAGCGTCGGCGCTGGCAGGAGTCAGCGTGGCGGCAGGGATCGGCGCAGGAGCAGGCGTTGCCACCGGTGCCGGTGCTGTGGCGGCGACCGGTGCGCTGGCGACTTTTGCGCCTTCGTCAGCAGCGGGAACGCAGGCTGTCGCCAGCGTGGCGAGGCCGAACAGGGTGGCCGAGGTCAGAAGGCGCATCGTATCTCCAGTCATGCTGCGGCGCGGGGCCGTGTGAGTTCCATTCGCAGGGGGCAAGCGCGGTCAGGCCGGGCCAAGTTCCCGCGCGATGGCAATGAATTCGTTGACCGACAGCGTTTCCGCCCGGCGCGTCTGTTCGATTCCCAGCCGGGCCAGCGCATCGACCGCACCGGGCAATCCCTTGACGCTTTGCCGCAACATCTTGCGGCGCTGGCCAAAGGCGGCTTCGGTCAGGCGTTCCAGCACCTTGGCGCGGACGCCTGCCGGCGCGGCCTGCGGAGTGATGTGGACAATCGCGCTCATCACCTTGGGCGGCGGGGTGAAGGCGCTGCGATGGACTTTCATCGCCAGCTTTGCCGCTGTGCGCCACTGCGCCAGCACGGCCAGACGGCCATAGGCTGAGCTATCGGGTTCAGAGGTGATCCGCTGCGCCACTTCCTGCTGGAACATCAGCGTCAGGCTGGTCCACAACGGTGGCCAAGCATCGCCACCCAGCCAGCGGGTGAACAGCAGCGTGCCGACATTGTACGGCAGGTTGGCCACCACGGCATAGGGTTCGCCCATCAACGCGTCGTGATCGATATCCAGCGCGTTGCCTTCGATCACCTTCAACTGGCCGGGGAAGGCCTGTTCCAGTTCGGCCAGTGCGGGCAGGCAGCGGCGGTCCATCTCGATCGCGGTCACCCGCGCCCCGGCACGCAGCAGTGCGCGCGTCAGGCCGCCGGGACCGGGCCCCACTTCCAGCACTGCCTTGCCCGCCAAATCTCCGGGAATGGCGGCGATCCGGTCCAGCAATTGTTCGTCGAACAGGAAGTTCTGGCCCAGCGCCTTGCTGGCCGAAAGGCCGTGGCGGGCGATCACCTCGCGCAAGGGAGGCAGGGCGGGGTGGTCGTTCATGCGCCGCGCCGTGCGGCCATTTCGCCGGCCATGCGGATTGCGGCGAGGGTCGCGCCCGGGTGTGCCTGCTGCCTGCCCGCAATGTTAAAGGCGGTGCCGTGATCGGGTGAAGTGCGGATGATCGGCAGGCCCAGCGTGACGTTCACGCCTTCATCGAAATCCAGCGCCTTGATCGGCACCAGCGCCTGATCGTGATACATCGCGATGGCGACATCGTAAGTGCCGCGCGCGTGGGGCGCGAACAGCGAATCTGCCGGGTGTGGGCCGGTGGCGTCCACACCCATGGCCTGCAATTGCGCGATGGCCGGGGCGATGATGTCGATTTCCTCGCGCCCCATGCGGCCGTTTTCGCCGGCGTGGGGGTTCAGGCCGCAGATCGCGATGCGTGGGCAGGGGATGCCGAAATCCGTCCGCATCGCGGCATCCACCACGCGGGCGCGGGCCACGATCAGGTCCACGGACAATTTTCCGGGCACTTCGGACAAGGCGCAATGCACGGTCATCGGCACGGTGCGCAACTGCGGCCCTGCCAGCATCATCACGGCGTCGGTGGCCGATACGCCGCAGGCATCGGCGACAAATTCGGTCTGCCCGGGAAAGTCAAAGCCGATCTTCGCCAGTTCGGATTTGGCGATCGGCCCGGTCACGATGGCGCTGGCCTGCCCGTCCGTCACCAGCCGGGCGGCGTGCTGCAAGGATGCAAGCGCCAGCCGGGCGCTGCCTTCGGTCGGGATACCGGGCATGTAGGGCGCGTCGCCACAGGCCAGCACCGGCAGGGCATCGGCATAGACATCGGCGGCCTGTTCGGGGCTGTCGATCACCCGCACCGGAACGCTCAGCCCGCGCCGTTCGGCGGCTTCGCACAGCAGCCCGGCACCGCCCGCCACCGCGAAGACCGGCAGGCCCGCAGCGACGCGGCGCACCCATGCCTCGGCGGCGAGTTCCGGGCCGATCCCCGCCGGATCGCCCAGCGACAGGACAAGCGGTTTCACCATCGGATCAGTTGTATTCGATCACCGCGTCGCGCCGCAAATCGCGCAGATATCGCTGGGCGCGCTTGTTCACGCGTTCTTCCTCGATCTGCGATTGCAGCTGCTGCGGGTCCGGGCCAGCGGCTTCCTGCGGATCGTCGCGGCCGCACAGCATCAGCACCCGGACGCCTTCTTCCAGCGAACCGAAGGGCGGGGTGACCTGCCCCACGTTGAGGTTGAGCAGCAGCGGCTGCAAGGCTTCGGGCAGCGAACGCACCGGAACCTGATCATTCTGCACCACGGTTGCGCCAATGCTGGCCGATGCGGCTTCCGCTTCGCCGCAGCCGTGAATACCTTCGACCACCTTGGAGAATTGCGCTGCGCGGGCGCGAGCCTGATCGGGCTTGGTCCCGGCCGGGAAATCGAGCGAGATCTGCTTCAGGCTCATCACCGCATCGCGCGGATCGGCCATGCCGACCTGCCGCTTGTCGACCAGATAGAGGATGGAATAGCCGCCGGGGATCTGCACCGGGCCGACCAGCTGGCCAGCCGACAGCCCTTGGGCGATCGTTTCCAGCTGCGGGTTCTGCAACTGTTCAAGCTTGATCCAGCCCAGATCGCCGCCGACAGCAGCGGTGGAGGCTTCGGAAAACTGGCGGGCATAGGCGATGAAGCTGCCGCCCTGACGCAGCTGTTCGACGATCTTGTCGCCGTTCGCCTTCACCTGTTCGCGGTTGGCGTCCGTGGCTGACAGGTAGATTTCAGCGATGCGGTATTCGGCCTTGCCGCGCGCTGCCTGCATCCGCTGGTAAAGTTCGTTCACTTCGCTGGCGGACACGTTGATGAACGGGGCGACATTGCGGCGCAGCACGCGTTCCCACGCCATTTCGCCTTCGATCTGCCGCTTCAGCGACGCGACGGACGAGCCGATGGACTTCAGATAGCCCTGCATGTCCCCCGACGAACGCTTGAAGCGCTGCCCGGCCAGTCGCTGGTAGGTTGCATCAACCTCATCGGCAGTGACGGGGATCTTCAGCGCTTCGGCTTCCTGGATCTGCAAGGTTTCGTCGATCAGGTTGCGCAGCACCTGCAGGCGCAGGCGCTTCATTTCTTCTTCTGGCACCTTCTGCGTTTCATTCGCGGCCAGGATCAGCGCGACGCGCTGTTCCACGTCGGTGCCGGTGATGATCGTTCCGTTCACGCGCGCAGTGGCGCGGCGCATATCGGGATTGGCGCTGCTCAGGATCACGATGTTGTCGGGAATGTTGAACGTGTCGGCACTGACGGCTTCGCCGTTGGCCTTTCCGCCAGCCTGAGCCGCGTCAGGCGCGCCGGACTGACCTTCAGCCTGAGCGATCGCGGAACCGGTGCCCAGCGAAGCCAGCAGGACGGCAGTGCCCGCCATCATGAATTTCTTGACCAATCCGCTCACTCTCATGTCCTGCCAGCGGCGTCGGAACGCCTGTGATATGGTCGCCGAAATCGGATGACGCGGCTTAACCGTTGCTGAGTTTTTGCGCGGATAGCCCGTTTGGCTCTCGCTGCCAATTGCGATGGCCCCATGCAAGGGCCGCGATCACCGGAAACCTAGATTGCGCAGCGAGAAATAGACGCGGAAACTGTCGCCGCGCTTGGCGTCGGCCACCGAGGCGTAATCGCGCCGCCAGGTAAAGCCGAATTCCAGGCAATCGTCAGTATATGCCACCCCCAACCGGGTGCGCAGCGGTTCGAACCCGTCCGAAGTCAGTGTCGGGTCTTCTTCGCGGTCGGTCAGGTTGACTACGGCCGATCCGAAAACAGACCAGTATCGAGCAAAGGCCACGCGACCGGCGACGCGGGCTTCTTCCCGATCCTGCAAATCCTCGAACGTCAGGTCGACATTGCTGTTGAGCCGCAGGTACCCGAGTTCGAGATAGGTGGCTGAACTGCCGATGGTGGCGTCCAGTTCGTTGCGGCGGACGGCAAAGCCGTGCTTGTCCAGCCGGTAACGGTGGGTGAATTTCAGGAAATCGCGATAGCGTACTTCGGTGCGGCCGACGAAATCCGAAAACTGTTCGTCCAGCCCGGTGCCGGTGGGGAACAGGCTGGGCTGGTCGGTCATGCGGTAAGACTGGCCGACGGTTGCCTTTATCTGCCATCCGGGCACGCTCAGCTGCCAGTCCGCGCCATAAGTGAAGCGCACGCCGTCCTCGATCCGGTCATAGCCGGGGAAGCGGTTGAGCGCGAACAGGTTGCTGTCTTCCAGATCGATCGCGCGGGCATCTTCGTTGGGGATGGCGAGGTTGCGGATATCGGGACTGGCCACCAGTTGCACGCGCGGGGTCAGCACTTGCGTGCCGCCCATCAGTTCACCCACGAACGGCCATTTCACGTCCACGGCGCCGACCGCGATGGCGCGGCCCTGCCAGCCGCTTTCGCCGCGATAGCTGACGGTCTGTGTCTGCAGGTTGTCGGACGAATGGTAGACATCACCCCGCAACAGCCCCGTCAGCGTCACTTCCTGCCCCAGCGGGGTGACCCGCCGCAGTTGCCATTCACCCTTGGCGAAAGCGCGCTGGGTGTCTTGCCCGGTGGTGCGGGTGATCGCCAGCGTGTTCAGTTGCAGATCCAGCCTCCCGCCCAGCGGTGTGCTGTCGAACCGGTGGCGATAGTCGATGACAGGCAAGGCAACGGGCACTTCGCCCTGTCCCTGCTGGACCAGCAAGGCCTGCGTCACCCACCCTGCGATCGAAAGATAGCTGGAGCCGGTTATGCGTTCGACATTGATCGTCGACCGCAGCCGATCGTCGCGGCTGATATCGTACCGGCGCAGGAAGGTGCGGTCGGATGCGAAGCGGGCTGATGCCGTCAGGCTCCAGTTCTGGTCCAGCTGGAACTTGCCATTGGCCGCGACATAGCCGCGCAGGTCGTTCTGGCTGGTCTGGCCGCTCAACGGGATGCGTGACCCATAGGTGCCGTAAGCGGTGACCTGATAGGCACCTCCGGCGGTCAGTTCGCGGTATTGCGCCGACAGCATCGGCGGGGCGCCGCTGTGCATGAAGGCCGTGGCGGTCAGATCGCGGTTGGGGGCGAGCCGCCAGTAATAGCCGCTGATCACTTCCAACCCGTTGGACGCGGTCAGGCCGACATTGGGCACCAGGAAGCCAGAAATCGGACCGCCATCGGCGCGCACCATCAGGCCGGGCAGCGGCAGCACCCGGCGGCCGAACAGTTCCAGATAGGCGCCGTCGAAACGGACCTGCTGGCTTTCCTGATCGTAGGTCACGCGCCGGGCAGTGACACGCCAGCTTGGCGAGGTTTCGCAGCCATCGCGGTTTTCGACGGCGCAAGCGGAATAGGCAGCGCGATCAAGCACCACCACGCCCGAATCGTCGCGCCTGCCTTGCGCTGCGGCCATTCGCGCGCCCTGCCGGAAGACAAGCAACAGGTTGCTCATCGCGCCGGCTTTCAATTCGTCGGTCAGTTCCACCCGGTCAGTGAACAGCTGGTTGCCGTTTTCGTCGACCAGCCGGATGTTGCCGGTGGCGACGATCTGGCCGCTGCTACGGTTCCAGGTGATGGTATCCGCGCGGACCGACTGATCGCCCGATTTCAGGATCACGTCGCCCGATGCGGTGACGGTTTCGGTGTTCTGGTCGTAACTTGCGTCGTTGGCTTCGAATGCGATTTCGCGCGGCGCGCTCTGGCCCGCAGGCGCCGGTGATGCCGCTGGGGGTGCGGCTGTATCCTGGGCGAAGGCGGGTAGCGGCGCGGCGCACAGCATCAGCGGCAGGCACCACCGCGCGGCCCCGCCATGCGGGCGCAAGCTGCGTGCAAGGCGATCGGAAAACGCGTGCAACTGGGTCGTGTGGCCGGGGGGCATGGGTTGCCTATCGCACCGGTGCAGCCTAACTGCAACGCCAGCATTTCCTGAAAAAACCACCATTCGCAGCCGAACAGGCCGCGCCTCCCAGACAATAGCCGGAGCCACCATGCAGATCACTTTCCGCGATACTCTGGACAGCAACAGCCCCCGCCTCCTTGCCCGGTTGGTGGAACAGGACCGGCTGCCGCTGGATCTTGATCGCGCCATGGTGGAATCGCTGCGCGCCGCGCGCTTCACCGGCAAGACGGCGCAACTCCACGAAAGTTTCCTTGAACGCGATGGCCGCGTGGTGCGGCAGGCGCTGGTGGGTGCGGGCAAGCCCGGCGAAGGGTGGCAGGCCGGGCTGGAACGGACCGGCGCGGCGCTGGCGACAAAATACCAGTCCGGCGGGGAAACGGCGCTGGCGCTCGATCTGTCGGGCGTGTCCGTTACCGCGGAAGATGCCGCTGCTGTGCTGCTGGGCCTCCGGCTGCGGAACTGGCGTTACGACGCCTATCGCACACGGTTGAAGGACGAAGAAAAGCCCACTCTGGCGCAAGTCGACGTGGTGGGTGCGCCTGCCGGCACCGAAGCCGTGTGGCAGCGCGAACTGGCGCTGGCCGAAGGGGTGGAGTTCACCCGCGAACTCGTCACCGAACCGGCCAATGTCATCTATCCCGAAAGCTTCGTGGAACGCTGCGCTGCCCGGTTCGCGGGCACGGGTGCCGAACTGGCGTTCCTCGATGAACGGCAGATGCAGGCGCTCGGCATGGGCGCGCTGCTGGGGGTGGCACAGGGTTCGCGCCGGGCGCCGCGCCTGCTGGTGATCAAATGGCTGGGCGGCGAACAGGGCGCGCAGCCGACTGTGTTCGTGGGCAAGGGCGTGACTTTCGACACCGGCGGCATTTCGATCAAGCCGGCGGCCGGCATGGAAGACATGAAGTGGGATATGGGCGGGGCAGGCGCAGTGGCAGGGGCCATGCTGGCGCTGGCCGGGCGCAAGGCGAAGGCCAATGTCATCGGCGTCTGCGGGCTGGTCGAAAACATGCCTGACGGCAACGCCCAACGGCCGGGGGACGTGGTCACGTCGATGTCCGGGCAGACGGTGGAAGTGATCAACACCGATGCCGAAGGGCGGCTGGTGCTGTGCGATGCGATGACCTGGGCGCAGCGCGAATTCAAACCTGCCGCGCTGATCGATCTCGCCACGCTGACCGGTGCGATGATCGTGGCGCTGGGCAATGAATATGGCGGCATGTTCGCCAACGACGATGGGCTGGCTGCTGCACTGGACGCGGCGGGCAAGGCCAGTGGCGACCAGCTGTGGCGGTTCCCGCTGGCACCGGCTTACGACAAGCTGATCGACAGCCCCATCGCCGACATGAAGAATGTCGGCGGGCGTTGGGCCGGATCGATCACAGCGGCGCAGTTCCTGCAACGGTATGTCGAACAAGGCACCCCATGGGCGCATCTGGACATTGCCGGGATGGTCTGGGCGGACAAGCCCGGGGCGACCTGGGCCAAGGGCGCAACGGGTTATGGCGTCCGCCTGATCGACCGTTACGTCCGCGACCGGCTGGAAGCCTGAGGCCGGGGCAGCCGTGCGGGTCGATTTCTACCTCCTGTCGCAAGGCACCGTGGAAACGGCGTTGCCGCGCATCGCCAAGGCGGTGAAGGCGGCGGGCGAACGGCTGCTGGTGGTTTCCGCCGATCTCGAACAGCTGGCTGCGCTGGACGCGGCGCTGTGGGATGGGCTGCCGGAAGAATTCCTTGCCCACGGTATCGCCGGGGATCGCCACGCCGCCCGGCATCCGGTGCTGCTGGCCGATGGGTGCGAGGCCGAAAACGGCGCACGCCATGTCGCGCTGGCCGATGGCCTGTGGCGCGATGAAGCGCTGCAGTTCGATCGCGCGTTCCTGTTCGTGGACGATACCACCATCGCCGGCGCCCGCACTTGCTGGCGGATGCTGGGCGAGCGTGAAGGGGTGGAGCGGCACTTCTGGAAACAGGACGGTGGCCGCTGGATCGAAGGGCCGTAAGGCAGCGCACACCTTGCTTGGGCTTGCCCCGGCTGCGCTGCGCCGCTAGGGGCGCGGCCAACCCCCCATCGCAACAAATAAGGATTTCCCCATGGCGGTTACCCGCACCTTTTCGATCATCAAGCCCGATGCGACCCGCCGCAACATCACCGGCGCCGTCACCAAGATGCTGGAAGAAGCTGGCCTGCGCGTTGTCGCTGCCAAGCGCATCCAGATGAGCCGCGAACAGGCTGAAGGCTTCTACGCCGTTCACCGCGAACGTCCGTTCTTCGGCGAACTGGTCGATTTCATGATCAGCGGCCCGGTGGTGGTGCAGGTGCTGGAAGGCGAAAACGCCATGCAGCGCAACCGCGACATCATGGGCGCGACCAACCCGGCCAATGCCGAACCCGGCACGATCCGCAAGGAACTGGCCGAATCGATCGAAGCCAACACGGTCCACGGTTCGGACAGCGACGAAAACGCCGCGATCGAAATCGCATACTTCTTCAAGCCGGAAGAAATCGTCGGCTAACTGGCGGTTTTCCCTTATGAAATGACGGGCCGTCCCTTGGCAAACAGCCGAGGGGCGGCCTTTCTTTTGCGGCGCTTGATACAGCGCAATGTCGGCAGCGGGGCGGGCGACAATGCTGGCGTCAACAATCGCCAGAAGGAGAATAGCGGTGTCGCATACCCCCCATGAACTCGCCGACCAGTTCGATGCCAAGGCCCTGCATTCGCTGAAGCAGCGCGATGCCCATTTCGCCAAGCTGGCGGACCAGTATCACGATCTGAACCGCGAAATTCACCGTATCGAAGCCGAAGTCGAACCCGCATCGGACGAACATTGCGAATCGCTGAAGAAGCAGCGGTTGGGGCTGCTGGATGAAATCGCCGGCATGCTGGCCAAGGAACGCGGCGCAGCCGTCGCTTGATGGACAGGCACTAGGACGGAGCAGGGTAGGGGCGGCGCAGGCCGCTGCCTCTATCCTGCCTGGGTTTCTGCCACGAACCGCGCCAAACAGCGCGCATAAAGCTGGTGTTCGGCGATCAGCACCCGCGCACCCAGCTTTTCCGCCGTGTCGCCCGGCATGACCACCACTTCCGCCTGGCCCAGAACCGGGCCGTCATCCAGTTCGGCCGTGACGACATGCACGGTGCATCCGGCCTTGGCATCGCCCGCCGCCAGTGCGCGTTCATGGGTGTGTAACCCCTTGTACAGCGGCAGCAACGAAGGGTGGATGTTGACAATGCGGCCGTGCCACTGGTCGACGAACTGCGGGGGCAGCACACGCATGAAGCCGGCCAGCGCGATGAAATCGGCGCCGGCTTCGCGGATCGCGGTATCAAGCGCGGTGAACAGGTCTGCCTTGCCCAGCGGCGGCAGGCGCAGAACGGCAACGCCTTCCGCCTCTGCCAGCGCTATGCCGGGGGCATCGGCCTTGTCCCCGGTCACCAGCACCACTTCATAGGGGCATTCCGGCAGGCGCGATGCGTAGAGCAGCGCCGCCATGTTGGTCCCGCTGCCGGATACGAGCACCGCGACCTTTGCCTTGGCAGGGCGTTCGCCATCGTGCCGATCAGGCCCGCGATCTTGCCGATCAGGCATTGTGTGTGGCGGTCCAGTCTTCCCGCGCGCTCCATGTCCCGGCGTTGCCGCGCACGGTGCAGCCGCGCTGGCCTTCCACCACTTCCCCGATGCGGAACACGGCTTCGCCCGCCGCGGTCAGTTCGGCGGTAACGGCGGCGACCTGTTCGGGCAGCACCGCCAGCACCATGCCAATGCCGCAGTTGAAGGTGCGCGCCATTTCGCCCGGTTCGATATTGCCCTGCGCCTGCAGGAACGCCATCAGCCGCGGCTGTTCCCAAGCATCGGCATCGACCACGGCATGGGCGCCCTGCGGCATCACGCGCGGCAGGTTTTCCAGCAGGCCACCGCCGGTGATGTGGGCCAGTGCATCGATCTTGCCGCTGCGGACCGTGGGCAGCAGGCTTTTGACATAGATGCGAGTCGGTTCCGCCAGCGCATCGATCAGCAGCACTTCGGGATCGAACAGGGCAGGGGCGTTCATCCGCCAGCCCTTGTCCGCCGCCAGCCGCCGGACCAGCGAATAACCGTTGGAATGGACGCCCGAACTCGCCAGCCCCAGCAGCACATGGCCGGGGGCCACGCGTTCGCCGGTCAGCTGTTCGCCGCGTTCCACCGCGCCGACGCAGAAGCCGGCCAGATCGTAATCGCCTTCACCGTACATGCCCGGCATTTCCGCCGTTTCGCCGCCGATCAGCGCGCAGCCGGCGATCTTGCAGCCTTCCGCAATGCCCGCGATCACGCGTTCCGCGATGCCGTTTTCCAGTTTCCCGGTGGCGAAATAATCAAGGAAGAACAGCGGTTCGGCGCCTTGCACGATCAGGTCGTTGACGCACATGGCAACCAGATCGATGCCAACCGTGTCATGGCGATCGTAATCGATGGCGATCTTCAGCTTGGTGCCGACACCATCGTTGCCCGCCACCAGCAGCGGATCCTTGTAACCCGCTGCGCGCGGATCGAAGAAGCCGCCAAAGCCGCCGATCTCGCCATCGGCACCCGGGCGCCGGGTGGCTTTGACCAGCGGGCCGATGGCCTTCACCAGCGCGTTGCCCGCATCGATGGAAACGCCCGCCTGGGCGTAGGTGTAGCTGCCGTTTTCGGTCGAGTTTGAAGACATGGGATGGGCTTCTAGTCTTTCGCGCTTGGATTTCCACTCGCCATTGGGCAAAAGGCGCGCGATTTCCCCCATGGCGAACGCAATCACCCTTCCAGCCCCGCAGGCACGCCGGTTCCCGGCCCTTGGTTCAGCCATCCTTGGCTCGGCGCTGGGCGTCGCCTTGATCGGCGCGGCAGTCGTGGCGCAAGTGGCGGGAGACCGCGGGATTGCGCCCGTCGCCAGCAGCACCGACATCGAAGTGCGCGGGATCGAAGTGAACACCACCGGCAAGACTTCGGATGAAGCGCGCTATGCCGGTTGGCGTGACGCGCAAAAACAGGCGTGGAAGAAGATTGGCGGGCCGGACCTGCCTGAAGGTCGGATCGATTCGCTGGTGTCCGCCATCGTCGTGCAGCGCGAACAGCTTGGCCCCCACCGCTATATCGCCACGCTGGGTGTGATCTTCGATCGCGCCCGGGCTGGCGGGTTGCTGGGCGGCGGCGGGGAACGCGCACGCTCTGCCCCGATGCTGACGTTGCCGGTGCTGGACAGCGCCGGCACGCAGACGATGTTCGAAGTGAAAAACCCGTGGCAGCAGGCCTGGGCCGAATATCAGGCTGGCGCCAGCGCAATCGATTACGTCCGCCCCAGTGGCGCCGGTGCCGAATCGCTGTTGCTGACTTATGGCCAGACCGGCCGCCGCAGCCGCCTGCTGTGGAACGATCTGCTGGATCAGTTCGGCGCGGCGGACGTGCTGGTGCCGGTTGCACGGCTGACCTATTCGTGGCCCGGCGGGCCGGTGGAAGGGCATTTCACCGGGCGATACGGGCCGGACAACCGGATGCTCGGCAGTTTCGTGCTGAAAGTGCAGAATTCCGATCAGGTTCCCGCGATGCTGAACCGCGCGGTCGAACGGTTCGACCAGATGTTTGCGCAGGCACTGACGGCAGGCACGCTGCGCCCCGATCCCACACTGGCGCTGGGCGGAACGCAGCTGCGCCCTGAAATCGTGGCGCTGATCGACGCGTCGCGCCGGGCCGATGCGGCCGAAGCCGCCGCCCGCGCGGCAGCGGCAGCCAATGCTGCCGGCGAATCGGCGGAAAGCCCGATCAAGCTGCCCTATGCCCCGGTGAACGAAAACGCCCCGGTCGGCACTTTCACAGTGCAGGTCGCCACGCCCGACGCAGGGGCATTTGATTCCGCGCTGGCATCGATCCGCAGCACGCCCGGTGTTCGCGGGGTGGCCACGCCCAGCCTGGCCATCGGCGGCACATCGGTGATGCGCGTCAGCTTCGCAGGCGAAATCCCGGCACTGGCGGCGGCGCTGCGCGCGCGCGGCTGGCAGGTGTCGCAAGGCGCCAACGCGGTTTCGATCACGCGTTGAGCCGCGGGGCACCGGCCCATGTCCCAGATCGCCCTGCCACTTGCCCCCGGCGCCACCGGACCAGCGCGGATCGTGATCGGCGCGGGCAACGCCCATGTTGCCGATGCGTTGACGCAGCCGGAAAGCTGGCCGTTCCGCACCGCCGTGCTGACCGGGCCTCCACGTTCCGGCAAATCGCTGTTCGCCCGCTGGTTCCAGCAATCGGGCCGGGGCGAGGTGCTGGACGATGCCCACGCGCTGGAAGAAGCCAACGTGTTCCATCGCTGGAACCGGGCGCAGGAAGATGGCCGTCCGCTGCTGATCGTGGGCGGGGAACCGCCGTGGTCCATCGCCCTGCCGGATCTGCGATCGCGGCTTGGCGCGGCCTTGCAGATCGGCATGGGGCAGCCCGACGATGCGATGGCGGAAGAGCTGTTGCTGTCGCTCGCGGCGGAACGGGGCTTGCCGCTGGGCGGCGATGCTGTCGCTTATCTGGTGCCGCGCGCGACGCGCTCGCAGGCGGAACTCGAACGATTGATTGCCACGATCGATCGGCTGAGCCTTGAACGCAAGGTGCCGGCTACCCAATCTATCTGGCGTGCTGCGCTGGAATCGGTGCTGGGCCCGGAAGAGCCCAGACTGCTGTGACCGACTTTTTATGACCAGCTTGCTTTGAATGCGCAGTTGGGGGAGAATCGCGGGGCCATGTTCGAACGCCTGACATCCTATCTGGATTCCATCCGCGCCCGCGACCCTTCGCCGCGCTCGCGCTGGGAAATCCTGCTGTATCCGGGGGTATGGGCGCTGGCCTTCCACCGCGTTGCCCACTGGCTGTTCGAAGCGGACCTGTTCTTCCTTGCCCGTCTGGTGAACCATCTGGGGCGCTGGCTTACCGCAATCGACATTCACCCCGGGGCGGTGATCGGCCGCAATTTCTTCATCGATCATGGCTTCACCGTGATCGGGGAAACGGCCGAGATTGGCGACAACGTGACGATTTACCAGTGCGTCACGCTGGGCGGCACCAATCCCACCAATGGCATCGGCGGCAAGCGCCACCCGACGTTGAAGGACAATGTGATTATCGGTTCCGGCGCGCAGATCATCGGCCCGATCACCGTGGGCGAACGCGCCCGTGTTGGCGCCAACGCGGTGGTGACGGACGATGTGCCCGAAGGGGCCACGATGATTGGCCTCAAGGCCCGTTCCACGCTGGTCCCGGCGGAAACCTGGCTGCGGGAATTCATTCCTTACGGCACGCCCTGCGCCGAAAGGGGCGATGACCCGTGCGAACCGGCACAGGAACGGGTGCAGGGCCTGGAACGCGAAGTGGCTGCTTTGCGCGCCGAACTGGCTGATCTGAAAAGCGCCCTCGCGCCGGTTGCTCGCAAGAAGAGCGGCACCGCCGACTGATGAGCCTGCCGCCCGGCGCCGAGATCGTCCCCTTTCCCGGCATTCGCCCGCCTTCGCAGGTCGGTTTCGAACGGCTGGAACTGATGCGTATCCTCGATCTCTATGGCCGCATGGTCGCGGCCGGGGAATGGCGCGACTATGCGATGGACTTCACGAAGGAGTTCGCCAGCTTTTCCGCTTTCCGGCGGACGGCGGACGTGCCGCAGATGCGCGTGGAAAAACGCCCGGCGCTGCGCCAGAAACAGGGCATGTGGGCGCTGTATGGCGAACAGGGGCAAGTGCTGAAACGCGGCCATGAACTGGCCGGTGTGCTCGCGCCGATGGAGCGGCGGTTGCTGAAAGTGGTGGAAAGCTGAAGGTTACAGCCGTTCCAGCACGCCCACCAGTTCATCGTAGTGGTCGATTACGGCATCGGCCTGCAGATCATGCACCGGCATGTCGTTATACCCGAAGCTGAGCGCCACCACCGGGGCCTTCGCCGCTTTTGCCGCCAGCGTGTCGAAGCTGCTGTCACCGATCATGGCGAAGCGTCCGCCGCCTGCCAGCCGTGCCGCTTCGTGCAGCATATCTGGCGCGGGTTTGGCGCGGCCGGGGCCCAGCGTGTCACCGCCCAGAATGCAGGCGAACCGTTCGGTCATGCCCAGTTGGCCGATCAGCTTGCGTGCCAGCACTTCAAGCTTGTTGGTGCAGACCGCCAGCTTCACGCCGCGGCTGGCCAGATCGTCCAGCGCGGCCAAACAGCCATCGAACGGCACCGTGTTGGCGGCGATGTTGGCTTCGTAATGGACCAGCAATTCGGCGGCGAGCGGTTCGAACTGTTCAGGAGGCAGAGCGCCGCCCGTGCGTTCCAGCGCACGTTCCAGCATTCGCCGCGCGCCGCCGCCGATCAGGTGGCGCACTTCGTCCGCCGGCACTTCGCTGCGCCCGGCAAGCCGCAAGGCGTGGTTGACCGCCGGGGCAAGGTCGAGGTTGGAATCGACCAGCGTGCCATCAAGGTCGAAGCCGACGATCTGGAAGGGAAATGCGTTCATGCGGCATCCACTGGCGCAGCCTTATGGAAACCGCAACGGATTGGTGGCATGGTACCGGCAAAATGGAGGATGTCCCTGTCGTGAACCCGCCGCTTGCCGCCATCGTCCTTGCCGCGGGCAAGGGCACCCGCATGAAAAGCGATCTCCACAAAGTGCTGCATCCGATTGCCGGGCGGCCGATGGTGGAACACCTGCTGGCATCGCTCGACGCCTTGCAACCGCAGCACACGGTGCTGGTGGTGGGCAGCGGGCGCGAACAGCTGGAGGCACGGCTAGGCGGCCGCGCGCAATGCGTGGTGCAGGAACCGCAGCATGGCACAGGCCACGCGGTGCAGCAGGCGCAGGCGGCGCTTGAAGGGTTCGAAGGCGACGTGCTGGTGCTCTATGGCGACGTGCCGTTTGTCACCGTCGATACGATGCGGACGATGCTGAATCGGCTGAACGCGGCGGACAAGCCTGCGGTGGTGGTGCTGGCCTTCGAACCCGAAGATGCGTTGCAGTATGGCCGCGTGATCGCGGACGATGGGCGGATTTCCCGCATGGTCGAATTCAAGGACGCGACCGAGGCAGAACGGGCCTGCACGCTGTGCAATTCGGGTCTGTTGGCGGCAAAGGCCGATGCCCTGTTCGCGTTGCTGGCGCGTGTCGGCAACGATAACGCGCAAGGTGAATATTACCTGCCCGATATCGTTAACATCGCGGTGGGCGAAGGGTGGTCCTGCGCCGCCGTCGTCACGGCCGATGCGGATGAAGTGGCCGGGATCAACAGCCGCGCGGAACTGGCCGATGCGGAACGCCGCTGGCAGCAGCAGCGCCGTCAGCAGGCAATGGCCGATGGCGCCAGCCTGATCGCGCCGGAAACGGTGTTCTTTTCGTTCGATACCCAACTGGGCCGCGATGTGACGGTGGAACCCAACGTGGTGTTCGGCCCCGGCGTGCAGGTTGCGGACAAGGTGGTGATCCATGCCTTCTGCCATCTGGAAGGGGCGCGGCTGGAAAGCGGCACTTCCATCGGCCCCTATGCGCGGCTGCGGCCCGGCGCGGTGCTGGAAGAAGGATCGCGGATCGGCAACTTCGTGGAAATGAAGAACGCCACACTTGGGTCGGGGGCAAAGGCCAATCACCTGACCTATCTGGGCGATGCGACGGTGGGCGCTGGCGCCAACATCGGCGCAGGCACGATCACCTGCAATTACGATGGCTATTTCAAGCACCGGACGGTGATCGGCCCGCGCGCCTTCATCGGATCGAACAGCGCCCTGATCGCGCCGATCACGATTGGCGCCGATGCGATCGTGGCGGCGGGAAGCGCGGTCAGCCGCGATGTCGACGATGGTGAATTGCGGATGGTTCGCGCCGATCAGCTGGTCAAACCCGGCTGGGCCGACCGCTTCCACGATGCGATGAAGCGCAAGAAGGCCGACGCAAAAACCAAGGGCTGACGGTCGTAGGTCTTCGTACTGACGTTACCCGCCACCGATCACCCCGTACCCCTTGCGATCAGGCTCGCACGGGGAATGTCGATGATACAACGGGTTGCGGGCAGCACATGGCGCCGTGTGGCGTCAACGGCAGCGGTGATGGCGATGGTTGCCGCGCTGGCGGCCTGCGGCGATGGCAGCGGTTCGCAGGGCGGCGGCGCGACCACCGTTCCCGCACCGACGCCGACAGCCACGCAAACCCCATCGCCATTCCCGGCAACGCTCGCCGCGACCACGATCAACCCCGCTGCGCCTGACCGGTATGCGCTCGCCCCGCTGCCCGCCTATTACGATGGGGCCGTGGCGCAGACCGACAACACCCCGCCGGACAACGTCGCCAGCGACCGGCTCGCCATGCTGGGGCGGGTGCTGTTCTATGATCGGCAACTGAGCATCAATCGCGCCACTTCCTGTTCGTCATGCCACCAGCAGGCCGACGGCTTTGGCGATCCGGCCCGGTTCAGCACCGGGTTCAACGGCGTGTCCTTCACCACCGCCCATGCGATGCGGCTGGGCAATGTGCGGTATTGGCGGCCGGGGAACATGTTCTGGGATCGCAGGGCCGCGACGCTGGAATTGCAGGCCAGCCACCCGATCACCAACCCGATCGAAATGGGATTCGACAACGGCAATGGCGGCATGGCGGCACTGGTCGTCCGTTTGCAGGCGATCCCCTATTATCAGGAACTGTTCACGGTCGCATTTGGCGATGCCACGGTTTCGGAAGATCGCATCGGCCGGGCCTTGGCCAATTTCGAACGCGCCATCGTCAGTTCCGCCAGCCGTTGGGACACGGCCTTTGCGCAGGTTTTCAACCCGGCCTTGCCCGCGCGCGGGCTGGACCTGCCGCTGCCCGGCTTTTCGCCGCAGGAAGAACGCGGCCGGCAGCTTTTCATGACCGGCCGCGCCAACGGCGGCGCAGGGTGCGCCACCTGCCACGTGCCGCCGACTTTTGCGCTGGACGGAAATTCGCAAAGCAACGGGCTGGATGCCGGCGAAACCCGGATCTTCAAGGCGCCATCGCTGAAGAACGTCGGCCTTTCGCATTTCTTCATGCACGATGGGCGTTTTTCCAGTCTCGAACAGGTGATCGAATTCTACGACAGCGGGGTGCAGACAGGCCCTGCGCTGGACAACCGGCTGGGTGGCGCATCCGGCCCGCCGCGGCGGTTGAACCTGAGCACCGATGACAAGGCGGCGCTGGTGGCGTTTCTCCAGACGCTGGCCGATCCGGCGCTGGCCAGCGATCCGCGCTTTTCCAACCCCTTCCGCTGACCGTGCGGCGCACGGGGTGGGGCCGGTGATGGCACAGCAGTGCTTTCGGGTTTTGGCTTGGCCGCAGATCGTTGTAGTGATTCCGACATGTGCCGCGTTCTGCAGCGCTGTTCATCAATGGTGCGGGTGACACCAGTTACCAACGATTTTCCGGCAGGGATCCCCGGAGTTCGCGGTCCCAACATACTCTGAAAGGCAATATTCCATGTGCGGAATCATCGGCATTGTCGGCAAGGAACAGGTGGCGGATCGGCTGGTCGATGGCCTGCGGCGGATGGAATATCGCGGTTATGACAGCGCCGGCATCTGCACCCTGCACGATGGCCAGCTGGTACGCCGCCGGGCTGAAGGCAAGCTGGCCAATCTGGTGACGGTGCTGGCAGGCGATCCCGCGCCGGGGCAGGTCGGCATCGCGCATACACGCTGGGCCACCCACGGCGCGCCTACGGCCAATAATGCCCACCCGCATGCCACCGAAGTGCTGGCGCTGGTCCACAACGGCATCATCGAAAATTTCAAGCAACTGCGGGATGAATTGCAGGCCCGTGGCCGCCGGTTCGAAAGCGAAACCGATACCGAAGTGGTCGCGCATCTGTTGTCCGAACAGGTGGAAGCCGGGCTTAGCCCGCAGGATGCAGTGCAGGCCGTGCTGCCGCGCCTGCGCGGTGCCTTTGCCCTCGCGATCGCGTTCAAGGACCATCCTGACATGCTGATCGGCGCGCGGCTGGGTTCTCCGCTGGTGGTCGGGTATGGCGATGGCGAAACCTACCTTGGTTCCGATGCCCTGGCGCTTGCCCCGCTGACGCAGCAGATCACCTATCTGGATGAAGGTGACTGGGTGGTGATCGATCGCAGCGGCGCAACGATCCACGATCAGCACAACCAGCCTGTCGTGCGTGAAGTGACCACGTCGGGCGCTTCTGCCGCTGCGATCGAGAAGGGCAATTATCGCCACTTCATGCAGAAGGAGATCTTCGAACAGCCGACCGTGGTGGCGCAAACGCTGCGTTCCTATCTGCGCCCGGTGGAACAGCAGGTGGCCCTGCCGCAGATCGATTTCGATATCTCCGCCATCGAACGCGTCACCATCGTTGCCTGCGGCACGAGTTATTACGCCGGCATGGTGGCGAAATACTGGTTCGAACAGTTCGCCCGCGTGCCGGTGGACATCGATTACGCTTCCGAATTCCGCTATCGCGATCCGGTGTTGCAGCCGGGCGGGCTGGCACTGTTCATCAGCCAGAGCGGGGAAACCGCCGATACGCTGGCGGCGCTGCGCCACTGCAAGGACAATGGCCAGACCATTGCCGTGGTCGTCAATGTGCCCACCAGTTCGATGGCGCGCGAAGCGGACCTGCTGCTTCCGACCCATGCCGGGCCGGAAATCGGCGTGGCATCGACCAAGGCGTTCACCTGCCAACTGGCGGTGCTGGCCGCGCTCGCTGCCCATTTTGCGGTGAAGAAGGGGCGGCTTTCGCCCACCGAAGAAGCCGCCATCGTGCAGCATCTGCTGGAAGCCCCCGCTGCGCTGAATGCCGCGCTGGCCCATGATGATGAAATCGCCGCCATGGCCCACCTGATCGCCCCGGCGCGCGACGTGCTGTATCTTGGCCGCGGCGCGGATTTCCCGCTGGCACTGGAAGGTGCGCTGAAGCTGAAGGAAATCAGCTACATCCACGCGGAAGGTTATGCTTCTGGCGAAATGAAGCATGGGCCGATTGCGCTGATCGACGAATCGGTGCCGGTGATCGTGCTGGCCCCCAGCGGGCCGCTGTTCGAAAAAACCGTCAGCAACATGCAGGAAGTGCGCGCGCGCGGCGGCAAGATCGTGCTGATTTCCGATGCGGCAGGCTTGGCCGAAGCGGGGGAAGGGTGCCTTGCCACCATCGAAATGCCCAGCGTTCACCCGCTGATCGCGCCGCTGGTCTATGCCGTGCCGGTGCAACTGCTGGCCTATCACACGGCCTGCGTGAAAGGCACCGACGTGGACCAGCCGCGCAACCTGGCGAAATCGGTGACGGTGGAATGATCCGACGGGCCTGCGCGGTTCATTTTTCGTGAATCGGGGGTAGGGCTTTACCCCGCCTCAACCATTGCCGGTTAACGCGGCGGGGTGAACGGGAACAACACTGATTTGCCGAGTCTGCCGCTGCGAATTTCGCCGTTGCAGATCATTGGCTTCAAAGACCCCGATCAGGGCAGCTGGGCACGGCTGCGGGCGCTGCAATATGCCCAGTTGCACAATTTTGCGCTGACCCGCATCCTGTCGCACCTTGTCGGCGTGATCTTCACCGGCTCCATTTACATGGGCAAGGTGCCGACGCTGGAATTCGCGGCTTGGGCCATCGCCGTGGTGATGGCGGTGTGGAACGCCACGCGGGTGGAACGCAGCCTGGCCGACATCGATCGCCGTTCGATGACCCGTAACGAATTCCGCCGGCAGGCGATCGGCGTGGCCGGTTGTGCGCTGGTCTGGGCGATCGCGCTGGTGCTGTTCGTGCCATATGGCGGGCGGCCCGAACACTATGCGTTGTGGACGCTGGTGGCGATGCTGATCGCAGGTTCGGTGGTGACGATGGCTGCCGCGCCGATCGCAACCGTGCTGTTCGCGCTGATCACCGGCGGAACGGCGGTGGGGATGTTCCTGCTGTTCGGTGAAGTCAGCTTTGCGCTGCTATCCGCGGTGTTCCTCGTCGGTGCTGTATCGGGGGCGGTGGAAGCCGCGCGCACGTTCCTTGCGGCACGGATCGCGGAAGCCGGCGTTTCGGAAAAGGATCAGGTCGTTTCGCTGCTGCTGCGCGAATTCGAGGAAAACGAAGCCGACTGGCTGTGGCAGATCGATATCAATCGGCGCATCCGATCCGCATCGCCGCGCTTTGCCTATGCCTTGGGCAACGATCCGGCCAAGCTGCAGGGCCAATCCTTCATCCGCGTGATTTCGGGCAAGGCGTGGGAAAACGGGCAGTTCCCGCCCAGCCTGCACGATCTGGCCGAACGGCTGAAGCGGCGCGAAAGCTTTTCCAACCTGATGGTGCAGGTGGACGTGCAGGGCGACCGGCGCTGGTGGGAACTTTCGGGCACCCCGATGCTGGACGAAAAAGGCAATTTCATCGGTTATCGCGGGGTCGGTTCCGACGTGACCGAGCGCCGCGAATCAGACGAGAAGATCGCTTATCTGGCGCGGTACGACACGCTGACAGGGCTGCCCAACCGCCTGATGCTGACCGAGGCGCTGGGCGAAGCCTTGCGTTACGCGATGCAGTGGAAGGCGCGCTGCGCGTTCCTGATGATCGATCTAGACCGCTTCAAGTCGGTCAACGATTCGCTGGGGCATCAGGTGGGCGACAAGCTGCTGGCGCAGGTTTCCGGCCGGTTGAAGCTGGTCGCTGGCGACAATTGCCACATCGGCCGCCTCGGCGGCGACGAATTCGCGGTGGTCATCCGCGATGCCAGCGACATCGATTATGTCAGCCGCGTCGCCAAATCGGTGATCGAGACGCTGTCCCTGCCTTACGATGTCGACAACCACACGCTGTATATCGGCGCCAGCGTCGGTTCCGCCGTGGGGCCGCGCGATGGCGATACGGTGGAAGCGCTGATGCGCAACGCCGATCTGGCGCTGTACCGCGCCAAGGACGAAGGCGGCGGCGAACTGTGCAATTACGAACCCTCGTTGCACGCCAATGCCGAAGAACGGCGCAAGCTGGAACTGTCGCTGCGCCGCGCGGTCGGCAATCAGGAACTGAAGCTGGCCTTCCAGCCGGTGGTGGACGCCAACAGCGAAGAGGTGGTCAGTTTCGAAGCCTTACTGCGCTGGAACAGCAAGGAACATGGCTTCGTCAGCCCGGCCAAGTTCATCCCGCTGGCCGAAGATACCCGGCTGATCGTGCCGATCGGTGACTGGGTGCTGCACGAAGCCTGCCGTCAGGCCGTCCGCTGGCCGGGCAAAATCAAGGTTGCGGTCAACGTGTCGGGCGAACAGCTGCTGGAACCGGGCTTTTCCACCAGCGTGGTGCGCGCGCTGGCCGATACCGGGCTGCCGGCGCACCGGCTGGAAGTGGAAGTGACCGAAAGCATCTTCCTGCGCGATGCCCGCACCGCGCGCACCACGCTGGAAGAACTGATGGCGCTGGGTTGTTCCATCGCGCTTGACGATTTCGGCACCGGCTATTCCTCGCTCGGTTACCTGCGGACGCTGCGGTTCTCCACCATCAAGGTCGACCGCAGCTTCGTGACCGGCGCGGCGCAGGGCAGCGCGGAAAGCCTCGCCATTATCCGTGCCGTGGTGGCCATGGCGCAAAGTCTGGAAATGAGCACCACCGCCGAAGGGGTGGAAAGCGAACAGGAAGTGGCGATGATCCGCGAACTGGGGTGCGACAAGATCCAGGGTTATTACTTCGGCCGTCCGATGGAACCGGCCGAAGCCCACGCGCTGGTGGATCGCAAGCGCCGCATGCAGTTCGCCTGAGGGCCCCGCTGACGGGTTACGCCTTGGGGTTCAGGCCTTGGCCAGCGCCCGCACAGCGTGTTCGAACAGGGCGCGGCCATCGGTGCCACCCGCTTCCGCTTCGATCGCGCGTTCCGGGTGCGGCATCATGCCCAGCACGTTGCCGGCTTCGTTCAGGATGCCGGCGATGTTGCGGGCGGAACCGTTGCAGGCTTCGGCATAGCGGAAGGCCACGCGGCCTTCGCCTTCCAGCCGGTCCAGAGTGGCATCGTCGGCAAAGAAGTTGCCATCGTGATGCGCCACCGGGATGTTGATCGTCTGGCCGGCGGCATAGCCGGCGGTGAACAGCGACTGCGAATTTTCCACCCGCAGCGGCACCGTGCGGCAGATGAAGGTCTGCCCGGCATTGCGCAGCAGCGCGCCCGGCAGCAGCGCGGCTTCGGTCAGCACCTGAAAGCCGTTGCACACGCCAAGCACCGGAACGCCGCGTCCCGTTGCCTGAATTACGCTACGCATGATCGGGCTTTTGGCGGCCATCGCGCCGGAACGCAGGTAATCGCCATATGAAAAACCGCCGGGCAGGGCGATGAAATCGAGATTGTCGGGCAGCGCGGCGTCGCCGTGCCACACGCGGATCGGCGCGGTGCCGGAAACCTTTTCCAGCGCCATCGCCATGTCCCGGTCGCAATTCGAACCGGGGAACGTGATGACCGCTGCCCGGAAGCTCACGCTGCTGTCTCCAGCTTTTCGATGCGGTAGTTTTCGACCACCATGTTCGCCAGCAGCTTGCGGCACATGTCGTCCAGCGCGGCGTCGGTGGTGGCATCGGCCACTTCCAGTTCGATCAGCCGACCGACCCGGACATCCTTCACGCCTTCGAAGCCGAGGCCTTCCAGCGCATGGTGAACGGCGCGGCCCTGCGGGTCGAGCACGCCGGGCTTGAGGCTGACATGGATGCGGACCTTCATCGCGCGGGCACTCCTGCAAGGCGGGGTAAGACTCGCCGCAGCCTATGGCGTCAGTGTGGCCAGCAAACAAGGGGGCGGGGCACTTCGATGCGGCTATTCCCCAGCCGCAGCCGCTTTAGCAGGCGTTTTTTCGCCCGCATGTTCACGGGGCAGCACCAGCACTTCCACTTGCGAACCGGGTTTCAGCCATTGCGCGGCAGTGGCGCGCAAGTCTTCCGCCGTCAGCCCGGCGATCAGCGCCTTGGCCCGCTGGAACCGTTCGATATGGTCAGGTTCGGTCTGCGCGCGATCGACCAGCGCCATCCACCCGTCATTCGATTTCAGCGCATTGTCATACGATTCCAGCAGCGGCTGGCGGGCGCGCAGCAGGATGTCGGCGTCGACCGGTCTGGTTGCCAGCCCATCGATCAGTGCCAGTGTGGCGGCGCGGGCGGCATCCACATGCGCCACGTCCACTTCGGCGCTGATCGCGAACGTGCCGTATCCGGGGAAGACGTCGCTTTCGGATGCGGAAACACCGGGGGAGTAGGTCTGGCCCAATTCTTCACGCAGCGTATCGGTCAGTTCCAGCCGTAAGACCCGTTCCAGCAGTTCCAGCCGCAACACATCGTTGAAATCGCTGTCATCGCGGGTGGGCCATGCCAGCCGCAGCAGGGCTTGGTCGGCAGCGCCATCGTGCCGCACCACGCGCGGGCTGCGATCGGTGGTGAAGCGGCGATCGCGGTTTTCGGCATAAGGGCGGAAGTCCACCTCTCGCGCGGGGATCGCGCCCAGCGTGCCGGCAACCAGAGCAATCGCTGCGTCTTCCTGAAAATCGCCGACCAGCCCCAGTTCCAGGGATCCGTGGGCCAATCGGTCGCCAATGGCATCGCGCAGGCGGGCGAAAGTCAGCTGCTGGTAATTGGCTTCGGGTTGCAGCGAATACCGCGGATCATCATCGCTGAGGATGCCGCCCAGTGTGGTGGACAGCGCCGCAGCGGGCGTGGCCGTGCGGCGGGCGAAATAATCGCGCAGACTGCGATGATACTGGGCTTCGCCTTGCGGGCGATAGGCGGGGTCGGTCAGCGCAGCGCTGAACAGTTGCAGTTGCAGTTGCAGGTCGCGCGGGGTGGTGGTGGCCGCCATGCGGAAGGTTTCCGCATCGGCGGCAATGGCAAACCCGACGCTGCGCCCGGCCAGAATCGATTGCAGTTCGTCTATGGTGTGCCGCCCCAGCCCGCCGACGGGCAGCACCCCCGTCATCGCCGTCGCCAGCGGGGCCTGCACGGTATCGAGCATTTCGCCGCCATCGACGTTCAGTTCCACCGCGATCCGGTCTTTTGCCAGATCGGTCGGCTTCAGGTTCAGTTTCAGCCCGTTGGCGAAAGTCAGCGTACGGATGCCAAGGTGCGGCTCGCGCTTGTCCGCCACCACGCGCCCGGCGGGGCCGAAATCGGTATAGCCGAATGTCGCCACCTTCGCTTGCTCGGCCGCGACCAGTGGTGCCTTCTCCCCCGCGTCCCACGCTGCGCGCAAGGCCGCCGCGCCGCCTTCGGGTGCCTTGCGCCCTTCGAACCGGATCAGCGGATTGGCCAGCGGCAGGGCTTCGGCCCGCAACGCCGCCATTACGCTTGCAGGCGTGATTTCAGGCTGGTGATCGGTGAACCGCTGCAAGGCGCTGGCGGGCGTGGTCGGCACCTGATGATCATCCAGCAGCGTCAGCGCCGCGGATACGAAGCTGGCATTGGTGCGGGTGGCGGCCCCGGCGGCGCTGTTTTCCAACGCGGTGCGCAGGTTGGCGACCTGTTCCGCCACTTCCGCCGGGGTGAAGCCAAACTGCATCGCCCGGCGATATTCCGCCTGAGCCGCGGCCAGCGCACGTTGCCATTCGCCTTCGCCTGCTTCGACGACAAGGCTGGTGGTGCGGCCGGTTTCGAACACGTCGCCGGTGCCGAACCCGGCATCGCGAAACGGCGGGTTGTCCTGCCGCGCCAGCCGCTGGAACCGTCGTTCGATGATTCCATAGCCGATCTGGCGGCGGACGTTCTCCATCCGCTCGGCCAACCGGTCGGGTTCGTCCTGATAGGGACCGTGGCGGCTGATGGTGATCCGTTCTGCCAGCGCTGGATCGGTGAACACATCGGTCTGCCCGACGCGGTCAAAATCGACCGGCCCGGCATTGACTGGCGGGGCGGCGGCTGGCCCTTGCCAATCGGCAAAGTGGCTGCGGATGGCGGCTTCCACCAAGGCCGGGTCAAAATCCCCCACCACGATGATCGCGCTGTTGCCGGGGCGATACAGGCGTTGCCAAAGGCCGCGCAGCTTGCCCGCGGTTGCGGCCTGCAAGGATTGCGCGGTGCCGATCGGCAGGCGGTGGGCAAAGCGCGCGGCGGGATAGGCGAACTGCAACTGATCGACGGTGTTCTTCAGCGCATAGGTATCGCGGACGCGCAATTCCGACAGCACCACGCCCTTTTCCCGCTCAACCGCCGGATCGGCAAAGGTCAGTTCGCTGGCGGTTTCGCGCATCAGCATCAGCGCGGTTTGCAGCAACTTGGGATCGTTGCGCGGCAGGTCCAGCTTGTAGACCGTGGTGCTGAAACTGGTGGCGGCGTTGGTATCCGCGCCGAAAGCCAGCCCTTCGCGTTCCAGCAGCTTGACCATGTCGCCTTCGGGCACGTGGGTGCTGCCGTTGAAGGCCATGTGTTCGATGAAATGGGCATAGCCGGCTTCATCGTCGTTTTCCGCAATGGAGCCGGAATCGATCCAGAACTGCACTTTTGCCTGCCCTGCCGGGGTTGCGTTCTGCCGGATCAGATAGCGCATGCCGTTGGGCAGGGTGCCGAACCGCCAAGCCGGATCGGCGGGCAGATCGCTGGCGGCGAATGGCCATTCCGGCCCTTGCGGCGCCTGCTGGGCCAGCGCGGGCGTGGAAACGGAGAGGAGCAGGGCGGCGGCGAGGATCGGGCGTAGCATCACGGTCACATGTGAAGCACGAATCCTGAACCGGCAATAACGGCCTTACCGGCGTGGCAGCACGTGCATCACCGCCAGCGCCATTGCCGTTGCGCCGGTGCGGATCGAAGGTTCTGCCACCGGGGCGAAGCGCGGCGAATGGTTGACCTCCAGCGTGGTTTCCCCCCGCTGTGCAGCGGCCACGGTGGCGGGGTCGAGCACGCCGATGGTGAAGAACACCGATTTCGGCACCCCGGCGCTGACGAAATCGGAATAGTCCTCGCTCGCCGTGCCGGGGCGCGGTTGCGGGGTTGCCTTGTCGCCAAATGCAGCGTGGAACACCTGCGCGATCTGTTCGGTCAGCCCAGCATCGTTGATCACCGCATCATAGCCACGGGTGATGTCGACCTGCGGTTCCGGTGCGGCGGACATGGCGGCGGACGCACGGGCGACGCGCGCGGTGCCGTCCACCAGCTTTGCCCGGGTGGCGGCGCTGAAACTGCGGATGGTGCCGCGCACCAGCGCCTGTTCCGGGATGATATTTGCGGCGCTGCCTGCCTCGATCGCGCCGATGGTGACGACGCCTGCTTCCTGCGGATCCTTCTCGCGCGAGACGACGCCTTGCACATCCACCACGAAACGGGCGGCCATCAGCACCGGATCGATCGTGGTGCTGGGATCGGATCCGTGCCCACCGCGGCCCTTGAAGGTGATGGCGATGGTATCGGAATTGCTGCTGACCACGCCGGCGCGATACTGCACCGTGCCGGCCGCCACGGGCGCGGTATGCAGCGCAAAGGCGTAATCCGGCGTGCCGAAGCGGGTGAACAGGCCATCGGCCAGCATGGCTTTCGCCCCGCCGCCGCCTTCTTCCGCCGGCTGGGCGATGAACATCAGCGTGCCGCTCCACCCTGCGTTGCCGGCCACCAGCGCGCCTGCCGCGCCGATCCACGCCGCCATGTGCAGATCATGCCCGCAGGCGTGCATCACCCCCACCGGGCGGCCGTTCCACTGCGTTTCCACGGTGGAGGCATAGGGCAGCCCCGTCTGTTCGCGCAGCGGCAGTGCGTCCATGTCGGTGCGGACCAGCACGGTCGGTCCGGGGCCGTTGCGGTAGATTGCGACAAGGCCGGTCTTGCCGATCCCTTCGGTCACCTGAAAGCCGAGATCACGCATTTCCTTTGCCAGCAACGCGGCGGTTCGCATTTCGGCAAAGCCCAGTTCTGGGTGGGCGTGGATATCGCGGTAGATCGCGTCGAGCCTCGCGGTGCGGGCGTCGAGATTGGCCGCCAGCGCGGCCGGAACATCCTGCGCTGCCGCCGGCGAGCCTGTCCCTGCGGCAATGAGCAGTAGGGGAAACAGGCCGGCGGCGCGCATGATGCTGCCGTTACTTCTTCGGCTTGGGTGCGGTGCGCAGCTTGGCGCGGTGTGCCGACATGTCGAACACTTCGCCCGGGCCGTCATCACCACCCTGCAACAGGCCGAGGCGAC
>JBDLVD010000013.1:0-27726 GCA_039804965.1 Pseudomonadota bacterium
GCGCCGGGGTGATCTTCCTGTCGATCAGCGAAGCGATCCGCGAATATCCCGACATGGTGCGCCAGTGGCTGGGCCGCGTGGTGCCGCAGCGCGACAATTACTTCGCCGCCCTGAACAGCGCGGTCTTTTCCGACGGGACGTTCGTCTACATCCCCGAAGGCGTGCGCTGCCCGATGGAATTGAGCACCTATTTCCGCATCAACGCGGAAAACACCGGCCAGTTCGAACGCACGCTGATCGTGGCGGACAAGGGCGCTTACGTGTCCTATCTCGAAGGCTGCACCGCGCCGATGCGCGATGAAAACCAGCTGCACGCCGCGGTGGTGGAACTGGTCGCGCTGGACGATGCGGAAATCAAGTATTCCACCGTGCAGAACTGGTATCCCGGCAATGCCGAAGGGGTGGGCGGGATCTACAACTTCGTCACCAAGCGGGCGCTGTGCCAGGGTGCGCGCAGCAAGGTTTCGTGGACGCAGGTGGAAACCGGCAGCGCGATCACCTGGAAATATCCCAGCTGCGTACTGAACGGCGAAGATTCGGTGGGCGAATTCTATTCCGTCGCCGTCACCAACAATTTCCAGCAGGCCGATACCGGCACCAAGATGATCCACAACGGACGCGGCAGCCGCTCCACGATCATTTCCAAGGGGATCAGCGCCGGCCGGTCCAACAACACCTATCGCGGATTGGTGCGGGTGGCCGCCAATGCCGATGGCGTGCGCAACTTCACCCAGTGCGACAGCCTGCTGCTGGGCAGCCAGTGCGGCGCACACACGGTGCCCTATATCGAAGTGAAGAACCCCGGCGCGCAGATCGAACACGAAGCGACGACCAGCAAGATCAGCGACGATCAGCTGTTCTACGCGCAGCAGCGCGGGCTGGGCACGGAAGAAGCGGTGGCGCTGATCGTCAACGGTTTCGCCAAGGAAGTGCTGCAGCAATTGCCGATGGAATTCGCGGTCGAGGCGCAGAAGCTGCTCGGCATATCTCTTGAAGGAAGTGTGGGCTGATGACGACCGAACGCCGTAAACTCTCGCTCGGCAATGTGGCCGAACGCGAACGTGCGCCCGATACCACTGGCGCGAACACGAAAGCGTGGGACGTGTCCCCCGCCCGTGCCGCGCAGCTGAAGGACCGCGCGCGCGACAACCGCCGCAACCCCAGCGCGGCGCAGGTCCGGCTGTGGGACGCGTTGAAGGACAAGCAGATGGGCTTCACCTTCAACCGCGAAGTCATCATGGGCAGCGCGATCGTCGATTTCGCCGCCAAGACGCGCTGGCTGGTGGTGGAAGTGGGCGGCACCGAAGGGCCGGAAGCCACACTCGCCACCCTCAGCGATCGCAAGCTGGCCGATGTCGGCGTGCGCGTGCTGCGCTTTGCCGAAGGGCAGGTGCTGGGCGCGCTGGATCAGGTGCTGAAGGCGATCAAGGCCGAACTGGAAAAGCCGTTTGAACGGCCGAAGATCAAGGCGTGACCATGCTGAAGATTGAAAACCTCCACGCCACGGTTGCGGAAAAGCCGATCCTCAAGGGGCTGTCGCTGGCGATCAACGCGGGCGAAGTGCACGCGATCATGGGGCCGAACGGCGCGGGCAAGTCCACGCTGGGTTACACGCTGGGCGGGCGGCCCGGCTATGATGTGACCGATGGCAGCGTGCAGTTCGCCGGGCAGGATCTGCTCGCTCTTGATCCGCACGAACGGGCTGCTGCCGGGCTGTTCCTCGGCTTCCAGTACCCGGTCGAAATCCCCGGCGTTTCCAACGTGCAGTTCCTGCGCGAAGCTCTGAATGCCCAGCGCAAGAGCCGCGGGCAGGAACCGCTTTCGGGCGGCGATTTCCTGAAGCTGGCACGCGAAAAGGCGGGCTTGCTGCGGATGGACATGGACATGCTGAAGCGGCCGGTGAACGTCGGCTTTTCGGGCGGCGAGAAGAAGCGCAACGAAATGGTGCAGATGGGTATCCTCGATCCCAAGCTGGCCATTCTGGATGAAACTGACAGCGGGCTGGACATCGATGCGCTGCGGATCGTGGGCGAAGGCATCAACGCCATCATGCGCGCGCCGGACAAGGCCGTGCTGCTGATCACCCATTACCAGCGCCTGCTGGATTACGTGAAGCCGGACTTCGTCCACGTGCTGGCCGCTGGCCGGATCGTGAAGAGCGGCGGGCCGGATCTGGCCTTGCAGCTGGAAGAAGAAGGCTACGAAGCGGTCGCGCAAGAGGCGGCTGCGTGAACGCGCAGGCCCTTGCACGGCCCACGCGGCGGGATGAACCCTGGCGCTACACGCCGCCCGCCGTGCTGGATGCACTGGCGGCGGTGCCGGTGGCGGAACAGGTGTCCATCGCGCCCGGCGGCCATGGCGCGATCCATCGCACGATCAGTGGCGAAGGCATCGTCAGCCATGAGATCACCGTGGGTGCAGGCGCGCAAGGGGAAGGCTTTTTTGCTCTGACGGGCGCTGGTTATCAGCGGCTGGAACTGGATGTGACGCTGGAACAGGGCGCGCAGTGGACCTTCGGCTGCGTGGTGGCCGCCGGTGCCGGGCAAGTGGCGGAACTGGTCACCCGCATCCGCCACGTGGCGCCGGGCGCCAGCTCCAGCCAGGTGGTGCGCGCGGTGGCGAGCGGCGATGGCATGGTCAACGTGCTGGGCCGGATCGACGTGGCGCAGGACGCGCAAGGGACTGACGCCGCGTTGGGCATCAAGGGCCTGCTGCAAGGCCGGCAGGCGACGATCAACGCCAAGCCTGAACTCGAAATCTATGCCGATGACGTGAAGTGCGCGCACGGCTGTGCCATCGGCCAGATGGACCCGCAGGCGCTGTTCTATGCCCAGCAGCGCGGCTTGCCGCTGGATGCGGCGCGGGTGCTGCTGATGCAGGCCTTCGCGGCAGAAGCCTTTCTGGCGGTGGCTGATCCTGCCGTGCGCGAAGGGCTGGAACTGGCCGCTGCTGCCGCCCTGCAAGGCGTATCGTGATGGCGACGGCCGTGTTCGATACCCTGCACACCGATTTCCCCGGCTTGCGCACCGCTGACGGCGCGCGCTGGCATTACCTTGATACCGGGGCCACGGCGCAGAAGCCGCAGGTGGTGATCGATGCCGTTACCCGCGCGCTGGGGGCGGATTACGCCACGGTCCATCGCGGCGTCTATTCGCGGTCGGCGGAAATGACGCTGGGATACGAAGCGGCGCGGCGGCGCGTGGCGGCTTTCATCGGCGGCGCGGAAGACGAAGTGGTCTTCACCCGCGGCGCGACCGAAGCGATCAACCTTGTCGCCAACAGCTGGGGCACGGCTAACCTGAAGGCCGGGGATCGCATCCTGCTGTCGGTGCTGGAACACCATTCCAACATCGTGCCGTGGCAATTGCTGCGTGACCGGACCGGCGTGGCAATCGACGTGTGCCCGCTGACCGCCGATGGCCAGATCGATCTCGACGCCGCCGAAGCGATGCTGACGCCCGCGCACAAGCTGGTTGCGCTGGCGCACGTTTCCAACGTGCTGGGCAGCGTGCTGGATACCGCACGCGCTGCGCGGCTGGCGCAGGGCGTGGGGGCAAAGCTGCTGCTGGACGGCTGCCAGGCCGTGCCGCGTCTGCTGGTGGACGTGGCCACGCTGGGGTGTGATTTCTACGCCTTTTCCGGCCACAAGCTGTACGGCCCGACCGGCATCGGCGCCTTGTGGGGCAAGGCCGATCTGCTGGCAGCGATGCCGCCGTGGCAGGGCGGCGGGGCGATGATCGACCGCGTCACTTTCGATCGCACCACCTATGCCCCGGCGCCGCAGCGGTTCGAAGCCGGCACGCCCGCCATCGTCGAAGCGATCGGGCTGGGCGCAGCGTGCGATTATGTTGCCGCCATCGGCCTGCCGGCGATCCACGCGCACGAAGCGCGGCTGGTGGCGATGACGCGCGATGCCTTGCGGGCGATGAACGATGTCACGCTGTTCGGTCCGGACGACAGTGCCGGGATCGTCAGCTTCGCGCTCGACGGCATTCACCCGCACGATCTGGGCACCATTCTGGATGAAGAAAACGTGGCGATCCGCGCCGGGCATCACTGCGCGCAGCCGCTGATGGACCATCTGGGCGTGCCGGCCACCGCGCGCGCCAGTTTCGGCCTGTATAATGATGAACACGATGTGGCGGCGCTGGTGCGCGGCATCGAACGGACCAAGAGGATCTTCGGATGAACGAGGACAAGACCTTCCGCGTGGAAGAAGTCGACGCCGTGGCTCCGCCGCCGCGCGGCAGGGTGAGCGATGGCGTGGAGGATGGTGTCGAAAGCGCGTCCGACAAGCTGGAACGCAAGAAGGATTACCTCGCCGGGTTCCTGCAGCAGAAGCCTGAAGCGGCATCGACGGTGGAACCGGGCGGCGCGCTGTACGAAGCGGTGATCGATGCGCTGAAGGATATCTTCGATCCGGAAATTCCGGTGAACATCTATGACCTTGGCCTGATCTACGGCGTCGAAGTGTCGCCCGATGCCGACGTGGCGGTATCGATGACGCTGACCACCCCGCATTGCCCGGTGGCGGAATCGATGCCCGGCGAAGTCGAAATGCGCGTGTCCGCCGTACCCGGCGTGCGCGATGCGGAAGTGACGCTGGTGTGGGATCCGCCGTGGGATCCCGCCAAAATGAGCGATGAGGCCCGGCTCGAACTGGGGATGCTGTGAGCACGGCTGCCGCCACCTCTTCCACGCTGGCCGGACGGCTGGTGATTGCGCGCGCGGATTATGATGATCCCGTCGACGCCGAAGCGCTGATCATGCTGCTCGATGCCTACGCCCGCGATCCGATGGGCGGCGGGCATCCGCTGGCGGATGATGTGATGGCGGAACTGGTGCCGCTGCTGGCGGCCACGGCCAACGCCTTTTCGCTGATTGCGCGGGTGGCGGGCAAGCCGGTTGGGCTGGCCAATTGCTTCACCGCGGTATCTACCTTCAACGCCATGCCGCTGGTCAACATCCACGATGTGGCGGTGCTGCCCGAATACCGCGGGCGCGGCATCGCCACCGCGATCTTCGCCGCGGTGGAGGATGAAGCGCGGCTGCTCGGCGCGGGCAAGGTGACGCTGGAAGTGCTCAGCGGCAATGACCGCGCGACCGCGCTCTACTCCGCGCTCGGCTATGGCGCATACGAACTCGATCCCACCGCCGGGCAGGCGCTGTGCTGGCAGAAGAGGCTGATATGACCCAAGCGAACACCGCCAATCCCCCTGCCGCCGCCTCTGCCACCCCGTCGCGCGTGCGCAAGGCCGCCGTCGAACTGACCCCCGCGGCAGAGCAGCGGATAGCCGATCTGATGGCGCAGGCGCCGGCCGGCACCATCGGGGTCAAGCTGTCGACCCCGCGCCGGGGCTGTTCGGGCCTCGCCTATTCAGTCGATTACGTGGCGGAAGAAGTGGCTTTCGACGAAAAGATCGCCACCCCGGGCGGCACTTTCTACATCGATGGCGGCAGCGTGCTGTACCTGGTGGGCAGCACGATGGACTGGGTGGAAGATGATTTCACCGCCGGGTTCGTCTTCGCCAATCCCAATGCCAAGGGCAGTTGCGGTTGCGGCGAAAGCTTCACCATCTAGCTAGCGTTTGCGCAGCGCCTCCACGCAAGCGCGGCGGTCCACGTCCAGCCCGTCGCTCGCGCGGCGGCTGTCGATCCATGTTGCCACCGGCTTGCCGCCTTCGCGCATCGGGTAAAGGAACAGGTCCAGCACGCAGGCTTCGCCGGCGAACTGCAACTTGCGCATGTCGCCCTCGTTCACATCCAGCTGCGGGGTGCCGAACTGGCGGATCAGGCTGTCGGCATCGGCTTCGATTACCGTTTCCAGCCCCGGCACGCGCAGCACTTGCGGGGCGCGGAAACCGGTTGCGGCAGCTGCGGCGGGCGGGTTCGGCGGTGGCATCGGCACGGTGGTGCTGGCGGGCCGGGGTGTGGGGCGCGGCGTGGGCCGGCTCGGCGCTGGGCGCGGCGCCGGGGTGGATGCCGGGCGGGGAACGGCGGGGCCGCAAGCCGCCAGCACCACCAGCAAGGCAATCGGGGCATGGCGCAGGGTCAGGCGCAGGATCACGAGCGGTCCTTCCGGTGGATCAGGTGCGTGGCGGCCGAAGCGCCCAGGATCGGGGCCAGCAGGTTCAGCCCCGGCACCGACAGCATGGCCGCGATCGCGCCGCCCAGCAACAGCCGTTCCGCCCGGCTGACAGGCGCAGCGGCTCCGACAGCATGGCGATGGCGCAGCCAGACCATGTCCTGAAATTCACGCCCCAGCAGCACGGCATTGACCAGCAGAAACAGCAGCGGCGTGCCGATGCCGGTGAACAGCAGCGCCAGCGCAAAGGGCGCGGCCGCCAGATTGACCAGCAGTGCCTGCGTGGCTGAACCGAACCCGGCGCGCAGCTGTTCGCCCACCGAAAGATCGCGCGCGCGGGCGGCGGCTGCGGGATAGTGCCGCGATTCCACCGCCTGCACCACTTCGTCGGCAAAGAACTGGATCACCGCCAGCGCCACGATCCGCCACAGCAACCACAGTCCGACAAGCCCGATCAGCGCGCCCAGCGTGGCAATGATGCCGCCAATCGCGGCGTGGCCGGCAAGGGTGGGGGCCAGCAGCCGGCCCAGCGCATGCCAGCCGGCCCAGCCCAGCGCGGCGCAGATCAGCAGGCTGACCAGCAGGCTCTTGCCCAGCACGCGCAGTACGCGGCCATCGGCCAGCTGGCCCAGCGCCAGCAGCAGCGAGGAAACGACACCTGTCATCGATGCTTGCGATTGCCTGCGGGGCAAGGCAAGTCAACGCCCGGGGCCCGTCCTGTGCCCTGCTCCATCCTGTGGCTGCCGATGCGGCCGGGCCTTTGTTCACTGACGAACGCGGAAGAATTCATGACCGAACCCAGATATGACGTGATCGCGATCGGCAATGCCATCGTCGATGTGATGGCCCCGTGTTCCGATGAACTGATCGAAGAACTGGGCATGGTCCGTGGCGGGATGACCCTGATCGATGCCGATCAGGCGCAATCGCTGTATGATGCGATGGGCCCCGCGCGCGAGATTTCCGGCGGTTCGGCGGCCAATACGCTGGCGGGTCTATCGGCCCTTGGCGCGCAGTGTGCCTTCGTCGGGCAGGTGGCAGACGATCAGCTGGGCGCGGTTTTCGCACACGACATCCGCGCCGTGGGCATCGATTTCGATACCCCTGCCCGCGCGGACGAGCCGCCGACGGCGCGCTGCCTGATCTTCGTCACCCCTGACGGCCAGCGCACGATGAACACCTTCCTTGGCGCATCGCAGTTCCTGCCCGCGCACACGCTGGACGAAGAAGCGGTGGGCGGCGCCCGCGTGCTGTATCTGGAAGGATACCTGTGGGATCCGGAAGAACCGCGCGCGGCCATGCGCCGCGCGATCGAAGCTGCCCGTGCCGCCGGGCGCAAGGTGGCTTTCACCCTGTCGGACGCCTTCGTCATCAGCCGCCACGGCGATGATTTCCGCGCCCTGATCGCCGATGGCCTGATCGACATCCTGTTCGCCAACGAAGTCGAACTGGCCGCGATGACCGGCACCGACGATTTCGACGCCGGGCTGGCGCAGCTGGCAGCCAAGGTGCCAATCGTGGTTGTTACCCGCAGCGCCGATGGCGCGGTGGCGATGGCCCATGGCGAACGCGCGCAGGTTGCAGCGGAACCGGTCGAAAAGGTGATCGACACCACCGGCGCGGGCGATCTGTTCGCCGCCGGGTTCCTGTTCGGCCACGTGCGCGGCGAATCGCTGGAACGCTGCCTGCGGATCGGCGCCATCGCCGCCGCAGAAGTGATAAGCCACTATGGCGCCCGGCCCGAAGCTGATCTGGTGCAACTGGTGCAGGAAAAGCTGGGCTGATCAGCCACTGGCGCCGCCTTGTGCGGTCTGGTCCTGGCCAGACCGGTGCAGGGCGGCGCTTTCGCTTTCAGTGGGGTAGACCCCGCTCAGCACGCGATCGAAATGGCTGCGCACGCGGTCCTGGCATTCGCATGACAATCCGCGCAGGCGCGGCATCTGCATCACCTGCAACCGCCCGCGCCGGGTGGCCAGCAGGCCATCGGCCTTCAGCCGCCCCAGCACGCGGCTGATATAGGACCGGCCCACCCCCAGCATCCCGGCCAGCTGTTCCTGCGTCAGCGGCACGTCATGTTCGCCAGTCCGCTCGATCGCGGCCACCAGCCACTTGGCCGTGCGCTGTTCGATCGAATGGGCGGCGTTGCAGGCAACGGACTGGAACACCTGCGCCATCAGGCAATCGGCATAGCGGGTGAAGACGTGCGCCACGGCGCGCGATTGCTGCTTCAATTCATCCAGCCGGGCCGTTTCCAGCGCCATGAAATCGCCCGCCGATTGCACCATGCAGCGGGCAAATGCCGGCAGATGTCCTTCGCTGACGATGCCGCCCACAGCCCCTTCGCGGCCGACGAGCACGGTTTCCACCCCCTTGCCTTCGGCCAGATCGATCACGAACGACACCAGCGATGGGCCGCAGGGGAAATAGACCGTCTCCACCATGTCGCCGGGGTTATACAGCACATCGCCCACCGCCCCGCGCCGCAGCGCCAGATGCGGCAGGATCAGTGCCAGTTCCGCATCGCGCAAGTGGCGCAACAGGTTGTTGTTGGGCGGGCCGCTTACACCTTTGGTTGGCATGTCATCCCCGGATGGATGGTTCAAAAATATCCCAACGCCCGAAACCGCTTTTGGGGCCAGACCGTGCACAAGTGGGCAGACGCTGCCGGCGGGTTGTGTGTAGCAGGCAACACAAATGAGGGATGTTACGTATGGAGGACGAAAATTCCGACGATGTGCATCCCCTGTTTGGTGCGGCACCCCCGAATTCGGGCGCGCTGGATCCCGCAGGGCCCGATCCCGCAGGTGCCAATCCCGCATGGCCTGATGCCTTCTGGACCAGCCTGCCGCAGGGGGAACGGGAAAGTGCGGCGATGCGTGCCATGCTGGATGCCGTGCCGCACATGGTCTGGTCCACCCGGCCCGACGGCTACAGCGATTTCTACAACCAGCGCTGGTATCGTTTCACCGGCGCGCCGGCGGGGTCGACCGATGGCGAAGGCTGGAACGGCCTGTTCCATCCGGATGACCAGCCGCGCGCGCTGCAGGTCTGGTATGACAGCGTCGCCACGGGTGAACCGTATGAAATCGAATACCGTTTGCGCCACCATTCGGGCGATTACCGCTGGGTGCTGGGACGCGCGCTGCCGGTGCGCGACAGTGCGGGTCAGATCGTGCGCTGGTTTGGCACCTGCACTGATGTCGATGATTTCAAGCGCGCCGAAGCATCGATCGAACTGATCGCGGGCGAACTGGCGCACCGCATCAACAACATCTTCGCCGTGATGATCTCGCTGTTGTCAGCCACTGCGCGATATCAACCCGAATCGGCGGCTTTCGTGAATGACGTGACCGCTAAGGTCCGCGCACTGGCCAAGGCCCATGCGCTGGTCCGCCCGGCAGACGGCGACGTGGCAGCGCGCAACAATTTGCAGGAATTGCTCCACGCCTTGCTGGCGCCTTACGAGATCGGGGCCGAGCCGCGATTCCGGCTGACCGGCGACGATACCGGGCTGGGCATTCAGGCGGCCGGTGCCATGGCGCTGGTGGTGCATGAACTGGCCACCAATGCGCTGAAATACGGCGCTCTGTCGGCGCCCGGTGGCACCGTATCGCTCGCCTGCACCGTTTCAGGAACGGCATCGGGCGGCGAATTGCGGCTGATCTGGCGGGAAACCGGCGGGCCACCTGTAACCGGCCCGCCGCAACGCAGCGGCTTCGGCACGGAAATGAAGCAGCGCGCGGTGCTGTATCAGCTGCGCGGCACCATGGCCGAAAATTGGCAGCGCGAAGGGCTGGTGGTGGAACTGGCCGTGCCGCTGGAAGCCTTGCGCCACTGACGGTGTGCAAGGCGATGCGGGTGGGCCAACCGCCCTGTGGCCGTTCTGCTGCTGCCCAGAGCTGACCTGCGCTGACCTGCCGTTATCGGGCCCGGGCCACTTCGCGCCAGCCGATGTCGCGGCGGCAGAACCCGGTCGGGAAATCGATCGCATCCACCGCGCGGTATGCTGCGGCTTGCGCTTCTGCCGCGGTTGCTCCGCGTGCCGTCACGGTCAGCACCCGGCCGCCATTGGCGATCAGCTGGCCATCGTCATCGAGCGCGGTGCCGGCGTGGAACACCCGTGCGCCGGTGGCTTCGGCAGCGTCGATATTGCGGATCGCCCCGCCCTTTTCAGGCGTGCCGGGGTAATTGTTGGCGGCCATCACCACGGTCAGCGCGGTGTCGGCGGAAAAACGCATCGGTTCCATCGTCGACAGGCGGTTTTCCGCGCAGGCGAGCAGATATTCGCCCAGATCGCTTTCCATCCGCGTCATCAGCACCTGGCATTCCGGATCGCCGAACCGGCAGTTGTATTCCACCAGCTTGGGGCCGGCCTTGGTCAGCATCAGCCCGGCAAACAGCACCCCGGAATAAGGCGTGCCTTCGTCCGCCATGGCGTGGACGGTGGGGGCGATGATGCGGCTCAGCACTTCGCCGCGCAGCGCGGGGGTCAGGATCGGGGCGGGGCTGTATGCGCCCATGCCGCCGGTGTTGGGGCCGGTATCGCCTTCGCCCACGCGCTTGTGATCCTGCGCGCTGCCACAGGCGAGCACGCTGGCGCCATCGGTCAGGACGAAGAAGCTGACTTCCTCGCCATCCATGAATTCCTCGATCACCACTTCCGCGCCGCTGGCGCCGAAACGCCCGCCGAACATGTCGACCAGCTCGGCCTCGGCCTCGGCGCGGGTTTCGGGAATGACCACGCCCTTGCCGGCGGCCAGCCCGTCGGCCTTCAGCACATAAGGCGCGGTGAATTTATCCAGTGCGGCCAGCGCTTCATCCAGCGAACGGGCGTGGACATAACCGGCGGTGGGAATGTTGGCCTTGTCGCAGATGCGCTTGGTAAAGGCCTTGCTGCCTTCCAGCTGCGCGGCGGCCTGACTGGGGCCGAACACGGCGAACCCTTCGGCGCGCAGCGAATCGGACAGGCCATCGACCAGCGGCGCTTCCGGCCCGACCACCACCAGCCCGATCTGTTCCTGTTCGCAGAATGCCACCACCAGATCGTGGTCGGTCAGGTCCATGTTCAGGCATTCGGCATAGGCGGCGATGCCGGGGTTGCCCGGGGCGGCGAACAATTTATCCTCTGCCCCTGCAAGCAGCCTGGATTGCGCCAGCTTCCACGCCAGCGCATGTTCACGGCCGCCCGATCCCAACAGCAGGATATTCATGAACGGCCCCTTTTCCGATGACGATGCTGAACTACCCGGCGGGCTGGTAGCGAAGGGGCGCGCCGGGGACAACGCCGAGCCGCTTTCGATCAGCGAATTATCGCAACTGCTCAAGCGCACGGTGGAAGACCGGTTCGGCTTCGTGCGCCTGCGCGGCGAACTTTCGGGCGTGAAACGGGCGGCCAGCGGGCACCTTTACTGCTGCCTGAAAGACGATGCCGCGCTGATCGACGGGGTGATGTGGCGCGGCGGGGCGCAGCGGCTGGGATTCCTGCCGGAAGACGGGATCGAAGTGATCGCCACCGGCAAGCTGACGACATATCCCGGCCGGTCGAAATACCAGATTGTCATCGAAAAGATGGAAATCGCCGGCGAAGGCGCGCTGCTGGCCCTGCTGGAAAAGACCCGGCGGCGGCTGGAAGCCGAAGGGTTGTTCGCGCCGGAACGCAAACGCCCCCTGCCCTACCTGCCGCGCGTGATCGGGGTGGTGACATCGCCCACCGGCGCGGTGATTCGGGATATCCTGCACCGGCTGGCGGATCGGTTCCCCACCCATGTGCTGGTCTGGCCGGTGCTGGTGCAGGGGCAAGGTGCGGCGCAGCAGGTTGCAGATGCGGTGCAGGGCTTTTGCAACATCGATGCAAATGGCCCGATCCCGCGCCCGGACCTGCTGATCGTGGCCCGTGGCGGCGGCTCCACCGAAGATCTGTGGAGTTTCAACGAAGAAGTGGTGGTGCGCGCCATCGCCGGTTCCACCATCCCGGTGATCAGCGCGGTTGGCCACGAAACCGACACCACCCTGGCCGATTTCGCCGCCGATCGCCGTGCGCCAACGCCCACGGCGGCGGCGGAAATGGCCGTGCCGGTGCTGCGGGATCTTGCTGGATTGCTTGACGAATTCGGCCTGCGCCAGCGCAAATGCGCACTGCGTCCGGTGCAATTGGGGCGCGAACGGCTGGAAGCTCGCGCCCGCCTGCTGCCCCGTCCCGAAGCACTTGCCGCCCCCGCAGCGCAGCGGCTGGACGATCTGGCTGAACGCCTGCGCCGTGGCCTCGCGGACCGGGCGGCGCAGGCGCGTCATCGCTTGCAGGGCGATTCGGCCCGCCTTTCCGCCCCGTTGCTGCAATCCCGTCTGGCCCGTGCGCAAGACCGACTCAAGGCCGCGCGGCTGGTACCTGCGCTGGTGCAGCGCCCGCTGGATGACCGGCGGGTGCAACTGGCCGCGTTGGCCCGGCTGACGGAACAGCTGCATCCCGATCGGCCTTTGCAGCGCGGTTATGCCATGGTGCTGAATTCGCAGGGGAAGGCTCTGACTGACGCTGCTGTCGCCGGTCTCGAACCCGCGCTGGTCCTCAAATTCCGGGACGGGACGCTGGATGTCGTACCAGCCTCCGGTTCTGCCGTACCAAGTGTGCCTCCGCCCGCCCGCCCGCCGCGCGCCAAGGCCGCTTCGGCGGGTTCGGCCGGCATGGCCGACCAGCCGAAATTGCTTTGACCGCCCGCCCGCGCTAGGTTGCCTCCCATGTTGATGTCTTCCGCCGAAAACCCCGCCACGCTCATCTATGGTCCCAGCGGCTTCCGCGTGGTGCGGCCCGGCCATTTCGTGATCTGCGCCGTCAGCGGGGACCGGATCGCGCTGGAAGACCTGCGGTATTGGAGCGTGGACCGGCAGGAAGCCTATGCCAGCGCCGACATTTCCACCAAACGGCATCTCGACCAGGCATGAAGCCGGTTGCCGCGCTGGCGTTGGCCGCCCTTTCGGCAGCTTGCGTCGCTTCGGCAAAGGAACCGGCCCCACGACAACTTGCGCAACAGCCGCCGCAAAAGCCCGCCGTTCAAACATCGGTGACCCAGCAGGGACACTTTGTTTTTGCAGGTGAATTGACCCAAGGCGGGTGGATTCGCGGGCAGGCTCCGGCTGGCGCGATCAGTGCCCGTCTCGACAACCAGCCGCTGACGCTGGACCCGCAAGGCAATTTCTTCGCCGCTTTCGATCGCGATGCGCCTGCCACGGCGCGGCTTACCGCCACGGTGCTCGGCGGCGCTGTGGTGGAAAGCGTGCTGGCGATTTCGCCGCGAGCCTGGCCGATCGAAAATATCGACGCTGCCCGCCGCCCCGGCGGTGTGCCGACCGATGCCTTCCTTGCCATGCGTCAACCCGAACTGGCGCGCATCGCCGCCGCCCGCGCCATCGACAGTGGCAGCCAAGGCTGGCGGCAGAACTTCATCCAGCCGGTGCCCGGGCGCATTTCGGGCCGGTTCGGCGCGCAGCGCGTCTATCGCGGGGAACCGGGTGCGTACCATTCGGGCATGGATATCGCGGGGGGGGCAGGCACGCCCTATGTCGCCCCGGCGGATGGTGTGGTGGTGCTGGCCGCCGCGCAGCCGTTCACGCTGGAAGGGCATCTGGTCATCATCGACCACGGACAGGGGCTGAACAGTTCGTTCCTCCATGCGTCCGAAATCCTCGTCCATGAAGGTGACGTGGTGAAACAGGGGCAGGTGATCGGCCGCGTCGGCGCCACCGGGCGCGCCACCGGGCCGCATCTGCACTGGTCGATCAAGTGGCGGGACGCGCGGCTCGATCCGCTGCTGTTCCTGCACATCCCGCAGCCCTGATGGCTTCCGGTTGTTGCGGGGCTTGACCGGGCATCACCGGCCTGCAACGCGGCCGGACAGATGCGCAGGCTGATCACGATCTCGATACTCGCGCTGTGCCTGTTGCCCGGCACTTGCCTGCGCACGGCGCCCAAGCCGTGGAACGAAAGCCAGCGTGTCGCTTACGTGAAGCTGAAAGTGCCGCGCTGGCGCACCGGCGAAGTGCAGGTGCAGGGCGCGTGGCAGTTGCGGAGCCCGAACACCGCTTTTGGCGGCTTTTCCGCTTTGCTGGCGATTGATGGGCGATTGCTGGCGGTCAGCGATGGCGGGGCGGCGGCATGGTTGCCCTTTCCCGGCGCAGCCAAGCCGCATGTGCGGATCTTCTTTCTTGGTGGCCATCGCCCGCGCGACAAGGCGCGGGTGGACATCGAATCGCTGACCCGCGATGCCGTAACAGGCTCGGTCTGGGCCGGTTATGAGGCCAGCAACGCGATCGTGGCGCTGGACCGCGGCCTGCACATGGGCCGCGACGCCGAGCCGCGCGCAATGCATGACTGGCCATCGAATGCCGGGCCTGAATCGCTGGTGCGTTTGCGCGATGGGCGCTTCATCGTGCTGGCGGAAGGGGACATGATTCTGGCCGGCCAGCCCAGCCCGGGACTGGTGTTTGCATCGGACCCCACCGCCGATCGGGCAGTGGCGGACAATCCGCTGCGCTTCCGCTTTGCCCCGCCGCGGGGCTATCGCCCGGTGGACATGGCGCAATTGCCGGATGGGCGGGTGCTGATCCTGCTGCGATCGGTCCGGCCCGGAAATCCGGTGCATTTCACCGGCCGCCTGATGGTGGCCGATCCGGCGGATATTGCGCCGGGCCGGGTCTGGCGCGGGCGGACCATCGCCCTGCTCGACGATCCCCTGCCCAGCGACAATTACGAAGGGCTGACGATCCTGCCGCAGGCCGATGGATCGGTGCAGGTCTGGGTCATTTCCGATGACAACCACGCAGCTTACCAGCGCACCCTGCTGCTGAAACTGCGATGGGTTCCAGACCGGAAATAGGAGCGGAACCCGGACAAGCGAAAGGGCGCCCGGCCCAAGCCGCGCGCCCTTCGCTAATCCGTCAAAAAATCGCGTTGCCGGCCAATCAGGCGGCAGCAGCGACCTTCTTCAGTTCGCGCTTAACCTTCAGCGCACGATCGCTGAGCTTCGCGTCGCTGGTCTTCAGCAGCCAGTTGTCCAGCCCGCCGTTGTGTTCCACCGAACGCAGGCCCTGCGTCGAAACGCGGAACTTGTAGCTGCGGTCCAGCTTTTCGCTCAACAGCGTGACGTTCTGCAGGTTGGGCAGAAACACGCGGTTGGTCTTGTTGTTGGCGTGGCTCACATTGTGGCCAGTCTGGCGGCCCTTGCCGGTCAGTTCGCAGATGCGCGACATGATCAATCTCTCAGAATCAAAAGCTGTCGGGGATGTCCCGGAAAGCGGCGCGCATAGCTGTGCCCCTGACGCGCGTCAAGCAATTGGGCGGATCGAAAGCGCGCCAACCGCTCTGCTTGCGCATCCCTTGCAGGCACCTGCTGCGCGGGCTAGCCCGCTGGCATGACCCGCTGGCCCCTTCCTGCCCCGATGGCACGCGCCCTGCAACTGGCGCGTGATGCAGCAGACGCGGGCGAAGTGCCGGTGGGCGCGGTGGTGGTGCGCGATGGGGTGATCGTGGGCGAAGCGCACAATGCCCCGCGCGATCTGTGCGATCCCACCGCCCATGCCGAGGTGCTGGCCATGCGCCGGGCGGCAGCGGCATTGGGCAGTGAACGGCTGGAAGGATGCGAATTGTGGGTGACGCTGGAACCCTGCGCGATGTGCGCCGGGGCCATCGTCCACGCGCGAATCGCCCGCGTCTATTATGGCGCGGCAGACCTGAAGGGCGGGGCGGTGGAACATGGCGCGCGGGTGTTCGATCAGCCGCAATGCCTGCATCGGCCCGAAGTCTATTCCGGCATGGGGGCGCAGGAAGCGGCCACAGTGCTGCGCGAATTTTTCGCCGCGCGCCGCTGAACGCCCCGATTCGCGGTTACAGCCCGCGCCAGATCTTCACGCTGCGCGAATCGGGCTGGCCTGATCGACGCACCCCGCAGGGGGCCGGGCGGAAGTCCTTGCCGTAACACAGCCGCATTTCCGTCAGCCAGCCGTGATCATTGGTAAAAATGCCAACCGCATCGCGCCGGAAACCGGGGTTGGCCGTGGCAAAGGCGGTGCGGATGCCGCCCACCGTCAGGCCGGGCTGGTGCGACAGGGCGTCCAGATCGGGCAGGTGCAGGCTGCGCCACAGGATGCGGGTGACCTTGAAATAGCTTTCCGGGTCACGAACCATGCACGCGCCGTGTTTTGCCCATTCGTTGGCCAGCAGCGCAGGGGAAGGCGTCATGCACAGGTTCTGCCGCGCTTCCGCAGGGCTGACGGTGCGGCTGGTCGGGCAATATTGCGGCCATTGGCCCTGCCCTTCAGGCCACAGGCCGTGGACGATTAGCCCGAATCGCCCCGCATGGCCCGAACACTGGCGCTGATCGGCGGGGCTGCGTTCGCGCCCTCGGCAATGTTCCGGGCTCCAGCTGAGCGCGAGGGTATAGCCGGTGATCGGCAAGCGGCGCGTTTCGCCCGTTCGCGGCGCGGCAGGTACGGCCACCGCGCCTTGCGGGACGGTGCATTGATAGGCCTGCGCCAACGCCGGAGCCGGCAACAGCGCGATGGCGGCTCCCAGCAGGGCCGCGCGCGCCATCACAGCGGGGTGAAATCCAGCCCTACGTCCGCGGCAGGGGCGCTTTGCGTCAGTCGACCGACGGAAACGTAGTCCACCCCGCTGGCGGCGATGGCGGCGATGGTGTCCAGCCGCACGCCGCCCGATGCTTCAAGCGGCACGCGGCCGGCCACCATGGCCACGGCCTGACGCAAGGTGGCAGGATCCATGTTGTCGAGCAGCAGGTGGCTGGCCCCGGCGGCCAGGGCCGGTTCGATCTGGTCCAGCCGGTCCACTTCGCAGATGATCTTCTGCACCCCGGCATCGCGCGCGCGGCGCACCGCTTCGCCCACGTCGCCCGCCACGGCGATATGGTTGTCCTTGATCATCGCCGCATCCCACAGGCCCATCCGGTGGTTCTGCGCCCCGCCCATGCGGGTGGCGTATTTTTCCAGATGGCGCAGGCCGGGAATGGTCTTGCGGGTATCCAGCAGGACGCACTGCGCGCTGGCCATCGCCTGCACATAGTCGCGCGTCATGGTGGCGATACCGGACAGGTGCTGCACGGTGTTGAGCGCGCTGCGCTCCGCCGTGAGCAGGGCGCGGGCATTGCCGGCCAGCCGCATGATGTCCGTCCCGGCGGGCACGAACTGCCCTTCTTCGGCCAGCAGCTCGATCTCCATGTTTGGGTCGAGCGCACGGAAGAAGGCGACTGCCAGTGGCAGGCCCGCCACCACGATCGGATCGCGGCTGTCCATCACGCCTGCAAAGCGGGCGTCGGCCGGGATGACGCTGAGCGCGGTGACATCCTGCCCGCCGCCGGGCAGCCCCGTGCCCAGATCTTCAGCCAGAGTAGCGCGGACAAAGGCATCGATATCGACGCCGGGAAGCGTGAATGAAGTCATGGCTGGGCTCTTTCGCGCGTGGCGGGACGGTTGTCGATCAAAAGCCGTGTGCGCCTGCCGCTGCGCCCCCTGCGGCCAGCAGGCTCAGCACCAGCAGCACCTGATGCATTCGCCGCAGCAGCGCGAAATCACGCGCGGGATCAGGGCTGCTGGCCATGCGCCGGTGCAGCACCAGCGGTTCGAGCAGATAGAGCATCACGGCAAAGGCCAGCCATGCGGCAACCATCGCGTGCATCCACCAGAACTGCGCATCGGCAAAGCGGCTCCACATATCCATCCGCCACACCATGCATAGCCCGCTGGCCCCGGCAATGCCCACCAACCACCGGGCGATGGGGGCAAAGCGGCTTTCCAGATCATGGAACCGCGCCATCCGGGTGGCGGGCTCGCCCCCGGACAGCGCCGGGATCAGCACCAGCGTGACAAAGCCGACCCCGCCGATCCACAGGATGACGGACAGCACGTGCAGCGCATGGGCAAGGGCGAAATCAGCCATCCATGCTGAGTGCCAAACCCCCGCCCGCCTGTCGAGCCTGCGGGCAAAACGCGTCAACGCCCGACCCACCAACTCCAGCCGCCAAACGCCGCGAACGGCCCAACGGGCCGCAAGCGCGAATGCGCGCCCGCAGCGAAGGCAGCTTGCTGCCGAAAGCGAGGAAATCGCGCCCCCGCATGGGGGTGCGCAAACAAATCAGTGTACGAAGCGCGCCACCACGTCGCGGTAGGAACGGCTGACCTTCACTTCCGCGCCTGAGGCGAGGACGAGGAAGCATTCGCCGTTGGTGTGCGGTTTCACCTGCCGCACCTGATCGAGGTTGACGATGGTGGAACGATGCACCCGCTGGAACAGGCGCGGGTCGAGCCGGCGTTCCAGATCCTTCATCGTTTCGCGCAGGATCAGCGAATTGTCGCCGGTGTAGATGCACATGTAATCGCCGGCGGCCTCGACATATTCGATGCTGTCGATGTCGACGCGGAAGATCTGCCCACGATCCTTGATGTTGATCATCTTTTCGTAGCGGCTGGCGGCGTCGTCTTCCGCCGGCATGTCTGCCATCGCATCCGGGGCCACTTCGGCCAGCACGTCCTTCAGCTTTTCGGCTTCTTCGGCAGATCGCTTCTCGCTGAGCCGTACCCGCACGCGTTCCAGCGTGTCGGCCAGCTTGTCCACGTCCACCGGCTTCATCAGGTAATTGACGGCGTTGGCTTCGAAAGCGCGGATCGCATGTTCTTCGTATGCGGTGACGAACACGAACAACGGCGGATCGATGTCCATCACGCCCTTTACCACCGAAAACCCGTCAAAACCAGGCATCTGGATGTCGAGGAACACCAGATCGGGCTTTTCAGTCTTGATCGCACGGATCGCTTCACGGCCATTGGCGCAGGTGGCGATGATCTCGACATCGGTGAAGGGTTCAAGCCGCAGTTGCAGCCCCTGAATGGCCAGTTTTTCATCATCGACGAGGATCGTGCGGATGGTCATGCAGTGGTTCCGATCGCCCGAAAGTCGGGTCTCTGAGTATCGCCAGCGGTGGTGGCGTCCGGGGAGCTAACGTTTGCGGCGGCGGTAAGTTTCTCGGCCGCCGCAGGAGCTTTTTCTTCGCGTTCCAATGGCAGTTCGATGATCACGGTGAAGCCACCGTCAGGCGGGCTGAGCACCTCGAAGCGGTGATCTTCGCCATAGGCCTGCGCCAACCGGTCGCGGATGTTGGCCATGCCGACCCCGGTGGACGTGGTGCCATCGGGCCGCATCTTGCCGTCGAACCGGTCTGTCCGCGCGCGGGTTTGCAGGCCAGGCCCGGTATCGGCCACGGTTACCCGCAGACGGCTGCCCAGCACTTGCGCGGTCAGGCTGATGCGGGCGCCTTCTTCCTGCGGTGACACCGCATATTTGATCGCGTTTTCCACCAGCGGTTGCAGCAACAGCGACGGGATGCAGGCATCGGCCGCGGCGGGATCGATCTTGAACACCGTCCGCAACCGTTCTTCGAACCGCATCCGTTCGATATCGAGATACAGCTTCAGCGTTTCCACTTCCTGCGCCACTGTCACCTTGCCGCCCGGCTGGGTGACCAGCGTGTGGCGCAGGAAACTGGACAGCCGGGTCAGCATCGCATTGGCCGGTTCGGTCTGTTTCAGCAGCACCAGCGTGCTGATGGAATTGAGCGTGTTGAACAGGAAATGCGGGTTCAGCTGATACCGCAGCATGGCCAGCTGCGCGCCGGTTGCCTGTGCTTCCAGCCGTTCCAGCCGGTCGGTCTGTTCTTCCACCTGCAGGAAATAGTTGATCGCATAATACAGCGCCGACCATGCCAGCAGCAGGGTCATGTCGATATAGAACACGCCCAGCACCAGCTGCGTGAAGCTGGCATCGCTGGTCGATTGATAGAGGCTGAGCGTCCAGCCGTTGATCAGCGCGGAAAAGGTCACCGCGATCGGCAGCACCAGCGCGGTCACGCCCCATGTCACCAGCGGGCGGCGGTTGATCAGCTTGCCATAGATGACCGACAAGATCAGGCTGATCGAAAAGCCGGTGATGGTGGCGATCAGCACGATCACCAGGAAACTCCACGGCCGGTCGTTGGCGGCGCTGGTCACCGAACGCAGGATCATCGCCCCGGCCCAGCCGATCATCTGCAGCCGCCAGAAGGCGCGGTTCTTGTCCGCAAAGAACGGGGTCGGGCGGAAATCGAGCATCGCCATAGGCCGATCCTAGCCGATCCTGACCGGGCCGTCGCCCGGTTTTCCACGCAGCGCCAGCGCGCCGGTCAGTAAGTCCGGGCAGGTCAGGAAGGTTTGACCTCATCAATTGCCTTGGCCAGCACATCGCGGCCCACGGCGCCATTCAGCAACTGGTTGCCGATGACCCAGCCGGGCGTGCCGGTGATGCCGAGGTTGGCCGCCATTTGCGCATTGCCGCGCAACTGCACGTCGAACACGCCGCTGGCGATGGCTGCTTTCGCCTGCGCCATATCGACGCCCGCTGCCGTGGCGGCTGCGGCGATGGTCTGGGCGGAAGGCGGACCCATGCGGAACATCGCATCGTGGAACGCCGCATATTTGCCCTGCTGCGCGGCGGCCAGCGCCATCCGTGCGGCATCGGCGCTGGCCGGGATCAGGATCGGATATTCGCGCACCACCACCCGCAGGTTGGGGTTGGCGGCCACGAGCGAGGCGATATCGGCCACGCTCTGCCGGCAATAGGTGCAGGCATAGTCGGTGAATTCGACCAGCGTCACCGTGCCGTTGGGGTTGCCGATCACCGCACCGGGGAACGGCATTTCCAGTTCCCGCCGCATGGGATCGATGCGGGCTTGCGATTCGCGCAGTTTCAGCACGTCGATCGCTTCCGGCAGCACTTCAGGATTGGCCAGCAGGTAAGCGCGGGTGGAACGCCCCCCCAGCCCGCTGACATCCCACAGGGCAGCCCCGGTAAAACCGGCGACAAGGGCGATCACGATTGTGGCAAACCAGCGCATGTTCAGCGGCCTACCGGCGCTTGTCCCGCCGTTCAAGCTCTGCACGGGCGACCATTTCCACATCCTGTGCGCGAATCCAGTCAGGGGTGTCCTGCGGCAGCCCGGCCATAGCCGCCTTGGCGCTTTCCATCGCCTGCCGGGGCTGACCGGTCATGATCTGTTGTTCGGCACTGGCCAGCCGGGCGCGCGGCATGTCGCCCCGCCCGCCATAGACCATGCCCAGCAGATACCACGCGAAGGGGTTTTCCCGGTCCTTGCCCACGGCGGCGCGCAGCACCTGTTCGGCCTCCGCCAGATTGACGGGATCTTCGGTGGCGATCAGCGCATGGCCAAAAGTGCTGGCAATCAGCGGGGCATTGCCGGTCAGCCGGGTGGCATCGCGCAACGGGGCCAGAGCTTGCGCCGGCTTGCCCGATTCCAGCAGCACCTGCCCTTTCAATTCCAGAAAATACGGGTTCGCCGGATCGCTTGCCAGCAAGGCATCGGTTTCCGCGATGGCGCGGTCCATCTGCGCGTCCTTGTGCCAGGCATAGGCACGGGCATAGCGGGCCGGGGCATCGGTCAGGTATTCGGGATAGTGCGCCAGCACCTGCTTCGGTTCCGCCAGATAGCCATAGAGCTTGGCCTTGATCCGCAGGAAACGCGCCTGCTGGCCCGCATCCGGCGGGCGGTTCCACGCCGGGTCTTTCTGGTAATCGCCTTCCAGCCGCGCGATGCGATCGCCCGAAAGCGGGTGGGTGCTGGCAAACCCGGCTTCTTCATCCTGCCGATAGCCATAGCGGAAGGCTTCGCCCTGCAGTTTGCGGAAGAACGCCAGCGATCCCTTCCCCGTTATCCCCGCCTTGGACAGGAACGTGACCCCGGCAGCATCGGCGCTGGCTTCCTGCGTGCGGCTGAAGCCGAGATAGGTGCCGAGCGCGGCCTGCTGGCCCAGCGCAACCGCGCCCATGCCCGCTTCGCCCGCACCGGCCAGCGCCGCGGCAACGCCGACCAGCATCGACAGCAACTGGATACGCCCGGCCTTGGCCATGTTGTCATAGCCGCTGATGATATGGCCGCCGGTAATGTGCCCCATTTCATGCGCCAGCACGCCTTGCACTTCGTTGGCGGTGTCGGCGGCGTTGATCAGGCCGGCATTGATATAGATGCGCTGCCCGCCGGCAACGAACGCGTTGATCGAAGGATCGTTGACCAGCACCACTTCCACCGCGCCGGGGCGCAAGCCGGCCGCGATGGTCAGCGGGGCGACCATTTCCTGCAACAGTTGTTCGGTTTCTGCATCGCGCAGGATGGATTGTTCGGCGGCGGCGGGCTGTGCCGTCAGCGCCGCTGCCGCCAGAGTGGCCACCATGCGCGCCACCATGCGCCCGAACAATCGGCCACGGTGGATCGGGGAGGCGGCAGGAGCAGGAAAAGCCATTGCGCCAAGGCTAGCGCGAAAGTGGCTGAACGGGAAATGAAGTTCAGGAAACCAGCTTGCGCGCCGCCCGTTCGATCAGGCTTACGTCGTCCGGCACTTCGCCCAGCACGACTACGCCGTTGGTATAACTGCGGCGGATCATCACCAGCGCGAATTCGCTGCCACCGTCGGCAATATCTTCGAACCCGTGGGCGGGCATGGACCGCAGCTTGCGCGCCAGCGTCTTGCGCGGGGTTTCGGCGGCAGTGGCAGGCTTGCCCGATTGTTCGCGGCGCAATTGCCGTTCGGCCTTAACCACGCCCTTCAGTCCGCCGTCGTGATCGCGCAGGAACGCGGCGAGCGCACCCTGTTGCAGGCCGATGCGGTGGGCATGGGTCAGCGCGGCGGCATATTCGGTCAGCCGCGTCTTGTCGTAATCCGCGCCGAACACCAGTTTGACCACCGGGGTCATCGGCGCGCGGTCCTGCACGCTCAGCCCGGCATCGGCCAGCAGATCGGCAAATTCCGCCGGGGCAGCCGCGGCGGCCAGCGAGAAATCATAAGCATGGCCGATCGCGCCATACAGCGCGCTGCGGGTGCGGTCTTCATTGGCGTTGGCGGCTGCTGCCAGTTCGCGTGCTTCGGCCAGCCAGTCGGCAAGGCCCATGTGCGCATGGGCGCGTTCGGCGGCATTCTCCAGCGGCATCGTCGACAGGGTCGCGGGCGTGTTGCCCGGCATGCCATCGTCCATGCCAAAGCTGGGGCGTGGCAGACTGTCTTTGGCAAGATCGGCTGGATAGTCGGCCGCAATGTCTTCGTGCAGGCCGGGATCTTCGTCCGCCAGCAGGCTGGCCGGGCCATCGGCCCAGTCAGTAAGGGATGCATTGGGCTGCGGCGCATTGGCCAGCGGCAGGCGCGCCGGGCGCGGTTCCAGCGCAGCGTCGATTTCCAGCAGCAGTTCGTCTGCGGTCTGCTGGTCGGCCAGTTCTTTCCAGTTGATCACGCCATAGATGAAATCGATGGTGTCATCGTCGGTCGAAAACGGCAGCAGGATGCCGCGATACATTGCCGTGCGGTTGCGCTGATTGACGAATTCGGCCTCGAACCCGATCGGGGCCTGATTGGCCAGAATCTGCATGTAATGATCGGTGATGCGGCTCAGCAGGGAACGGCTGGGCACATCATCAAGGGTGGTCAGGGCATCGGCCCTGGTCCCGCATTCTTCCGCCAGCTTTTCACCGAGGTAGGAAATGCCGGGATTGTCGATGCCCGCGGTGAAATCCAGCAGCACGCTGTAAGGGCCGAAATCGGGCAGGCTTTCCGGATCGAGATCTTCGATCGACGGGAAGTTGCGATTTTCCAGCAGCCCGGCCCAGTGGTTGTAGGCGCGCACCTGCATCCGCCGTTCGTCCTGACCGATCCCGGCAGGCGGCGTATCGTGCATGGCGGCATCGTCTGCCGCATCAAAAGCAGCGGAATCATCCGCGCCAAAAGTGCCCCGCAACGTATCCATCTGGCCTGCGTTCCCTTTTTCCGTGGGACCGTTTTGGCGCGACGTGGTTAATTTCCCGTAAAGTTGCGCCAGATGGCTCGGATAAATACGTAATCCTACAGCATGTAACGCATGTGGATGGCCTGTTTCACCGGTGCATGGCCCACGTCGAACATCGCTTCGCCAAAGCTGGGCGGGCCCATCACCACCTTGGCATCGCGCGAAAAGCCGAAGCCTTCGCGGGGGATCATCATCATCGCCCGGTCGGCCTTGCCGTTGTTGTTTTCATCATGCAGCAGCGCAATCGCATACTGGCCCGGCGGCACGTTGGCGAAAACAAGTTCACCCGCCTGCCCCGCCGGAACCACCAGGCTGAAAGTGGTGCCATCGTTGCGGCACTGCGGGAAACGTTCCTTGTGCGGGGTCATGCATGCGCGCACCACGCCCTTGGCCGATCGCAGCCCGGTCACTTCCACCCGCACCGATTGCCCGCTGGCGTCCGTCCCATCCGTGGCGGCAGCCAGCAGCGGGGTGGCGCACAGCAGGCTCAGCGCGGCGAGGAAAGGCCGCGATCGGTGCCGCACAGGTGATCCCAGAAGCGGAAATAGAGGCCGAAGTTGCATCGATACTCGTCATGATGTTTTTGATGGTGGCTTGCCGTTATCACCCAGTTCCCTAGCGTCGAATGAACGAAAGCGCGGGGGAACATCTCCCATCCCATGTGATTGGTCACGCCCATCACCGTCATCACCGCCAGCACCGTGCCCAGCATGGCGACGTGGATCGGGATCACGAACACCAGCAACGGTACCACCAATGCGCCGGTCAGCGCTTCCCACGGGTGAAAGCTCATCGCGGCCCATGCGGTGGGTGGGCGGCTGGCGTGATGGACGGCGTGCATCGCCCGGAACAGCCGGGGCCGGTGCATCAGCCGGTGGGTCCAGTAGAACCAGGTGTCATGCGCGAACAGGTATGCGAACAGCGACAGCGGCAGGTACCACAGCGGATAGTCCGCCCAGCGATCATAGATCAGCGTCCACCCGCGATCGTGCCAGCCCCATGCGGCCACCCCCGCCGGTACGCCGTAAATCGCGGCAGAGGCGAGTGACCACGCCACTTCGCGCCGCATCTGGGCGTCCAGCCCGCGATACAGCCCCGGCCGCACCCGCCCTGTCGCCCAGGCAAAGGCCCCGCTGACCAGCAGGTAACGCACCGCCACGATCAGCGTCATCGCCACGGCGGAAAGGATGATGGCTGGCAGCATCGCGGCGCTTATGCCTGCGCCGGTCCTGCTCTGCCAGATGAAACGCCGGTCAATCCAGCATTTGGCCCCATGTGGCGCAATGCGGGTCCAGCGCCACCAGATGCCGGCGCAAGGCCGCACGGGCCAACCGTTCCACTTCCACCTTGCGCCGGGCAGCGGCGAGAGGATGGCTGGGGGCGGGGCGGACGATTTCTGCATCGTATTCGTCCGCCACGATCACCCCGCAGCAATCGGGGCGGAAATCCGGCCCGTCCAGACAGGAACGGTCCAGTCCCGGCGGCAGGCCCCAAAAGAACCGGTCACAAAAATCCAGATAATCCGGCCACTTGGCGTCGCCCAGCAGATCGCCCCGCGCGGTCTTGATCTCCACGATCACGATCCGCCCCTTGGCATCGACCCCCATCAGATCCGCACGGCGGCCATTGCGCAACGGCATTTCGGCCAGCAACCAGATATCGTTGCGCGCGAACAGTCGGCAGATGCCCCGCGCCACGGCGGCGGAACGGCGCCCTGCCAGTTCGGCAGCATCAGGCGGCAAGATGGGAGAGGGCGAGCTTTCGGCCATGGCCTGTTCTGGAACGAACAAGGAACATCGTCAAGCGCCAAGCGTGGCCCGACGGCGCGCGACGCCCGCTTTGGTCAGGCGCTGCGACGGGGGCCGAGCGCTCCTGCAGGAGGTTGCAGCGCCAGAATTGCCGTCCTTGCGCGGGTGAATTCGCGCCACAGCGCCAAAGCCGCAGGGCCGGGATCGGCCCCCCGCGCGCTGACCGCCAGCAGGGCGGCCATGCCCGGTTCCATCATGGCGGCCAGATCGGCAATGCCGTTTTCCGCCAGTTCGCGCCGCCAGTCTTCGGTATCGCGGATCAGCGCGGGGAAATTGCGCACTTCGGGCGTGATCCGTTCCGCTTCCGCCCCGGCCAGTGCGGCCACCACCGTGCCCGCTTCGGTCAGCGCCGCCCATTTCAGGCTGGTAGAGCTGGCGGAAAGTCCGGTGGCAGGCGGAATCGGCGGAAATCTGGGCGGGGCGACGTTCATGGCGCGACAGATACCGCGCGCGCCCTTGCAAAAAGGTTAGCGCACGGATTCTGCCGGCCGCTGCCGTTGTGCCTGTTGCTTACTTGGTTTCTACCGGCGGACCGAAAGGATCGTCGGCCGAACCTTCGAGGTCGAGATCGATGTTGGCGCCGCCTTCGCCGGATGTCAGCCGGTTGTTTTCCTCGCACACGTATTCGCGGATTTCCCACGTCTTCTCGCGCTTGAAAGCCAGCTGCTGGACATAAGGTTCGGTCAGCACTTCGGGATCGGTGATGGTGGTGGTGATCCGCATCAGGTCAGGTTTTTCCAGCCAGATCCGTTCGTGGATCTTCATTGCCGGGCTGTGGCCGATGCCGGGGCCGATTTCGATAACCGGGCTGAAACCGACTGTGTCCACTTCCAGCGCGTCGCCGTCCCAGTGGCCGACAGAGCTGCCATTGAACAGGAAATCGGGATCTTCGGGGATCGCGCGGCCATCGGTATAGATGCGGCGCGCCTGCGAATAGGTTTCCGCAAAGATCGTCACCCGGCCCGGCGTGAACAGGAATTCGATCGGATAGGGCTGGCGCATGATACCCGGCATGCCCGGCGGGATGCAGTGGACCTGCTTGAACTGGTCGACCCCTTCCTTCGCCTGCTTGGCGCGGAAGGCATCCAGCTTGGCCTGCGCGGCCGGGGTCAGCTTGGGATCGACCGGCCGCCGGCCGCCGGCAGAAGCGAACAGCGCCGACCAGTCGGGATTCCACACGCCGCTGAAATCGGGCAGCTGCTCCAGCTTGGCATAGCCACTGGCGCGCGGGATCGGCTGGGCGGCTTCGGCGGAAACAGGGGCCGCTGCATTGGCCGCCGGGGCCGGGGCTGGCTGCGGCGCGCCCTTGGCTTGTTCCTTCGCTTGCAACGGGCCAGCAGCGCCCAGCGCCAGCGCCATGGCTGCCGTGCCGGCCATGAATCGCCCGGCGCCGCGCGCCCAGATTGCCGATGCCCGCATTGTATTTCCTCTCCAGAACACTCTTTTCTGGCGGCAGATTGCTTTTGTCCGATGGCGCGGTCAAGCGGCGGGTTGATTTTGTCAAAAGTTTGCGGGACAACACATGCAAATGCCCGGCGTAAAAGAATCCACCGGGATCGAGGAGAGGATGATGTTCAGCAAATCCACCCGCATCGGTCTGGCCGCAGCGCTGACGGTCGGTGCCGCAGCGCTGGTTGCTCCGGCGGCCGCCCACCATTCCACGGCCATGTTCACCTGGGGCGAATCGTCCGAGATGAAAGGCGTGACGGTGGAACGCTGGGTGTGGACCAATCCGCACACCTTCCTCTACGTCCGCGATGCCAAGGGCAACCGCTATGCGCTCGAAGGGATGAGCCCCAGCCACCTGTCGCGCGCCGGCTGGTCAAAGCGTTCGCTCGAAACGGGCGAGAAGATCGACCTGACCTATTACAAGCTGCGCGATGGCCGCCCCGGTGGCTTCAATGTCACCGTGACCCTCCCGGATGGCAGCAAGCTGCAACAGTTGCCCGTCCGCCAGT
>JBDLVD010000014.1:0-25278 GCA_039804965.1 Pseudomonadota bacterium
GGGTGCAGTGGATGGAGGCGCTTTCCACCGCCCACTGGGAAGCGGATGCCCCGGCTGCCCATGTCGCGGCCTATGCGTGGGTCGTGACCCGGCATGAAATCGACTATCGCGGCAATATCAAGCTGGGCGAGAGCGTGACCGGCACCACCGAAATCCGCGAAGGGCCAAGCGGCGCGCGGTTTGACCGGCATTTCACTTTCACCAACGCGGGCGGCAAGGCCATCGTCACCGCCCGCACCACCTGGGCGATGATCGACCGCGCCACCGGCCGCCTGATGCGTGTTCCGGCGGAAGTGTCGGAACCGTTCCTGCGCGATCCGGCCTAAGTCCGCATTTACGCCAGCGCCTGTTCCAGCGGCAGCAGGTCGTAGCCCAGTTCTGCCGCCACGGCGGGGTAGGTTACCCGGCCCGCATGGACGTTCAACCCGTTCGCCAGATGCGGATCTGCCTTCATCGCTGCCTTCCAGCCGAGATCGGCGATCTTCAGCGCGTGCGGCAGGGTGACGTTGTTGAGCGCATAGGTGCTGGTGCGCGATACCGCGCCGGGCATGTTGGCCACGCAGTAATGGACGATGTCGTCGATCACGAAGGTGGGGTTATCGTGGGTGGTGGCATGGCTGGTTTCGAAGCAGCCGCCCTGATCGATCGCCACGTCCACCAGCACCGCGCCGGGCTTCATCGTGCGCAGCATCTCACGCGTCACCAGCTTGGGCGCGGCGGCGCCCGGCACCAGCACCGCGCCGATCACCAGATCGGCCTCCGCCACGCAGGCGGCCAGGTTGGCGCTGTTGGAAAAGCGGGTCTTGGCACGGCTTTCGAAATGGATGCCCAGCCGTTCCAGCACTTCGGGGCTGCGATCGAGAATTGTCACGTCCGCGCCCAGCCCCACGGCCATTTGCGCGGCATTGAAGCCGACCACCCCGCCACCGATCACGGCCACCTTGCCCGGCAGCACCCCCGGCACCCCGCCCAGCAATACGCCGCGCCCGCCATGCGCCTTTTCCAGTGCGGTGGCCCCGGCCTGAATGCTCATCCGCCCGGCCACCTGGCTCATGGGTTTGAGCAGCGGCAACTGGCCGCCCGCGCCGGTCACCGTTTCATAAGCGATTGCGGTGACGCCGCTCTTCACCAGATCTGCGGTCTGCTGCGGATCGGGGGCGAGGTGCAGGTAGGTGTAGAGGATCTGCCCTGACCGCAGTTGCGCCCGTTCGGCCGCCTGCGGTTCCTTCACCTTCACCACCATTTCGCATTCCGCAAAGATGCTTTCCGGGCCGGGGGTGATGGCGGCGCCCGCCTCGCGGTACTGGTCGTCACTGGCGCCGATACCCATGCCCGCGCCGGTTTCCACCTGCACCTGATGCCCGTGGCGGGTCAGTTCGCGCACGCTTTCGGGCGTCAGGCCGACACGATATTCGCGGTTCTTGATTTCACGCGGGCAGCCGATCAGCATTCGGGTTCTCCTCTGGGACAATCTGTTACGATTGAAACCATCGTCGGGCAATGCGTGTCCCACGATCAATCTGCCGTGCCTTTGCGACAGATCAAGGTGCCGCCGCGCAAAGCGCAGCACATCACCGCCGGCAAAACATGGAATAAAGAGAGGCTCCGGCGATGGCCCATTTCCCCCACAACCCCGGCTTCATGGGCACCTTGCGGCCTTTGCGCATTCAGGGCGACATTCTGGACGTTGAAATCGAAGGGGAAATTCCGGCGGAGCTGGATGGCGCGTTCCATCGCGTGCATCCCGACAACCAGTTTGCGCCGATGTATGAAGACGATCAGTTCTTCAACGGCGATGGCATGGTGTCGATGTTCCGGGTGAAGAACGGCAAGGTCGATTTTCGCCAGCGCTATGCCCAGACAGACAAATGGAAGCTGGAAAATACGGCAAAGCGCAGCCTGTTCGGCGCTTACCGCAACCAGCTGACTGACGATCCTGCCGTAGCCGGACAGATCCGCGGCACGGCCAACACCAATGTCATGGTCCACGCGGGCAAGCTGTATGCGATGAAGGAAGACAGCCCCTGCCTGCTGATGGACCCCAATTCGCTCGACACCTTCGGCTACACCGATTTTGGCGGCGGGCTGGATGCCAAGACCTTCTGCGCGCACCCCAAGATCGACCCTGTAACGGGCAACATGTGCGCGTTTTCGTACATGGCGAAAGGGCCGCTGACCTATGACATGAGCTATTTCGAAATCAGCCCTGCCGGGCAGGTGCTGTTCGAAATTCCGTTCCTGAACAAGTATTTGTGCATGATGCACGATTTCGCGATCACCCAGGATTACGCGGTGTTCAACGTCATGCCGATGATCACCAGCATGGACCGGCTGGAACGCAACCAGCCCTATTTCGGGTTCGATCATTCGTTGCCGGTGTGGCTGGCGGTGCTGCCGCGCAAGGCAGGGGCGACGGCGGCGGACGTGCGGTGGTTCAAGGCTCCGAAGAACTGCTTCACCGGCCACGTGATGAATGCCTTCAACGAAGGCACGAAAGTCCATTTCGACCTGCCGATCGCGGCGAAGAACAGCTTTCCGTTTTTCCCTGATGTGACCGGCGCCCCGTTCGATCCGATTGGCGGGCTAAGCTATCTCACCCGCTGGACGGTCGATCTGGGTTCCAATTCCGAAGAATTCAGCGCCATCCGGCAACTGAGCCACAAGGCCGATGAATTCCCGCGCATCGATGATCGCTATGCCGGGCAGGCATATCGCCACGGCTGGATGCTGACTTTCGATACCGAACGCAAATACGAAGGCCCGCCGGGACCGTTCGTGGGGGCGATCAATTCGCTGTGCCACATCGATCTGGCCACGGGGGTGGAGAAAGTGTGGTGGCCGGGGCCGACCTGCGGCATCCAGGAACCGTGCTTCATCCCCAAGTCAGCCGATGCGCCCGAAGGCGTGGGCTACATCGTGGCGCTGGTGGACGATCATGTGGCCAATTATTCGGACCTGTGTTTCTTCGATGCGCAGGCCGTGGACGAAGGGCCGATCGGCCGCGCGCGCCTGCCGGTGAAGATCCGCCAAGGGCTGCACGGCAACTGGTCCACCGCCGCGCAACTGGCGGGATAGGCCACCGCGCCACCGTCGCCCCAGCGAAAGCTTGGGCCTCTGGTCGGTGTTGCCAACGATGGAGATCCCAGTTTTCGCCGGGATGACGGTGGAGAAGCGGGAATTACTTGCGGAACAGCTTCAGGTCGATGCTGTCGCCCACCGCTTTCAGCCCGGCATCGCTGCCGTGCAGGTGGTCGCCCATATGATATCCGTCCCGCATCTGGCGCGGGTCGGCCGGGTCGGCGAAGGCCGTGTCCAGCCGGACGATACCATCGAAGGCGCCGCCGTTGACGATCCAGTCGTTGATCGTCTGACGGGCAGCTTCGCCCTCTTCGGTCCAATAGGACGCGCCCTTGTACGGGCCGATTGGCGATCCGATCACGCGGATGCCCCGCGCATGGGCGCGGGCGATCAGTTGCTGATAACCGGCGATCATCTGCGCTGCATCGATCTGCGGCTGGTCCATGCCCGGCAGTTGCGGCCCGCCGCTGCGCGTGCCGAACCGGTTGCCGATGTCGTTCACCCCTTCGAACACGATCATCGCCTTGACGTTCGGCAGGCTCAGCACGTCTTCGTCAAACCGCGCCAGTGCGGCTTCGCCCATGCCGGGGCTCAGCACGCGGTTGCCGCTGATGGCGGCATTGGCAACGGCCCATTCCTGCCCGGCGGCCTGCAACCGTTCGGCCAGCACATCGGGCCAGCGGCGGTTGGCCCCGGGGGTGGAGCCGACGCCATCGGTAATGGAATCGCCAAACGCCACGATCGTGCCCCGCGCATCGGGGGAATCGATCTCGATTGCCGAAATGAAGGCGCGATATTGCGCGGTGGAAACGGGCGTGAAGGGCTGGCCCACGAAATTGCCGGGCGGGGACACGGCCAGCGTGTCCATCCCGGTAAGGTGGCAGGTGCAGGGGCCAGTCGGCTTGGGCAGGAACATTTCCACCTTCAGCCGCGCCAGATCGGGCAGATCGACATCCACCGCATCGCTGACGAACGGCGATCCGCGCGGGATCACCGCGCCTTTCTGCCCGCCGAAAGTCAGCGCCCGTGCGCTGCCCGCCACTTCGTTGCCGGCGGCGTCGATCTGCACCACCCGCACTTCACCCACTTCCAGCGGGCCGGGGCCATAGCGGTTGGACAGCCGCAGCCGCAGTTGCCTGCCGCCTTCGGTAATCCGCACGATTTGCGTGATGGTGACGTTGTCGAACGATCCAGCGGCAAATGGCCCCTGCGTGCCCAGCGGCGCGTGCGGCGATGCGGCCCAGCTGCCCACCCATTCGGCATGGGCCGGAACGGCCAGCGCCATCAAGGCGCCAGCGGCGAACAGCCTTGCCATCGCCACGCGCATCAGCCCTTGAACACCCAGTAGTTGGCGCCAAACCGCTGTTCCAGATCGGCCAGGCATTCGCGATGGATTTCGCGCACGCGTTCCGGCGTCATGTATTCGGCCGGATCGATTTCCTCGATCTTCAGGGTCGACTTGTCTTCATACAGGTGTTCGCCCGCCAGCAGCGCGCGGTCGTTGTATGGCCAGATGAACGCCTGACGGCTGGATACCAGATAGAGGCCATCGGCCTTGTCCGCCTTGATGCCGATCTTGGCCAGTTCCGTGCCGGTGGACATCTGGTGGAACCACATTTCATCCGCGATGCCCCAGTCGGCCACCGCCACCTTGTCGCCGCTGTTCCACAACACGATGTCGCCAATCGCGGAATAGAAATCGTACACGGCCTGCTTGCCATGCACCTGCACCGGGTTTTCGCCCCAGCACACGTGGTAGACAGGATTGTCCGCCATCATGTCGGGCGCGGTGATTTCCTTGAACATCGCGGCACCTTCAAGGTGCACGTGGCGGCAGAAATTGAGCAGGATGGCCTTGTGCAGCGGGTTTTCCGTCCGCTCGATCAGGTCGAGCGTCGGGTTCATGCAATCGTAGACTTCCTGTTCGTACCGGCTGGCCATCGCCATCTCCCTCTTGGGCGGTCATGCGCCGCCCTGCGATGGGTGTTTTACGCGATCCGTCCGGCGGGGCAATCCCGTGAAAGCCGCGTCACCGGATCAGAGCGAATTGCCGTCCTTGTCACGATAGATTTCGCGCCGGCCGACATGGTTGGCGGGGCCGACAAGGCCGTCTTCCTCCATCCGTTCGATCCATTTGGCCGCGGTGTTGTAACCAACGCCCATCTGCCGTTGCAGCCAGCTGCCCGATGCCTTCTGGTTTTCGAACACGACCTGGCAGGCCTGCCGGTATTTGCGTTCGTCCGGATTGTCGCTCGCCGTCAGATCGTCCTCGAAGCCGAAATAGCCGCCTTCTTCGGGTTCCTCGGTGACGGAATCGACATAGGCCGGTTCACCTTGGCCGCGCCAATGGGTGGCCACCTTCTCCACTTCCTCGTCGGACACGAACGGGCCGTGGACGCGCTTCAGCGGGCCGCTGGATGGCTTGTACAGCATGTCGCCCTTGCCCAGCAGCTGTTCCGCGCCCTGTTCGCCAAGGATGGTGCGGCTGTCGATGCGGCTGGTGACGTGGAAGCTGACGCGGGTGGGCAGGTTGGCCTTGATCACGCCGGTGATGACATCGACCGACGGCCGCTGCGTGGCCATGATCAGGTGGATACCGGCTGCGCGGCTCTTCTGCGAAAGGCGCTGGATCAGCACTTCGATTTCCTTGCCTACCGTCACCATCAGGTCGGCCAGTTCGTCGACGATCAGCACGATCTGCGGCAGGGCTTCGTAATCCAGCTGTTCTTCCTCGAACAGTTCCTCGCCCGTTTCGGGATTGAACCCGGTCTGCACCCGGCGACCCAGCGGCGTCCCCTTGGCGATGGACGTGCGGACCCGTTCGTTGAAGCCGTGGATGTTGCGCGCGCCGATGCTGCTCATCTGGCGGTAACGGCGCTCCATTTCCTCGACCGCCCATTTCAGCGCCCGCACCGCCTTGTGCGGTTCGGTGACGACGGGCGACAACAGATGCGGGATATGGTCGTAAACCGACAGTTCCAGCACCTTGGGATCGATCAGGATCATCCGGCAATCGCCGGGCGTGAAGCGGTACAGCAGCGACAGCAGGATGGTGTTCAGCCCCACCGACTTGCCCGAACCGGTGGTGCCGGCCACCAGCAAGTGCGGCATCGCGGCCAGATCCACCACCACGGGTTCTCCAGCGATGTCCTTGCCCAGGATCATCGGCAGGCTGCCCTTGGCGTCGGCAAAGGCTTCGCAAGCGGCCAGTTCCTTGAAACTGACCATCTGCCGGTCGGCGTTGGGCAGTTCGATGCCCATCACCGTCTTGCCCGGAATGGGGGAAACGCGCGCGCTGATCGCACTCATGTTGCGGGCGATGTCTTCCGCCAGCCCGACCACGCGGCTTGCCTTGATGCCGGGCGCCGGTTCCAGTTCGTACATCGTCACAACCGGGCCGGTGCGCACGGCGGTGATTTCGCCCTTCACGTTGAAATCGTCGAGCACGTTTTCCAGCAGGCGCGCGTTGCGTTCCAGCGCCAGCTTGTCGACCTTGGGCGCGGTGTCGGGCGGGGGATCGGTCAGCAGATCGAGGCTGGGCAACTGGTACTGCGCGAACATGTCCGGCTGGCGCGGCTTGGTGGCGCGGGCCGGGCGTGAAGGCTGGCTGGGGTCGCTGATTTCGGGCGTGCGGCGGGGGCTTTCCTCTGCCTCTTCGTCCTCGTCTTCATCGGTGACGCTGGCCAGTTTGGCCGGGCGCGGGCGGGCGGGCCGGGGCATGGCCGGATCTTCCGTGCGGGCCCGGCGCAGGCTGCCCGGCCAAGTCATCAGCCGCGCCCAGTCGAACGCAAAGACGCGGCCGGCCAGCGCCAGCCCGGCGGCCAGCGCGATCGTGCCGGCGGCCAGCATCACCCACAGCTGTGCTGCCTGCGGCAGGCGATGCGCCAGCGCGCCGATCGCGCCCGAACCCAGCAGGCCGGCAAGGCCGCCCAGCGTGGCGGGCAGGCCACCGGTATTGCCGAACAGCATCGTCAGCACCGTGGACAGCAGCGCCATCGCCAGCAGCAACAGTCCCACAGTGGTCCACCAGCGGCGGCCATGCGGCGTTTCTTCGTGTTCCGCATCACGCCACAGCTTCTGCGCGAAGGCATAGAGCATCGGCAGCAACAGCACCGAAACGATGCCGAAAGCCAGCAGCGCCCGGTCTGCCGCCCATGCACCGGGCAAGCCCATCCAGTTGGATACCTGATCGCCCGCAGCGGTGGAGGGGGAAGGGTCGGTCTGGGTATAGGACACCAGCGCCAGCGCCAGAAACGCCATTCCGGCGAACAGCAGCCCGGCACCTGCCAGTTGCCCGGCGCGTGCCATCGATCGGCGGAACGCGGCGCGCCAGTCTGCCGGCTGCGGCCGGCCCGTCGCGCGTGAAGCCATGTCGATCCCCAAATCCGCGCCACCATGGCGCCCGACGCCTATAATCGCGCCCCGCGGACTCGCCGTCAAGAATCGCGCGTTCAGCTCAGCCCATCTATTGCTGCCCAGCGCGGCCAGCACAGGCGGCGGGCGGCGTCGCGGTTCATGCCGCCAAGTGCGATTACGGGCGGCAGCGCCCGCGCGGCAAGCAGACGGAAGCGCACCGGCCCCAGCGTGGCAGCACCCGGATGGCTGCGGGTGGGGAAGGCCGGGGACAGCAGCACCGCCCATGCGCCAGCGCGGTTGGCCGCGGCGACTTCACGCAGCGAATGGGCCGTCGCCAGATCCTGCCCGGCGCCATAACTGCCATCCGCACCCCACCGCCGCGCCTCTTCCCGCGATCCTGCGAGGATCACCACATGGCCGCAGGCCCGCGCTATCCGCCGCAATGCGCGAAACCGCGCCTGTCGGGTGGGGGCGTCGAGATGATAGTGCCTGAAAACGAAGCCCGATCCGCGCGGCAGGCGGCGCAACGCCTGTTCCAGCACGGCATCGTTGCGGGCATCGGACAGCAGCCACAAAGCGGGCACCTGTTTGCGGGTCGGGAATGTCGGGGGCTGGCGCACGGGCATTGGCCCGCTATAGGCCCGCGCGATGGAAAACGCAGCCACATCGCTCGCCCACGTGGAACAGGGCATTGCCCAAGCCTGCAAAATGGCCGCGCGCAAGCGGGCAGACGTGACGCTGATCGCGGTCAGCAAGACCCATCCGGCCGCAGCGATCACCCCGCTGATCGCAGCCGGGCAGGCGGTGTTCGGTGAAAACCGCGTGCAGGAAGCGGAAGCCAAGTGGCCTGCCTTGCGCGAACAGTTTCCGCAGGTTCAGCTGCACCTTGTCGGGCAATTGCAATCGAACAAGGCGGATGAAGCCGTGGCGCTGTTCGATGCGATCCATTCGCTCGACCGGCCCAGTCTGGTCACCGCGCTGGCGCGGGCGATGGACAAGGCCGGGCGGCAGGTGCCGTGTTTCGTGCAGGTGAATATCGGGGCGGAAGAGCAGAAGGGCGGCTGTGCGCTGGCCGATCTGCCCGCCTTGCTGGAACAGGCACGCGCCGCCGCGATCCCGCTGGCCGGCCTGATGTGCGTGCCGCCTGCCGACATCGAGCCAGCACCGTTCTTCGCCTTGCTGGACAAGCTGGCTGACGATCACGGGCTGGCCGGGCGCAGCATGGGGATGAGCGGTGATTACGAAACCGCCATCATGCTGGGCGCCACCCATGTACGGGTGGGCACGGCGCTGTTCGGCACCCGCTGAAGCTGGGTGTAACGTGGCTGTTACGGCCGCGATTACCGTAATTTGCTTTCGCTCCGTCGCCAGCGGGACAATAGTGGTGGCAACGGATTTCCGGGAGGGTTAGCGATGAAGTTTGCAGGATATGCGCTGGTTTCGACACTGGCTTTGCTGGGCGCCTGTTCCGGCGGCAAGCAACCCGATGCCACCGCCCCGGCCCCGACCTTTCATGAAATCATGAAGGAGAAGGTCGACAAGAACGCCGATGCGCTGTGGGATCTGACCAATACGGCCATCAGCGACGATGCCGGGCTGGATGCCGGCAAGTTGACCGATGCCCAGTGGACCGAAATGGCGACCCGCGCCGAAGCGGTGCAGCAGGCGGCGCTGGAAATCGCGGCGATGCCCGATCCGATCGTGGTCGCCAAACCGGGCGTGAAGATCGCCGATGAAGGCATCCAGGGCGGGCATACCGCGGCGATGGTGCAGAAAGAAGTCGACCGTAACCCGCAAGGCCTGCGTGACATGTCCAGCACGATGGCGGCGCATATGGGCGACATGGCCAAGGCCCTGCGCGCGCATGATGCGGCCAAGGCCGGGCCGCTGATCGATCAGCTGGATGGCGTGTGCGAAAGCTGCCACCTGGAATACTGGTATCCGACGCAGAAGGCCTTGATCGAAAAGTACGGCATCAAGACCAAGTAACCTGCGCTGCCACTTGTGGGCGATCAGGCGGCGACCATCGCCGTCTCGTCGCTCGCGGCGGCCAGCAGGGCAGCCTCGATCTGCGCCAGCCGGTCCTTGCTGGTCACTTTCCCGCCCAGCAGATCGGTGACGTAGAAGGTGTCGACCGCGCGTTCGCCATATTGGGTGATATGCGCGGAATTGATGATCAGACGGCATTCGAACAGCGCCCGCGCTAAGCGGTTCAGCAATGCCGGTTTGTCGCGCGCGCTGACTTCGATCACGGTGAACCGGCCTGACGCCTGATTGTCGAAGAATACGGTGGCCAGCACTTCGAAACTGTCGGCACGCGGGCGGGCGAGCGGCCGCTTGGCCAATTGCGGCACCAGCGCGATCTTGCCCGCCAAGGCATCTTCGATGGCGGTTTTCAGCCGCTGGATCTGGCTGTCTTCGCGGAATGGCTGCCCCAGCGGATCCTGCACCAGGAAATTGTCCACCGCCATGCCCACCCGCGTGGTGTGGATGCGCGCGTCGATGATGTTGCCGCCGGCCAGATGGATCGCCCCGGCGATGCGGAAGAACAGCCCCGGATGGTCGGCCCCCATCACCGAAACCAGCGTGGCACCCCGCGCGGCGTAGTAATGCGCCTCGATCGCCAGTTTCTGGCTACTGTCGCGGGCACGGGCATATTGCGGCAGGTTCAGCGCAATGATGTCCTCCGGTTCCGCGATCCAGTAGGCATCGCTGAACCGGTCATCCAGTTCCGCCACCATCGCGGCATCCTTGCCCAGCAATGCGGCGACCTGTTCCTTCTTCGCTGCCACCTGTTCGCTGCGCCCACGCCGTTTGTGGCCCAGCCGCAGGCGTTCTTCGGCCAGATCGTGCAATTCGGTCAGCAACTGGCGTTTCCAGCTGTTCCAGATGCCGGGGCCGACCGCGCGGATATCGACAATGGTCAGCAAGGTCAGCTGGCGCAGGCGTTCGATGCTCTGCACCACTTCGACGAAATCGGTGATGGTCTTGGGATCGGACAGATCGCGTTTGAAGGCGGTCGCGCTCATCAGCAGGTGGTTGGCCACCAGCCAGCTGACCAGTTCGGTTTCCTCTTCGCTCAGGCCCAGCCGCGGGCACAGTTTCAGCGCCACTTCCGCGCCCAGCACCGAATGGTCGCCGCTGCGGCCCTTGGCGATATCGTGCAGCAGCGTGGCGACATACAGCACCCGGCGGCTGGCCAGTTGCAGGATCAGTTCCGACGCCAGCGGATGGTCGCCGCGCAGTTCGCCCTTTTCGATCCGCACCAGCAGGCCGATGGCGCGGATCGTGTGTTCGTCCACCGTGTAATGGTGGTACATGTCGAACTGCATCTGCGCGTTGACCTTGCCGAAATCCGGCACGAACCGGCCGAACACCCCGGCTTCGTTCATCCAGCGCAAGACCGTTTCCGGATCGTTGCGGCCGGTCAGCAGCTTCAGGAACAGGTCGTTGGCGCGGGCATCCTTGCGCAGCGGGCCGTTGATCATCCCCACGTCGCGGCGGATCATCCGCATGGTGGCGGGGTGGATTTCCAGCCCTTGTTCCTCGGCCAGCTGGAACACTTCGATGAAGCGCACCGGATCGTCTGCGAACCAGGTGTCGGATGGGGCCACGATGCGCCCGCCTTCGACCTTGTATCCTTTCAGCATACGCGGCTTGTTGCGGAAACTGGCGAGTATCCCGCGCGGGCGGCGGCGCTGGCCGATTTCCTCGTCGATATGGGCGAGGAAAACCCCGGTCAGATGGCCGACCATCTGCGCCTGCAGGAAATAATACTGCATGAACCGTTCCACCGCGCTGCGGCCGGGGCGGTCGGCAAAGTGCAGCCGCCGCGCCACTTCGCGCTGAAGATCGAAAGTCAGCCGGTCTTCGGGGCGGTCGGTGATGGTGTGCAGGTGGCACCGCACCGCCATCAGGAACCCTTCGGCGCGGCGGAAGCTGCGGTATTCCTTGGGCGTCAGCAGGCCGATTTCCACCAGATCGGCGGCGCTGCGCACCCGGTGGATATATTTGCCGATCCAGTACAGCGTCTGCAGGTCGCGCAGGCCGCCCTTGCCATCCTTCACATTGGGTTCGACGACATAGCGGCTGTCGCCCATGCGGCGGTGGCGCGCGTTCCGTTCCTCCAGCTTTTCCGCCACGAACTGCGCTTCGGAACCGGGCACCACTTCGGCCCAGAACCGGCGGCTCGCTTCATCGTACAGCGGCTGGTCGCCCCACAGGTATCGGCCTTCGAGAATGGCCGTGCGGATGGTCAGGTCGCCCTTGGCCATGCGTACCATTTCATCCAGCGAGCGGCTGGAATGGCCGACCTTCAGGCTCAAATCCCACAGGTAATACAGGATCGCTTCGATCACCTGTTCGCACCACGGCGTGGTCTTGGCCGGGGTGATGAAAGCGATGTCGACATCCGAATGCGGCGCCATTTCACCGCGGCCATATCCCCCCACCGCGATCAGCGTCAGCCGTTCGCCGCTGGAACGGTTGGCGTTGGGATAGATATCTTCCACCACGTGATCGTGAATCACGCGGATCAGCTGATCGACCAGAAAGGCGTAACCTTGCGTGATTTCATGCCCGGCGCTGGCCTTTGCCGCCAGCCGGCGGGACAGTTCCTCGCGCCCGCGGGCCTGCGCTTCGCGCAGCAGGGCAACGATGCGCGGACGGGCCTTGGGCATGCCATCGGCGGCGACAGCGTCCGCGATGGCGGTGGCAAGCTGGCGGCGATCGATGACCGCGCGCTGGTTGGGGATCTGCAGGGCGCTCACCTGTTCCACATAGGGGTATTGCCGGGCCATGCAAACGCCGATGCCCCTTGCGCGGCGGCAAATTGCTGGCAAGGCTGCGGCAGCAAGAGGGAGTAGAGGAACGTGATGCTGGATCTGCTGGCCACCGCCGCCGCGCGCATGCCGCTGTACTGGAGCGACCTTGGCCTGAAGCCGGGGATCGATCTCGGGTTCTTCACCTTGCGGTTCTATTCGCTCGCCTACCTTGCGGGTATCCTGCTGGGATACTGGCACCTGTCCAAAATGGCGAAGGCCCCCGGCGCGCCACTGGCCCAGCGCCATGCGGACGACCTGTTCTTCTATTGCACGCTGGGTATCATTCTGGGCGGCCGGATCGGCTATGCCACATTCTACCAGCCGGAACTGTGGACCAGCGTGAACATCTTCAAGCTGTGGGAAGGCGGGATGAGTTTCCACGGCGGGCTGATCGGCACCACGCTGGCGATCGCTTTCGTCTGCCGGCAGGGGCAGCTCAATTTCATCCGGGTGTGCGATTATATCGCCGTGAACGTCGGTTTCGGCATGATGTTCGGGCGGTTGGCAAACTTCGTGAACGGCGAATTGTGGGGCCGTGCGGCTGGGCCGGACGTGCCGTGGGCCATGGTTTTCCCCGGCGGCGGGATGATCGCCCGCCATCCCAGCCAGCTGTACGAAGCGACGCTGGAAGGCGCGCTGGTGATCGCGGTAATGCTGCCGCTGTTCTGGCTGACGAGGGCGCGGTTCCGCCCCGGGTTGCTGGTCGGCACTTTCGTGACGCTGATCGCGTCGGCCCGTTTCACCGTGGAATTCTTCCGTGAACCCGATGCGCAACTGGCCCGCTTCGCCGCTGAAACGGGGCTGAACATGGGCCAATGGCTGACCATTCCGCTGTTCCTGCTCGGCCTTTCCCTGATCGGCTGGGCGCTGACCCGGCCCAGCCTCGGCAGCGGCAAGGCACCCGCCGCGGCATGACCGGACGGACGCTGGCGGACAGTTTCCGCCGGCTGATCGAGAATACAGGCCCGATCAGCCTGCAACACTTCATGGGCGAGGCGAACGCGCGGTATTACAGCACGCGTGATCCGCTCGGCTCGGCGGGCGATTTCATCACTGCGCCCGAAATCAGCCAGATGTTCGGCGAACTGATCGGGCTGTGGCTGGCCGACATGTGGATCCGCGCCGGGCGGGCGGAACCGGTGATGTACGTGGAACTGGGGCCGGGGCGCGGAACGCTGGCGCGCGATGCACTACGGGTGATGAAGCGGTACGGGCTGGAACCCGAAGTGCATCTGGTCGAAGGATCGCCGCAACTGCGACGGCTGCAACTGGAAGCGGTGCCGCAGGCGCAGTTCCATGACGATCTGTCGCGGGTGCCGATGGACGGGCCGCTGCTGCTGGTGGCGAACGAATTCCTCGATGCCCTGCCGATCCGGCAACTGGTGCGGATGGCGGGCGGCTGGTGTGAACGGATGGTGGGGCTGGACGCCGATGGCGGGTTCACGTTCGTCGCCGGAACGCAGGCGATGGACGCAGCCATCCCCGAAAGCCGCCGCGACGCCCCGGAAGGGACCATTCGCGAAACCTGCCCCGCTGCCGCCGCCACGGTGTTCGAAGTTGCCGGGCGGCTGGCGCTACAGGGCGGGGCCGCGCTGTTCATCGATTATGGCCACGACGATGCGCGTGCTGGCTCCACGTTGCAGGCGGTGCGCGCGCACGCCAAGGTCAGCCCGTTCGACACGATTGGCGATGCCGATCTGACTGCCCATGTCGATTTTGCCGGGCTGGCCGATATTGCCCGGTCGCGCGATGCGCGGGTGCTGGGCATTCGCGGGCAGGGTGACTGGCTGCGCGCGCTGGGCATCGATGCGCGCGCCGAAGCGCTGGCCAGCCACGCCCCGCGCCACCGCGATGCGTTGTTTGCCGCACGCGATCGGCTGACCGATGCGGACCAGATGGGCGATCTGTTCAAGGTGATGGGCCTGACCGCCCATGGCTGGCCGGACGGGGTCGGTTTCGGCAGCTAAGCCCTGGCTTGCGCGGGCTTCGGTTCAGCGCTGGGTAACGGCGGACCGTGCGAGTTCCATTTCGCATATCAACCCGCCCGCTTCGAAGCGCCGGTTCCAGCGGCCGCCAAGCTGGCCGGTGATGCTCATGTCCACCAGCCGTGAACCGAAGCCATCGCTGGGCGTTGCCGCCGACGGCGGGCCGCCGGTTTCGGTCCAGACCAGTGACAGCATCTCGCCCCGGTCGGCAATGGTCACCGTCACCCGGCCATCGTCGCAGGAAAGCGCGCCATACTTGGCCGAATTGGTCGCCAGTTCATGGAACACCAGCGCCAGCGGCGTTGCGGCACTGGCGGCCACGGCCACGTCATCCCCCGTCACGCTGACCCGGCAGATGCCGCTGCCGCGATAGGGGGCAAACAGGTCCGCCAGCATCGCCAGCAAACTGTCGCGCCGGTTGCCGCCCGATGGGCGAACGTAATCGTGCGCGCGGCCCAATGCCTGAATCGTCCCGATCAGGTCTTCGCCAAAGGCACGGTTTTCCGGGTGGCGGCGGATCGACAGCGACACCAGCCCGCTGATCACCGCGAAGATGTTCTTGATCCGGTGCGACAGTTCCTGCGCCAGAAGTTCGCGGTTTTCTGACAGGCGATAGCTGGCGTCGATATCGGTCATGGTGCCGTACCAGCGCAGGGGTGTTCCATCTTTGTCGCGCACCGGCACCGCCCGCACCAGCATCCAGCACCATTCGCCGTCGGCGCGCAGCAGGCGGTTGACCGATTCATACATTTCGCCACTGGCGCATGCGGCAGTCCATTTGGTGGTCACCGCTTCCCGATCATCGGGGTGGATCAGTTCTGGCCGTGCGCCGCCGGCCCAGTCGGTAATACCGGTGAATTCGGCCCAGCGGCGGTTGAAATATTCGAAGTGGCCCGCGCCGGTGGCGGAAAAGGCGATGTCGGGCATGGATTCGGCCAGTGCGCGGAACCGCTGTTCGCTGTCGGCCAGCTGGGTTTCCGCCGCCAGCGCCTCGCGCCGGCTGTTCATCCGCCGCATCACCGCGCTCGCCAGCACGCCCAGCCCCTGCCGCTGCAACAGGGTCAGCCCGTCAAAACGCGGCACCCGGTCGATCACGCAGAGTGACCCGATGGGCGCGCCTTCGTCCGACACCAGCGGATGCCCTGCGTAAAAGCGGATGTTGGGCGGGCCGGTTACCAAGGGATTGTCGCTGAACCGTTCGTCCAGCGTGGCATCGCGCACTTCCATCAGTTCGCCCTGCATCATGGCCTTGGCGCAAAAGGATATGTTGCTGGGGCCATCACGGTCCGGAATGCCGATCCGCGCGAGGTAGACCTGGTATCCGCCTTTCACCAGGCTGAGGATCGCAATCGGCGCTTCGCACAGCGCGGCGGCAAAGCGCACGATCTGGTCCAGTTCCGCATCGCCTTCCAGCACCGCGGCGCCGAAACTGTCCACCACTTGCAGGCGCGCGTCCTCGTCCGTGAAGGCAGGCACGGGCCGTGGCACCAGCGACCGGGGGGCGGGTGGCTCTGTCATGTCCAAGAAGTTTCACGTATCAGAAAATGGATATCAAGCGATAGACACGGAAAAGGGGTAGGGCTGGACCCTGTAGCTAATTTCAAATGTTACCTGTTTGCCGGGCGTGCGGCTTGTTGCTATGCCCGTGCGGGAGAGGAACCAGTGATGCGCGCAACCCCGGATTTCGATTTCGGCCTTGGCGAAGAAGCGGAGATGATCCGTGAAACCGTGGCGCGCTTCGCTGATGAACAGGTCGCGCCGCTGGCCGAAGCGGTCGACCGCGAAGACAGCTTCCCGCGCGCGCTGTGGCCTCAGATGGGCGAACTGGGCCTGCATGGCATCACCGTGGCGCAGGAGGATGGCGGGCTGGGCCTCGGTTATCTGGAACACGTGATCGCGATCGAGGAAGTGAGCCGCGCCAGCGCCTCTGTCGGCCTCAGTTACGGCGCGCATTCCAACCTGTGCATCAACCAGATCGCCCGCTGGGGTACGGCGGAACAGAAGGCCCGGCACCTGCCGGCGCTGATCAGCGGCGAACACGTGGGCGCACTGGCGATGAGCGAACCCGCCGCCGGATCGGACGTGGTATCGATGAAACTGCGCGCGGATCGGGTGGATGGCGGCGCGGAGGGAAACGGCTGGCGGCTGAATGGCACCAAGTTCTGGATCACCAACGGGCACGAGGCAGAAGTGCTGGTGGTCTACGCCCGCACCGATGCCGATGGCGGCAGCAGGGGCATAACCGCGCTGCTGGTGGAAAAGGGCTTTGCCGGTTTCCGTGCCGGTCAGAAGATCGGCAAACTGGGGATGCGCGGATCGCCCACGTCGGAACTGGTGTTCGAAGACTGCTTCGTCCCGGACAGCTACGTGTTGGGCGAAGTGGGCGCAGGCGTGAAAGTGCTGATGAGCGGTCTGGATTATGAACGGGCCGTGCTGGCAGGCGTGCAGCTGGGCATCATGCAGGCCTGTCTCGATACCGTGATCCCGTATTTGCGCGAACGTGAACAGTTCGGCCGCCCGATCGGCAGTTTCCAGCTGATGCAGGCCAAGGTGGCAGACATGTACGTCGCCCTGCAATCGGCGCGCGCCTATACCTATGCCGTGGCGCGGGCCTGCAGTGCCGGGCGCACCACCCGGTTCGATGCGGCGGGCGCGATTTTGCTGGCGAGCGAAAACGCCTTCCGCGTGGCGGGCGAAGCGGTGCAGGCGCTGGGCGGCGCGGGCTATACCACGGACTGGCCGGTCGAACGCTTTTTGCGGGACGCAAAATTGCTCGACATCGGGGCCGGGACGAACGAGATCAGGCGGATGCTGATCGGGCGTGAACTGATCGGCGCATAGGCAATCCCGGGGGAGGATGCATGTTCAGACCGTTGATGGCGCTGGGCGCCGCAGTGCTGGCGATGATCGCGGTTCCGGCGGCGGCGCGGACCGAAAGGATCACCGTCCACGGGGCGGCGCTGGTCGGCAATCTGGAAGGCAATGCGGTCGACAGGGAAGCCTATGTCTTCCTGCCGCCCAGCTACGATGCCAAGCCGAAGAAGCGGTATCCGGTGGTCTATTTCCTGCATGGCTTCTTCGCCACGCCCAAGATGTACGATGACCTGGTGAAGTTTCAGGACGCGGTCGATGCGGCAGCGGCGGCGGGCAACGAAGTGATCATGGTGATGCCCGATGCCCATACGGTGCATAAGGGCGCGTTCTATTCCGCCAGCCCGACCACCGGTGATTTCGCCACGTTCGTCGCGCGCGATCTGGTGGGGCATATGGACCGCCATTTCCGCACCATCGCCGCGCCTGCCAGCCGTGGCCTGTCGGGCCATTCGATGGGTGGATACGGCACGCTGAAGATCGCGCTGACCCATCCGGGGGTGTTTTCCAGCATCTACGCGATGGCTGCCTGTTGCATGACGCCGCGTGTCTTCACGATCGACCAGTTGCAGAAGATCGCGGCCACCACGCCGGAACAGGCGGCCGCCGCAACGATGTCGGAAGCCGGCGCGCTGGCGGTGCTGGCGGCATGGGCGCCGGACCCGAAGAATGCGCCCACTTTCATCGACAAGGGGATCAGGGATGGCGCGGTCGACCCGGTGTTCACAGGCCGCATCGCCGCCAATTCGCCGCTTGTGCTGCTGCCCCAGCATCTGGACGCGATCCGGGGGCTGAAGGCGATCGCGCTGGACGTGGGGGACAAGGATTCGCTGAAAAGCGAAAACCAGCTCTTCTCCGATGCACTGACGCAATATGGCATTGCCCACAGCTTCGAGATTTTCGAAGGCGAGCACGGCAACCGTGTGGCCCCGCGTATCCGCAGCAAGCTGCTGCCGTTCTTCGGGCAGCATCTGGCCCACTGACGGCGCGTGCAAAATGGTTTATCGATACAACGAATGGCCGGCCGGCAAGCGGATTGGCCATGCATGAAAGGGAATTCGGGATGAGGATCAGGAACCTTGCCACAGGCGCGCTGGCGCTGCTGGCCACGGCAGGTGTGGCAGCCACTGCAGCGCCCGCGCAGGCGCAGAACATCACCGCGCCCGCCCCGGCGGTTCCGGCTGGCATCACCGTGCAGGCGGTGCAGGTTCCTGGCCCGTCGCTGATGGGCAATCTGGAAGGCAACGCCACCACCCGCGAAGCCATCGTGGTGCTGCCGCCCAGCTATGCCAAGAACCCGAAGAAGCGGTATCCGGTGGTCTATTACCTGCACGGCTTCGCCATCGATGGGCGCAATTTCTACAATTACATGAAGGTGGCCGATGCGGTTGCCGCCAATGCGGCCAAGGGCGCCGAATTCATCGTGGTCGTGCCGGATACGCTGACCAAGATGGGCGGCAGCATGTATTCCAACTCGGTGACTACGGGCAATTTCCGCCAGTTCGTGGCCAAGGATCTGGTCGCCTACATGGACAGCCATTACCGCACGATCGCCAAGCGTTCGGGGCGTGGCCTCGCCGGGCATTCGATGGGCGGGTACGGCACGCTGGTCACTGCGATGACTTATCCAGGCGTGTTCGACAGCGTCTATGCGCAAAGCGCCTGCTGCGTCAGCCCGCGGGGCGAAACGGTGGAAAGCGCCACGGCGATGGCCGCAGTGCCGCACGACAAGGTCGATTCCGCCGGGTTCGGGATGCGCGCCGGACTTGCTTCCGCAGTCGCCTGGGCGCCCAATCCCAAGAACCCGCCGTTCTTCGTTGATTGGCCGATCAGGGATGGCAAGGTCGATCCGCTGGTAATTGCCAAATGGGCCAACAACAGCCCCTATGCGATGGTCGCCAGCCACCTCGATGCACTGCGCAGCTATGATGCGATCGGTCTCGATGTGGGGACCAAGGATGGCCTGATCGCCGACGACACGCTGATCCACGAAGAATTGGCCAAGTTCGGCATAAATCACCAGTGGGCCACTTACGAAGGCACGCACACCGACAAGATCGGTCAGCGGTTCGGCGACGTGGTCCTGCCGTTCTTTGCGGCGCATCTGGACAAGTGATGCCAACAGCGGCAGCACCCCGGTACGTGAAATCGCGGGAAGGGGTGCTGCTGCTATGACCAGGCCGGGCATGGATCATCCACTTGAACGGATGGTGTTCTTTTCCGATGCAGTGTTCGCAATTGCGATCACGCTGCTGGTGCTGGAAATTGAAGTCCCCCATTTTGCCGGCGGCGGACTGGCCGAACTGGGCAGGGTTTTGGCAGAGTTGTTTCCGAAATTCTTCGCGTTCGTCCTGAGCTTTCTTGTCATTGGCCGTTTCTGGATGACGCATCACGATCTGATGGCACACGTGAAGGTGTTCGATCAGCGGTTGATGTGGCCCAATCTTATCTATCTGCTGACGATTGCTTTCATGCCGTTTTCCACCGCGATGCTGGGCAGCAATCTCGGCCAGATCGGGCCGGCGTTGTTCTACAACCTGACACTGCTGGTGACGGCTATGGTCGGTTGGCTGATGGTCCGCAGGATCGACCGGCTGGGGCTGTCCGATGTTCCCTTGACGGGGGCAGGCAACGGCAGCCTTTCGGTCATTCTGGGGGCACTGTTTGCGGTCTTGCTGACTTTCATCATCCCGCAATTCAGCCAGATGGGGATGATGACCATTCCGCTGTGGATCCGCCTGCTCAATCGGCCGTTGAAGCGGCTGAACAGCCCTACGACATCATGACCGCGCCCGCCCTTCCATCCCGAACCGATCTTTCCAGTGCCGAAGCGCAGGCGACGGCGGCGCATAACCGCGCGCTGGCCGATGATTTGCGCCAGCGCGTGGCACAGGCGGCGCTTGGCGGCCCGGAAGGGAGCCGCCAGCGCCACACCGCGCGTGGCAAGCTGCTGCCGCGCGAACGGGTGGAACGGTTGCTCGATCCGGGTTCGCCGTTCCTTGAAATCGGCCAGCTTGCGGCGGGTGGGCTGTATGATGGCGAAGTGCCCGGTGCGGGGCTGATCGCGGGCATCGGGCGCGTTTCCGGGCGGCAATGCATGGTGCTGGCCAACGATGCGACGGTGAAGGGCGGCACCTATTTCCCGCTGACGGTGAAGAAGCATCTGCGCGCGCAGGAAATCGCCGCCGAAAACCACCTGCCGTGCCTCTATCTGGTGGACAGCGGCGGGGCCAACCTGCCGCACCAGTCAGACGTGTTCCCCGACCGCGACCATTTTGGCCGCATCTTCTACAATCAGGCGCAGATGTCTGCCCGCCGCATTCCGCAGATCGCTTGCGTGATGGGCAGTTGCACGGCCGGCGGGGCCTATGTCCCGGCGATGAGTGACGAGACGGTGATCGTGCGCGGTCAGGGGACCATTTTCCTTGCGGGCCCACCGCTGGTGAAGGCCGCCACGGGCGAGGAGATCAGCGCGGAGGATCTTGGCGGCGGCGATCTGCACGCGCGCAAAAGCGGCGTGGCCGATCATCTGGCGGAAAATGACGAACACGCGCTGACGATCCTGCGCGATATCGTCAGCCACTGCCCGCCCGCACCGGCGGCCCAAGCGGCTGCGCATCCCGATCCGCGTGCGCCGCTGTATGATGCGGAAGAGCTGTACGCCATCATCCCGCAGGACGTGCGCGCGCCATATGATGTGCATGAAGTGATCGCGCGGCTGGTTGATGGCAGCCAGTTCCATGAATTCAAGGCGCTGTACGGATCGACGCTGGTTTGCGGCTTTGCCCATATCGCGGGGATGCCGGTGGCGATCCTGGCCAACAACGGGGTGCTGTTTTCGGAAAGCGCCACCAAGGGCGCGCATTTCATCGAACTGGCGTGCCAGCGCGGTGTGCCTCTGCTGTTCCTGCAGAACGTGTCGGGTTTCATGGTCGGCGGGAAATACGAAGCCGAAGGGATTGCCCGCCACGGGGCCAAACTGGTGACAGCGGTGGCGACTGCGCAAGTGCCCAAGATCACCGTGGTAATCGGCGGCAGTTTCGGCGCGGGCAATTACGGCATGTGCGGCCGCGCCTATTCCCCGCGGTTCCTGTTCACGTGGCCCAATGCGCGCATATCCGTGATGGGCGGCGAACAGGCAGCCAGCGTGCTGGCCACCGTGCACCGCGATGCCGCCAGTTGGACGCCGGAACAGGCAGAAGCCTTCAAGACGCCAATCCGCGAGAAGTATGAAGCGGAAGGCAATCCCTATTACGCCACCGCGCGGCTGTGGGATGATGGCGTGATCGATCCGGTGCAGACCCGCGATGTGCTGGCGCTGGCCCTGTCCGCCTGCCGCGAAGCGCCGATCCCGCCCGCGCCGCAGTTCGGCGTGTTCAGAATGTGAAGGCGGTGGGCGCCCTTGTTCGATAAAGTCGAACAAATGCCTCCAAACTATCTGGCTTCGCACAGAAGCGGTGGCCCGCTATCCGACTGTGCAACCTATCCAGCAGGAGCCAGTTCATGAGCCGCGTTCTCGTCCTTTATTATTCCACCTATGGCCACCTCGAACAGATGGCGGCCGCCATCGCCGAAGGCGCGCGCGAAACCGGCGCGACGGTCGACATCAAGCGGGTGCCTGAAACCGTGGCGGACGATGTCGCCAAGGCTGCATACTTCAAGCTGGATCAGGCCGCGCCTGTCGCGACCATTGCCGATCTGGAAAATTATGACGCGATCGTGGTCGGCACAGGCACGCGCTTTGGCCGGATCAGCAGCCAGATGGCGGCCTTTCTCGATCAGGCCGGTGGCCTGTGGGCGCGCGGCGCGCTGAATGGGAAGGTCGGCGCGGCCTTCACCGGCACGGCCAGCCAGCACGGTGGGCAGGAAACCACGCAGTTTTCGATCCTGACCAACTTGCTGCATTTCGGCATGACCATCGTCGGGCTGGATTATGGCTTTGCCGGCCAGCTGGCCAATGATGCCGTCAACGGCGGTTCGCCCTATGGTGCCAGCACCATCGCCAATGGTGACGGCAGCCGCCAGCCGAGCGAGATCGAACTCGACGGTGCGCGTTACCTCGGCCGCCGCGTGGCCAATACCGCCAACAAGCTTTTCGGCTGATCGCGCCGCTTACTGCGGCACTGCCGGCGTCAGGTTGCGCAAGCGACCCGTCGCCGGCAGGCTGCGGCGCGGGGCCGCGCGGAACCACGCCTCCGCCGCGTCAAGATCCACCGCGCCATTGACCACATCGGTCCCGTCGCGGAACACGGTAAAGCCATCGCCGCCACTGGCGAGGAAGCTGTTCATCGTCACCCGGTAGATCGCCGCATCGTTGATCGGCATGCCATCCAGCGCCACGGCGGATACCCGTTGCCCCACGGGCCGCGACAGGTCGAACGCGAAAGTGAACCCGGCAGAAGAGGAGAACGCCTGCTGGATGCCTTCGTCGTCAAACTGCTGTTCCAGCAGGGCATGCAATTGCGCGCCGGTGAAGCTCTTGGTCACCAGCGTGTTGGCGAACGGCTGGACGGCGAATATCTGCCCGAAAGTCACGCTGCCGTCTGGTCCGGGCGCCAGTTCGGTGCGGATGCCGCTGTTGTTCATCAGTGCGATCTGCGCTGCACCGCGGTCGGGTGCGGACGTTGCGGCGAGTTGCATGTCGGCCAGCATGTTGCCCAGCGCCGTTTCCACAGTCGCCATGGGGGGCTTGGCCGCCAGCCCGCCATCCAGATGGCCAATCACCCGGCCTGCTTCGGCCTTCACCGCGCGGGTATAGAGGCTGACATAGTCTGCAATATCGGCACGCGGGGCGAAGCGCGGCACAGCGTCGGTATTGGCGACTGTGCCGCGGGCATTGGTGAAGGCTTTGCCCTGCACCAGCACGTTGTCGGCGCGGCGGGACACCACGCGCCCGGCAACGGGATCGATGGCGATGGAAATGTCCGTCACCAGTTCGCCATAGACGCCGGCGCTAGTCACGAGGAAATGCCGGGCCGGATCGATCTGCGTGTAATCGCAGACATAGGCCCAGTGGGTGTGCCCGGAAATGACCAGATCGACCTGCGGATCGAGCCGCGACAGCACTTTCAGCAGATCGCCCGAAACGCCGCCGCAACTGTGATCATTGTAGGGAACCGTGGTGTAGAGGCCCTGATGGATCAGCACAGCGATTGCATCCGCGCCTTGCCTTTTCAGCCGGCCGACTTCGCGGTTGATGGTGTCGGCCTCGTCCGCGAAAGTCAGCCCGGTGACGCCCGAAGGGGAAGCGAGGTTGGGGGTGTCCTTCAAGGTCAGGCCGATCAGCCCCACGGTCACTTTCGCCCGGCCCTTGCCGAAACTGCGCAGCGCGCTCGCCGGGAACAGCGTCGCCCCCGAAGGCGTGGTGACGTTGGCGGCAAGGAAGTGGAACTTCGCCCCGGTGAACTGCGGCTCCACGCGGCACGGTTCGCGCACGGTCAGCTTTTCGCATCCGCCGCGCTGCATCCGCAGCAATTCGGCCTGCCCGCGATCGAATTCGTGATTGCCGACCGCGTTGAAATCCAGCCCGATGCGATTCATCACGCCGATGGTCGGTTCATCGAGGAACAGCGAGGACGTGATCGGGGATGCGCCGATCAGATCACCTGCCGATACCACCAGATGGTCGGGATATTTCGCCCGCAAGCCATCTATTGCGCTGGCCAGATAGGCTGCGCCGCCCACCGGCACGCGCACTTTTCCGCCATCGGTAAGCGGGGCCTCCACCGATTGCCGGGGCGGTTCGATGTTGCCGTGAAAATCGTTGATGGCGATCAGGCCGACCGTCACCGGACCCGGCACTGCGGAAGGTGGAGAAACGGTGGCGCAGGCCGCCAGCGCCAGCAGCGCGGGCAACAGCAGAATCCTGCGAGGAAGAAGGCTGGGCATGGAGCGCAGCCTGCGCTTTCAAGATGAAACGATCAAGACAACTGGCCCCGGCCTGTCGCAGCGCCGGGGCCAGTCGTATCAGACGTCCAGATTGGCGACGTTCAGCGCGTTCTGCTGGATGAATTCGCGGCGCGGTTCCACCACGTCGCCCATCAGGCGGGTGAAGATTTCGTCCGTCACGTCGGCGTCTTCGACCTTCACCTGCAACAGCGCGCGGTTTTCCGGGTCCAGCGTGGTTTCCCAAAGCTGTTCGGCGTTCATTTCGCCCAGACCCTTGTACCGGCTGATGGCGAGACCCTTGCGGCCCGCGATCAGCACGGCTTCCAGCAGCTGGCTGGGCCGTGTGATCGATCCTTCGGCGGCGATCGCGGCGGGCGCTTCTTCGCCTTCTTCGTCCGTCACCGGTTCCGGTTCGGCTTCCATCGTCCCCTTGCTCAGCTTGGCGGGGGAGAGGTAGGCTTCGGCCTGTTCCTGCGCCAGCTTGTGCAGCTTGCGGGCTTCGGCGCTGCCGACAAAACCGGCTTCGATCAGGTGGGCGTCGGTCACGCCGCGCCACGTACGGGCAAACGTGATCGCGCCATCGTCGGCCAGATCGGTGGACCATGTCGCGTCGGGATCACCCATCTGCAGATGCGCGGCCGCCTTTTCCAGCGCGGTCCGGCGCTGCTGCGCGGTGATGTCGGTATCCAGCGCGCCGGCCAGCGCCATCGCTTCCACCAGCCCCGTGTTATACTTGCGCGAAACGAAGCCCATCAGGCTCTGCATCCGCAGCGCGTGTTCAACCAGCGTTTCCAGATCGGCGCCGCCACGGGCCCCGCCCGCGGTTTCCAGCACCCGGCCCTGCAACCCGGCGCTGACCAGATAGCGATCGAGCGCGGGCTGGTCCTTCAGGTAGACTTCGCTGCGGCCCTTGGCGACCTTGAACAGCGGCGGCTGGGCGATGAACAGGTGCCCGGCCTTGACGATTTCCGGCATCTGGCGGTGGAAGAACGTCAGCAACAGGGTGCGGATATGCGCCCCGTCGACGTCGGCGTCCGTCATGATGACGATCTTGTGATAGCGCAGCTTGTCGAGGTTGAATTCGTCGCGCAGGCCGGTGCCCATCGCCTGAATCAGCGTGCCCACTTCGCGGCTGCCGATGATGCGATCGAACCGCGCGCGTTCCACGTTCAGGATCTTGCCGCGCAACGGCAGGATCGCCTGATACTGGCTGTCACGCCCGCTCTTGGCACTGCCGCCGGCGGAATCGCCTTCGACCAGAAACAGTTCGGACTTCG
>JBDLVD010000015.1:0-24332 GCA_039804965.1 Pseudomonadota bacterium
ACCACCAACGGGAAATACATCGTCATCGGGTGGAACCCTTCGTCGATCAGCCCCTTGGCCACGTCCAGCGTGGTCACGCCCTTGGCAAAGGTGCTGTCGCTGAACAGCGCCTCGTGCATGCAGGGGCCAGTGCCGGCGAACGGTGCGTCGAGCACGTCTTCCAGCGAACGCAGCATGTAATTGGCGTTCAGCACCGCATCGCCCGACACCTGCCGCAAGCCATCCGCACCGTGCGACAGGATATAGGCGAGCGCGCGGGTGAACATGCCCATCTGGCCCTGAAACGCGGCCATCCGGCCAAAGCTGTGCGGGGCATCGGTGGCGGCGCTTTCCTCTTCCACCAGCGTCAAGTTCCCGGCTGCCGTTTTCTGCACGAACGGCAGCGGCGCGAAGGGGGCGAGCGCGGCGGACAGCACCACCGGCCCGGAACCCGGCCCACCACCGCCGTGCGGGGTGGAGAAGGTCTTGTGCAGGTTGATGTGCATCGCATCCACGCCCAGATCGCCCGGACGCACCCGGCCGACGATGGCGTTGAAGTTTGCCCCGTCGCAATAGACGAAGCCGCCGGCTGCGTGGACGGCATCGGAAATGGCCTTCAGATCGCGTTCGAACAGGCCGCAGGTGTTGGGATTGGTAATCATCACCCCGGCCACGTCCGGCCCCAGCCGCGCCGTCAGGGCATCGAAATCGACCCGCCCTTCCGCCGTGGCAGGGATGCCTTCCACCCGGTATCCGGCGAACGCGGCGGTAGCGGGATTGGTGCCGTGGGCGCTTTCCGGCACCAGAATCACTTCGCGCGCATCTCCGCGCGCCTCCAGCGCAGCGCGGATGCACAGGATGCCGCACAGTTCGCCGTGGGCGCCGGCCTTCGGGCTCATCGCCACGGCGGTCATGCCGGTCAGCGTAATCAGCCAGTCGGCCAGTTCGTCAATCACGCGAAGCGCACCCTGAATGGTCGATTCCGGCTGCATCGGGTGCAGATCGGCAAAGCCGGGCAGCCGGGCGACCTTTTCGTTCAGGCGCGGGTTGTGCTTCATCGTGCACGAACCGAGCGGGAAGATGCCGCAGTCGATGGCGTAGTTCTGGCGGCTGAGGCGCGTGTAATGGCGCACCGTTTCGGGTTCCGACAGGCCGGGCAGGCCAATCGCGCCCTTGCGGTCCCTGCCGCCCAGCCGGTTGGGGCCGGCAACGGGTTCGGGCAGATCGACGCCGCAGGTGTCCGCGCCGCCGATTTCGAAAATCAGCGGTTCTTCCAGCATCAGGCCGCGATTGCCGGTGAAGGTGGGGGTTTCGGGCAGATCCGCGCTCGATGTTTCGGGCGAATGGGGGCGCCATCCGGCGGGATTGATGTTCATGCCAGCATCTCCGTCAGGCCGGTGGCCAAGGCTTCGATATCTTCAGGGGTCACGGTTTCCGTCACAGCCACCAGCAGGCCGGAAGCGAGAGCGTCATGCGCGGGGAACAGGCGGCCCAGCGATACGCCCGCCAGCACGCCCTTCGCCGCCAGATCGCGCACGACCTGCCGCGCATCACCCGCAATCCGCAGGGTGAATTCGTTGAAGAAGCTGGTGTTCACCACCTCCACCCCCGGCACTTGCGCCAGCCGGTCCGCTGCAAGGCACGCCAGACGGTGGTTTTCCGCCGCCAGCGCCCGCAACCCCTTTTCGCCCAGCAAGGTCATGTGCACGCTGAAGGCCAGCGCACACAGGCCCGAATTGGTGCAGATGTTGCTGGTCGCCTTTTCGCGGCGGATATGCTGTTCGCGGGTGGACAGCGTCAGTACGAAACCGCGCTGGCCCGCCGCGTCCACCGTTTCCCCGCACAGCCGCCCCGGCATCTGCCGCACATATTGTGCGCGGGTGGCGAACAGGCCGAGGTATGGCCCGCCGAATTGCAGGCCGACGCCGATGGACTGCCCTTCCCCCACCACGATATCGGCCCCCAGCGCGCCGGGGCTTTCAATCGCGCCCAGTGCCACCGGCTCGGTCACCACGGCCACCAGCAGCGCGCCCTTTGCCTGAGCAGCCGCACCGATGGCCGCCAGATCGGGCAGGCGGCCAAGAATGTCGGGATACTGCACCACCACGCAGCTGGTATCGTCGGTGATCGCGGCGATCAGCGTGGCATCGTCGCAGTCAGGGGACAGGTGCGGGGCAGTGTGATGGACCGTATCGCCGGTGAACCGCGCCATGGTCTGGATGGTGGCGGCATAGTGCGGGTGCAGCCCGGATGACAGCAGGGCACCGCCCCCCCGGGTGATCCGCCGGGCCATCACCACCGCTTCCCAGCAGGCGGTGGAGCCATCGTACATCGACGCATTGGCCACGTCGCAGCCCAGCAGACGCGCGACCTGGCTCTGGAATTCGAACAGGATCTGCAAGGTGCCTTGCGCGATTTCCGGCTGGTAAGGGGTATAGGCGGTGAGGAATTCACCCCGCTGGATCAGATGATCGACAGAAGCCGGGACATGGTGGCGATAGGCCCCTGCGCCCAAGAAGAACGGCGCGGCACCGGCGGACAGGTTCTGCCCGGCCAGACGGGTCATGTGCCGATCCACCGCCAGTTCACTGGCGTGCAGCGGCAGGCCTTCGATCACGCCCGGCAGGCGCGCTTCTTCGGGGACATCGACAAACAGCGCCTCGACTGAAGGCGCGCCGACCACGTCCAGCATGGCGGATCGGTCGGCATGGGTAAGCGGAAGATAACGCATGGTGCGGTTTTCCTTTGGGCCTTGCGATCAATCGAGATCGGCCAGAAATTCCTTGTAGGCGGCGGCGTCCATCAGGCCGTCCAGCTCGCCTTCATCGGCGATGGTCAGGCGGAAGAACCAGCCTTCCCCTTGCGGGTCGGCGTTCACCAGCGCGGGATCATCCTCGATCGCGGGATTGCCTTCGATGACCGTCCCCGAAACAGGGGAATAGACATCCGATGCGGCCTTGACCGATTCCACCACGGCAGCATCCTTGCCCTTGGCCAGCACGGCGCCGGGCTTGGGCACTTCGACGAACACCAGATCGCCCAGCTGCCCTTGCGCGTAATCGGTGATGCCGATGGTGGCGGTATCGCCTTCGACCTCGATCCATTCGTGTTCTTCGGTGAAATAGCGGGTCATTTTGCGGCTCCTGCGCGGTGATAGGTGTGGGGGACGAAGGGCATCGGGGTGACGACGGCCTCCAGCCGCCGCCCGCGCACTTCGATGGTCAGCGCCGTGCCGGGAGCGCCGTGGGCGGTATCGACATAGGCCATGGCAATCGGCTGCCCCATGGTGGGGGCAAAGCCACCGGATGTGAGCGTGCCAACTTGCACGTCCCCGGCAAAGACCGGTGCGCCTTCCCGCGCGGGCAGGCGGCCTTCCAGCACCATGCCCACCCGCTTGCGCGCCGAGCCTTGCGCCAGCAGCGCGGCGATCCGGTCTGCACCCGGATACCCGCCTTCAAGCCGCCGCCGCTTGGAAATGGCAAAGGACAGATCGGCCGAAACCGGGTCCACGGCAGCGGTCATGTCGTGACCGTAAAGGGGCAGCCCGGCTTCCAGCCGCAGGGAATCGCGCGCGCCAAGGCCGATGGGTTTCACCCGGGGATCGGCAAGCAGGGCAGTGGCGAACGCCTCTGCACCCAGCGCGGGGACCGAGATTTCGAACCCGTCCTCCCCCGTATAGCCTGACCGGCCGATGCGCAGGCCCATGCCCTGCCATTCCGCAACAACGGATCGCATGAAGGTCAGTCCGGCACAAACGCCCGGCAGCAGTGCGTCCAGCACAGCCGCAGCTTGCGGCCCCTGCAAGGCCAGCAGCGCCTGATCCGCCATGTAGGTGAAGTCCAGCCCGGCAGGCAGCAGCGCGCGCATGTGGGCAATGTCATCATGCTTGGTCGCGCCATTGACGACGAGGTAGAACGCCTCCTTCCCAGCGCCGGCCCCCGCGCCTTCGACTCCAGCGCCGCCGACATTGGTGATCATCAGATCGTCCAGAATGCCGCCGTCCTGCGCCAGCAGCAGCGAATAGCGGATGCGGCCGGGCTTCAGCGCGGCAAGATCGACTGGCAGCAAGGCTTCCAGCGCAGCAGTTGCCCCCGCGCCCGCGACGGTGATCTGGCCCATGTGGCTGACATCGAACAGGCCCGCATGGTGGCGGGTCCATTCGTGTTCGGCCACGATCCCTTCGTACTGGATCGGCATGGCATAACCCGCGAAAGGCACCATGCGTGCGCCGTGCGCGCGATGCCACGCATCCAGCGGCAAGGGCAGCTCTGCAGCAGCCCCGGCATTTTCGATTGTTGCGATATCGCCCACGCGATCACCCCGACAAGCAATGGCGATGCCCGCAGCGGGCATCTTCACCATCGCCCCCTCTGTCGGTGGACCTGAGAGTTTGGCCGGCAGGGATTGCCTGCGGGCTTACACCGTCGGTGGGACGGGCAGCTGCCCGTCCGCTTTCCAGAGCGCCGTAACCGTGCCGCGGTCCTTTTGCCTGAGAGTTTCCGGGGCGGTTGCTCCTTCGGCGTCCGTTTCCCCGATCGTTGCGGACGGGGATCGGGATCTCTCCCGCGGCACTTCCGGATGGCGAACCACCCGGCAGCGCAGGTATCTTCCTGCCTGAGGTCGCTTCGGTCAAGCCGGAAACAGGTGAAACTATCTATTAATCGCCACACGAGGCGTTTTCCGGCCCATTTCAGGCCCGTTTCGGGCACAGCGCCCGCGCGCCTTGCCCCGGTGCGCCCCATCCCCTATCGTAGCCGCCAAGTTCCGCCCGGGCAGCGATGCTCCCCGGCGCGGGAAGAACGATAAGATGGAATTGGAATTACCATGGCGGACGTCATTCCGCCGGACGATCGGCGGGGCACCGCCGGAAGTGATCGGGGCAAAAGGCCGGCAAAGAAGCCGGCAGGTGCCCGACCACGCGAGCCCCGCGCGGCCCCGGCCGGCGACAGGCAGCGGAATGGCGCTCCGGACAATGGCGCATGGCGTCGCCCGCCGGCGCGGCAGTCACGGCAGGCCTATGCCGCCATCGATCTGGGCACCAACAACTGCCGCCTGCTGATCGCCCGCCCGGCGGACGAAAACTTTGCCGTCATCGATGCCTTCAGCCGCGTTGTGCGGCTGGGCGAAGGGTTGGCCCAGACCGGCCGGCTCAGCGATGCGGCAATGGACCGGGCCGTGGGCGCGCTGAAAATCTGCGCTGAAAAGCTGAAGCGCCGCAACGTCTTCCTTGCCCGGTCGGTCGCAACCGAAGCCTGCCGCCGCGCCACCAACGGCAACGATTTCATCGAACGGGTCTATCGCGAAACCGGCATCCGGCTGGATATCATTTCCGCGCAGGAAGAGGCGCGGCTGGCGGTTCTCGGGTGCCATATCCTGCTGGAAGACGGCATCGGACCGGCAGTTATCTTCGACATCGGCGGCGGATCGACCGAACTGGTCCTGATCGAACCCGGCGCCCCGGTGCCACGCATCCTTGATTGGGACAGCGTGCCGTGGGGCGTCGTTTCGCTGACCGAAACCGTTGGCGGGGATGAAAGCAGCGCGGAAGCGCGGCTGGCGCGTTATACTGAAATGCGCCGGCTGGTGACGGACAGTTTCGCCGCTTTCGCCGCACGTATCGGCCCGCAAGCCACACCCGATCTGCGATTGCTGGGCACCAGCGGCACGGTGACCACGCTGGCCAGCCTGCATCTCGACCTGCCGCAATACGATCGCAAGGCGGTGGACGGGCTGATCGTGCCCGCGTCGTCGATGCGCGATATCTCGCTGCGTCTTTCCGGCATGGCACCCGAAGAACGCCGCACCCTGCCCTGCATCGGCAACGAACGCGCCGATCTGGTAGTGGCGGGTTGCGCGATCCTCGAATCAATCCTCGATATCTGGCCTGCCCACCGGCTCGGCGTTGCCGACCGGGGCATCCGTGAAGGCATCCTGCGCAGCCTGATGGCCGCCGATGCGGATGGCACCGAAACGCAGGCCTCCATGCGCCGCTTGAAGGGACAACGATGAGCCGCTCCGGCAAGGATTCCGACCGCCGGGTCAAGACTGGGCGTGGACGCACCGCGTCTTCCGTCCGCTGGCTGGAGCGCCAGCTGAACGACCCTTACGTGAAACAGGCCAAGGCCGACGGCTATCGCAGCCGCGCGGCATACAAGCTGATCGAACTGGATGAACGATTCGCCCTGCTGAAAGGCGCGCAGCGCGTGCTCGATCTGGGCATCGCGCCGGGCGGGTGGAGCCAGGTGGTCCGCAAGATTTCCCCGCGCGCAGCGATTGCCGGCATCGATCTGCTGGAAACCGATCCGATCGAAGGCGTCACCATCTTCCAGATGGATTTCATGGATGATGCCGCGCCCGACCGGCTGACGCAGGCACTGGACGGCGCACCCGATCTGGTGCTGTCCGACATGGCCGCCAACACCGTCGGCCACAAGCAGACCGATCACCTGCGGACGATGGGGCTGGTGGAAGCCGCCGCGCATTTCGCGGTGGAAGTGCTGGAAGAAGGCGGGGCCTTCGTGGCCAAGGTGCTGGCTGGCGGCACCGACGTGGAACTGCTGGCGCTGCTGAAGAAGCACTTCCGCACAGTGAAACACGCCAAACCACCCGCGAGCCGCAAGGGCAGCTCCGAATGGTACGTGATCGCGCAAGGGTTCAAGGGGCGCGAATAACCGCCGCGCCTGCTGGCAATAAAAAAGGCCCGGACCGGTCAACCCGGCCCGGGCCTTTTGCTATTCCGTGTTGCTGTTACTTGGCAGCAGGTGCCGCAGCAGCCGGGGTCGCGGCAGCAGCAGCCGGATCGGCGGCAGGCGTTGCAGCCGCATCGGTCGGTGCAGCGGCAGCATCCGTCGGCGCAGCAGCGGCTTCAGGGGTCGGCAGGGCCGGACCACCGCCGTTGGACATCAGGAACAGGATCACGTTGGCGCGATCTTCCGGCTTGGACAGGCCCGCGAAGCTCATCTTCGTGCCAGGCGCGAAAGCCTTCGGGCTGGTCAGCCAGGTGTTGATGTTTTCGTACGTCCAGTCACCGCCGTGGCCGCTGATCGCATCCGAATAGGCGAAGCCTGCGGCATGCTTGCCGATCGGCTTTCCGATCACGCCGAACAGGTTCGGACCGATGCCGTTGGCGCCGCCCGAAGCGATCGTGTGGCACGACGTGCACTTGGCGAAGATGGCTTCACCGGCCGATGCAGAACCGCTGGCCAGCAGGACAGCGAGCGACGGCCCGGCTGCCTTGGGGCCATCTTCTTCTGCGCCTTCGATTACATAGCCGAGCTGTTCGGGACGGTTATGCTTGTCGGCCCGGAAATACATTCCGCTCAGGATCGAAAGCCCAAGGGCCACGATGCCTGCGAAAAGGGTCCAGCCGGCGATGGTGTTGAAACGGTCGTTCATCGGGGGTTTTCTGCCACTCTTGCGCTTTGCGCGCCGCTCTAGTGGCGGTGCGCCCGTGGCGCAAGAGCATAGGTGCATTCAACGCAGATTGCCTGCTTCCCGCCTGTGCCCCTTCACCGGAGCACCACGATAAGTCTTGTCGCTGGCGGGCAGCGCCGTTACCCGCACCGCCCCATGGACAGTTTCCCCGCCCCCGCCCTCGCTCTCGTCGCGCAAATGCGCGCTGCCGCCGCTGCCGATCCGGGCCGCGCCGTGGCGTTTCAGGGCGCGCCGGGGGCCAATTCGCACCGCGCGGCGCTGGAATGGGATGCCGATTGCCTGCCGCTGCCGTGCTTCAGCTTCGAAGACGCGCTGGACGCCGTGGCCAGCGGCGCAGCCGGCAGCGCGATCATCCCGATCGAAAATTCGCAGCACGGGCGTGTGGCCGATATCCATTTCCTGCTGCCGGAAAGCGGGCTGAAAGTGGTGGGCGAACATTTCCTGCCGATCCGTTATGCCGTGATGGCGCTGGGCGATGGGCCGTTCACCGCCGCCTATTCCCACCCGCAAGGGCTGGGGCAGACACGCCGATACCTGCGCGAACACGGCATTGTGCCGATGTCCTATGCCGATACCGCCGGCGCCGCCGCTTTCGTGAAGGAACTGGGCGATCCGGCCTTCTGCGCGGTGGCCCCGCGTATCGCGGCGGAACTGTATGGCCTGAAGATCGTGGCCGAAGACATCGCCGATGCGGCCGACAACACCACCCGGTTCGTGGTGCTGGCGAAAGACCCGCTGGACCCGGCCAGTCTGGCCAATCGGGCCGCGATGACCACTTTCGTGTTCGAAGTGAAGAACGTGCCCGCCGCGCTGTACAAGGCGCTGGGCGGCTTTGCCACCAACGGCGTCAACATCACCAAGCTGGAAAGCTACCAGCACGGGGCCAGCTTTTCCGCGACCATGTTCTTTGTCGACATCGTGGGCGCGCCGGGTGATCCCGCGGTGGACAACGCGCTGGAAGAACTGGCCTTCCACTGCAAGGAACTGCGCATCCTCGGCAGCTATCCGCAGGCCCGTCCGCGCGGCTAGGCAGTTGCACGCAAGGGCGGCCCATGCCACCACTGCGCGCGTGACGAAGGCTTCGGGGGACACTTCCGCCACGGACAGCGGCTTCGCGCACGATTGGGCCGCCGTGCGCGGAGATACCGATCTGCAATTCACCCCGCTGAACATGCCCAAGGTGCCCCATGCGCCTGACTGGCTGGAGGCGCTCGGCCGCTTCCTGCGCCGCTTGCTGGCCCCGATTGGCGAAGCGTTGACCGCGCTGGGGCGGATGATCGGCCTGTCCGGCACCGCCGTGGCCTGGGCCGCCGGCGCGCTGGTCGCCGCGCTGCTGCTCTATCTGCTGTGGCGGATGCTGCCCGCGCGCAAGCCGCGTGCAACCCCGCTCGAATCGCCCGGCTGGACGCCCGCCGAAGGGGAAGCACGAGCGCTGCTGGAAGATGCCGACCAGTTGGCCGCGCAAGGCCGGTTCGACGAAGCAACCCATCTGCTGCTGCGCCGATCGGTGCAGCAGATCGCGGCGGAGCGCCCCGGCCTGATCGAAGTGTCCAGCACGGCGCGCGAAATTGCGGCCCTGCCCGCGCTGTCGCCGCCTGCGCGCACGGCGTTCGGCGTGATGGCCGACCGGGTGGAACGCAGCCTGTTCGCGCTGCGCGGCCTTTCGGCGGAGGACTGGTCCGCAGCCCGCGCCGCCTATGCCGATTTCGCGCTGGCCACCGGTGCCAGCCGATGAACGCCAGCGCCAGCCCATTCCAGCCGCGCGCGGTGTTGGGCATCGTGCTGGTTGGGGCGCTGGCGCTGCTGGTGTTGCTCTATGCCGTGGGCGCCGGGCTGGATGGCCGGCGGGACCGCGATGGCGGCGGCCACGGTGCTGCCAATGGTCTCAACGGCTATGCAGGGCTGGTAGAACTGCTGCAAAAGCGCGGCCATGCGGTGGTGCTTTCACGCGGTGAAGGACGGCTGAAGGACCGCGCACTGCTGGTGCTGACGCCCACTCCCGTTGCTGATCCGGACGAACTGAACAAGATCATCGCGGACCGCCGCGCCATCGGCCCGACGCTGCTTATCCTGCCCAAATGGGTGGCCATGCCGGTGGATGCGCTCAAGCTGAAAGGCGCGCAGCCGGGCTGGGTCATTCTTGCCGGAAACGCCGTGCCCGACTGGGCGGGCAAGATCGCCCTGTTCCGCGGGATGCAGGTCTCCGCCGGAAAGGCGCAGCGCTGGCAAGGGCTGGGCCTGTCCGGCACCCTGCCCGCGCCCGACCGGATGCAGTGGATCAAGGGCGGGCCGATCACGCCGCTGGTCGATGCCGAAGGGCGGATGCTGGCCGGGACGCTTGGCGATGACGCAAGCGGTAACGGCTGGCCGGTGATCGTGGTGGCGGAACCCGATCTGCTGGACAATTACGCGCTGGCGGACCGCACGCGCGCGCAACTGGCCGTGACGCTGGTGGAACGCGCCACGGGGGGCCGCGGCGATCTGCCGATCCTGTTCGACCTGACGCAGGCAGGGCTGGGCCGCAGCGAAAACCTGCTGACACTGGCGTTCGAACCGCCATTTCTGGCTGCGACGCTGTGCCTGTTGCTGGCCGCCGTGCTGGTGGGCTGGCGCGCATTCCGCCGGTTTGGCCCGCCGCTCGTCAGCGCAGCCAACGGGGCGATGGGCAAGCGCGAATTGGCAACCAACGGGGCGGCGCTGGTGCAGCGCGCGCGGCGGTGGCACTTGCTGGGTGCGCCCTATGCCGCGCTGGTCGCGGCGCGCATGGCGAGGCAGTTGGGCCTGCGCGCCACCGACGAACCCGCTTTGCTGGCGGCCTTGGCCCGGCGCGGGGTTGCGGAAGATTATGACCGCACGATCAATACCTTGCGGCAGGCGCGCAAGCCTGCCGACCTGCTGCGCGCTGCCGTGGCATTGCGAACACTCGAAAGGACGCTGACCCCATGACCCTGTCGCTGGAACAGACCCGCGCACTGGCCGATGCCATTCGTGCCGAAGTGGCCAAGGCCATCGTCGGGCAGGATGAAGTGGTAGACCATCTGGCAATTGCCCTGATGGCGCAGGGCCACGTGCTGCTGGAAGGCCCGCCGGGCACGGCCAAGACCTTTCTGGCCCAGTGCTTCGCCGCTGCAACGGGTCTGGAATTCGGCCGCATCCAGTTTACGCCCGATCTGCTGCCGGGCGATATCCTGGGTTCCAACCTGTTCAACTTCCAGACCAGCCAGTTCACCCTGACGCGCGGCCCGATCTTCCGCGAACTGCTGCTGGCGGATGAGATCAACCGCACCCCGCCCAAGACGCAGGCCGCCCTGTTGGAAGCGATGCAGGAACGCCGCGTGACGCTGGACGGCGAAACGCATGCGCTGTCAGACCGGTTCATGGTGCTGGCAACGCAGAACCCGATCGAGAATCAGGGTGTCTATCCCCTGCCCGAAGCACAGCTGGACCGGTTCCTGTTCAAGCTGCTGGTGCCCTATCCTTCGGCGGCGGAAGAGGCGACGATCGTCACCCGCTTTGCCGTTGCGGGCGGCCCGCCGCGCGCGGCCGATTTCGGCATTGCGCCCGTTGCCAGCCCGGCGGACATCAGCGCAGCGCAGGCCGCCGTGCAAAGGGTGACGCTGGCCCCCGAAGTGATCGATTACACCGTGGCGCTGGTGCGGGCGACGCGGGACAGCGCCGATCTGGCCAATGGCGCATCACCCCGCGCCGCCGTGGTGCTGGCCCATGCCGCCCGCGCCCGCGCCGCGCTGCATGGCCGCGATTACGTGCTGCCCGATGACGTGAAGGCACTGGCCACCGCCGTGCTGCGCCACCGCCTGATCCTGTCCCCCGCGGCAGAGATCGAAGGGCGGCAGGTGGAAGATCTGGTGGCCAGTTTCATCGACCAGACGCCGGCCCCGAAGTAACGCGTGAAAACCGCGATCGTCCCTTCGGCGGCGGCCCTTGCGGGCCTTGCGCTGCTGGCCCCGGTGGCGGTGGTCATCGCTGCGCTGGCACCCGGCGCATGGCTGGTCGCGCCGCTGCTGGGCGTGGTGCTGATCCTGCTGGTGGTGATCGACGGGCTGCTGGCGGGCGCGCTGCTGGACCTGCGGCTGATCGCCCCCGCCGATGCCGAAGCCGGGCAGGACATCCCCCTGCGCGTGGTGGCGGAGATCGCGCAAATGTGGGGCCGCGGGGCGCCGCAGGTGGCACTGGGGTTTGATCCCCGGCTGGGCGATGGCGGGGCTGCCACCCTGTCGCTCACCCCTTCGGCTGACGCGGGCATCTGGACCGGGCAGGCCGGCATCCGCCCCACCCGGCGCGGCACCGGCACCATCGATGCGCTGTGGCTTCGCTGGCCCGGCCCGCTGCATCTGGCGCAGCGGCAGGCGCGGCAGGAACTGGCCCATGCGGTGCGCGTCTGGCCCGATCTTTCCCCGGTCCGATCGCGCGAATTGCAGCACTTCCTGCGCGATTCGCAATTCGGCCTGATCGCCCGCAGGGTGCGCGGCGAAGGCACCCAGTTCGAAGCCCTGTCGGAATTCGAACCCGGCATGGACCGCCGCCGGATCGACTGGAAGGCCTCCGCCCGCCACACAAAGCTTTACGCCCGTGAAAACGAGGCGGAACGTGACAACCAGATCGTGTTCGCCTTCGATTGCGGGCAGGCCATGTGCGAAAATCTGGACGGCCTGCCCCGGATCGACCGGGCCGTTACCGCCGCGCTGACCGCCAGCTATGTCGCGCTGAAAGGGGGGGACCGGGTGGCGCTATACGGCTTTGCCGAACGGCCGCAGCTGCTGACGCCGTTCGTGGCCGAAAGCCGCGCTTTTCCGCAATTGCAGGCGGCTGCGGCCAGCCTCGATTACGGCACGCGCGAAGCCAATTTCACACTCGCGCTCGCATCGCTTGCCTCGCGGCTGAAGCGCCGGTCGCTGATCGTGCTGTTTTCCGATTTCACCGATCCCACTGCGGCGGAGCTGATGATCGAAAGCGTGGAGCGGCTGCTGCGCCACCACCTGCTGATCTTCGTGACGCTGGAAGATGCCGAACTGGCATCGCTGACCGAGGTGGTGCCGCGCGACGTGGGCGATGTTGCCATCGCCGTTGCCGCCGATGCGCTGGCGCAGCAACGCGCGCTGGTGTTGCAGCGGCTGCGCCATCTGGGCGTCGACGTGATCGAAGCACCGTGGCAGCAGGTCGGTTATCGCCTGATCGACCGCTACCTCGCCACCAAACGCGCGGAGGCCATCGGCTGATGGAATTGGCATCCCTTTTCCGGCCCGCCGCCATGGCGCCCCTGCCCGATGTGGAAGCGGCCAGCCTGCGATCCGACCGTTTCCGCCTGCAACGCGAGCTTGGCTGGCGGCGGCTGGAAGCGATCGTTTCCGCATTGGAAAGGAACCGCATGCGGCGCATTGCGGACGATGATCTGCTGGCCCTGCCGGTGCTGTATCGGCAGGCCGCGTCCAGCCTCGCCGTGGCGCGGGAAACGTCGCTGGATGCGGGCACGCTGGCCTATCTGGAAGCGCTGGTCCGCCGTGCGTGGTTCCAGCTGCACGGGCCACGCCGCACCTTCCCCGGCTGGCTGCGCGAATTCCTGCTGGGCGGATGGGCGCGCGCAGTGCGGGCCATCTGGCTGGACCTGTGCATCGCGCTGGCGGTGATGGTGGCGGGAACGCTGGTCGGCTGGCTGCTCGTCGCACGGGACAGCGACTGGTATTACACGCTGGTGCCCGGCAACTTTGCCGATACCCGCCGCCCCGGCGCCACCCGCGCGGTGCTGGAACAGGCGCTGGCGGGCAAGGGCGATGGACAGGGTCTGTCCGCTTTCGCCACCTATCTGTTCAGCAACAACACCGGCGTGGCGATCATGGCTTTCGGGCTGGGCTTCGCCTTTGGCGTGCCGTCGATGCTGTTGCTGGTCTATAACATGGCAGTGCTGGGCGCGATGCTGTGGCTGTTCCACGGGCAGGGGCTGACGTGGGAATTCGCAGCGTGGCTGTCCGTCCACGGCACCACAGAACTGTTCGCCGTGCTGCTTTCGGGCGCGGCGGGGCTGCACGTGGGCCGGTCGATGGCCTTTCCCGGAACCGCCACCACGCTTGACGCCGCACGGCAGGCAGGGCGCATCGCGGCGCAAGTGATGGCAGGCGTGGTGCTGATGCTGGTGGTGGCGGGCCTGCTGGAAAGCTTTGCCCGGCAACTGGTAGAACCGACGCCTGCCCGCTTCGCCATCGGCGGCACGATGCTGGCGCTGTGGCTGGCCTATTTCATTTTTTCCGGCCGCCGCGCAGGTGCGTGGCGATGACCGGCGCCCACGATGCCAAACGCCTGCGCGTGCTGGTAACGCCGGAAGGTCTGGCGCTGCCGCTCACACTCGCAAGCCGGGGGGCGCGGTTCAGCGCGCTGATGCTGGACCTGACGCTGATCGTCACCCTGCTGGTGGTCTGCGCGCTGATGATGATCTGGATTTTCGGCGGGGTGCTGCAACTGGATAACAGCGGCAGGAACCCGGCGATGGAAGTGCTCAGCATAGGCGGCATCATGCTGCTGTTCCTGCTGCGTTATGCATGGTTCACGTGGTTCGAACTGGGTGCGCGCGGGGCCACGCCAGGCAAGCGGGCGCTGGGCATCCGCGTGGCCGCACGGCCGGATGCGAATGGCCAAGGCGGCGGACAGGGTGGACGGCTGACGGCAGAAGCGGTGCTGGCACGCAACCTGATGCGCGACGTGGAAGTGTTCATCCCCGTCATCTTTCTGGTCAGCGGCGGATACAATGCCGGGGTCGCCGGGGCGGCCGCGCTGCTGTGGATCGCGGTGTTCCTGCTGTTCCCGTTTTTCAACCGTGACGCATTGCGCGCGGGCGATCTGGTGGGCGGGACATGGGTGGTCGAAGTGCCCCGGGTGAAGCTGCCCGAAGTGCTGTCCGTAGGCGAGAACCGCAGTGGCACCTATCGCTTCGGCCCGGCGGAACTGGCGATTTATGGCGAACATGAATTGCAGGTGCTGGAAGGCGTGCTGCGGCAGGGCCGTCCGCAGGCGATGCGCGCGGTGATGGAAACCATCTGCGGCAAGATCGGCTGGGAAGCAGGCGCAGGCGACGAACGCGAATTCCTCGAAACATTCTACTCCGCCCTGCGCGCCCATCTGGAACGCGATCTGCGCTTCGGCAAACGCAAGAAGGACAAGCATGCCTGATGCAGCGCGGCTTGCCAGCGGCGGGCCTGCCCGGCACACCTGCCGCGATGAACCGTTACGCGATCCGTGCCGACGATGTGACCGCGCCCGATGTCGTCGCGCTGCTGGAATTCCATCTGGCGGAAATGCACCGATTTTCTCCACCAGAAAGCTGCCACGTGATGCCGGTGGAGCGATTGCGGCAACCCGATGTCACCTTCTTCAGCGCATGGCATGACGGGCAACTGGCGGCGGTCGGCGCGATCAAGCAGATCGACGCACGGCGCGGGGAACTCAAATCGATGCGCGCCGCGCCGGCCTATCGCGGCAAGGGCGCGGGGCAGGCCATGCTCGATCACCTGATCGCCGTCGCGCGTGAACGCGGGTATGGCTGGCTGGGGCTGGAAACCGGCACGCCAGAACCGTTCCTGCCCGCTTTCCGGCTTTACAGCCGCAACGGCTTTGCCGAATGCGCGCCATTCGAAGGCTATGTGCCGGATGTCTATTCGCGTTTCATGGAGTTGCAGCTTTGACCACCTCTCTGCGCCCGGCCGTGGCCGCCGATGCAACCGCCATCGCGCAGCTGGGACACGACAGCTTCGTGGCGGCTTTCGGCCATCTGTACCGCGCGGAAGACCTGAACGCCTTCCTCGCCAGCGCCTACACCCCGGAAAAGGTCTCCGGGGAAATTGCCGACCCGGCCTATATCCACCTGCTGGCAGTGGATGGTGAAAGCGGCGCGCTGACGGGTTTCGCCAAGCTGAGCGCGCCGAGTTGCTTTGCCGAACATTCCGATGCCGCCCGGCCGATCGCGCTGCACCAGCTGTATTGCGATCCGGCGCGGACCGGGGCGGGCATCGGCGCGGCGCTGATGGACCAGTCGCTGGCAGCGGCACGCAGCCATGGCCACAATGCGGTGCAACTGTCCGTCTGGGCGGAAAACTTCGGCGCACAGAAATTCTACGCCCGCTATGGCTTTGCCAAGATCGCGGACATCGATTTCTGGGTCGGCAGCCACCGCGATGACGAATTCCTGCTGGAACTGCGCCTGTAAGTTCAGCCTTTCCGGGGGACCAGGCGCGGTTCGGTGACGATCGCTTCGGCCGCAGCACCGACATCGCCGGTTTCGAACTGGCGGCTGAACCGCTCGCGGTCGGTGGCGCGGTAAACGTCCACAGCCCGGTCGATCGCTTCATCGCTGACGCCCAGCTTGCCGAGGCCGAGGCGCGCCATCTTCATCGCCGATTCGTGAACTTCGCGGATGATGTATTCCGCCCCCGTGCCATGCAGCCGCAACACGCTGCGCCGGTCATATCCGCGAACGAAGACAGTGGCCTGCGGGAAATGTTCGGCCACGGCGGACAGCAGTTGCGCGGTGATCTGGTCCTTGTCGATGCAGAACAGGATCAGTTCCGCATCCCCCGCGCCGGCCTGCCGCAGCAGATCCAGCCGGGTGCCATCGCCAAAATGCACCTTCGCGCCGAATTCGCCGGCGGTGTCGATCATCTCCACGTCGGTATCGATCAGGGTCACGCTGATGCCGCCAGCCATCAGGGTCTGCGCCACGGTCTGCCCGAAACGGCCATACCCCACCACTAGCGCGCTGGCGGTTTCCTCCTCCGGCCCGGCGCGTTCTTCGCCCTTGCGGCCGGGTTCGCGGCGCAGGCTGCGGGTGGCCATCATCAGGAACGGCGTGCTGGCCATCGACAGCGTCACCACCGCGCTGAACAGGCTGGCGGCCTCATCGCTGATCAGCAGCGACGCCTGCGCCTGCGAAAACAGCACGAAGCCGAATTCGCCGCCCTGGCTCAGCAGCAGGCCCAGCGCCAATGCGCCGCGCCAGCGCATCCCGAACACCAGCCCCAGCGCGGAAATCACCACCGCTTTCAGCACGATCAGCCCCAGCGCCATCGACAGCACGAACAGGGGCCGTTCCGCGATCGCGCCAAGGTCCAGCATCATGCCCACCGCCAGAAAGAACAGGCCCAGCAAGATGGATCGGAACGGTTCCACGTCGGCTTCCAGTTCGTGGCGATACGGCGAATCAGCCAGCATCACCCCGGCGATGAAGGCGCCCAGCGCCGTGGAAAGGCCCAGCCATTCCATCAGGCCCGCCGCGGCGGCCACGGTGAACAACGCCGCCACCACGAACATCTCGCGTTCGCCCAAGCCCCCGATCAGGCCGAACAGCGGACGGATCACGAACCGCCCGGCAAGGATCAGACCGCCCACGGCCACCACGGTCAGCAGCGCCAACTGCCAGCCGGGCGGGCCGCCGACATCGGCGGGATTGCGGCTCATCGCGGCGATGATCGTGATCAGCGGGATGATCGACAGATCCTGAAACAGCAGGATGGCAAAGGCGCGTTCACCCAGCGGCGTGCGCATCCTCCCCGCGCTTTGCAGCATCGGCAGCACCTGCGCGGTGGATGACAGCGCCAGCGGCAACCCCAGCGCCAGCGCGGCAGCTTGCGAAAACTGGGTGGTAAGGGCGATGAACCCCGCCAGCACCAGCCCGCAGGCCACCACCTGCAACAGCCCCAGCCCCAGGATTTCGCGCTTCATCCGCCACAGTCGTGCGGGGGAAAGTTCCAGTCCGACGATGAACAGCAGCATGACGATGCCGAATTCGGCGATGTCGATCTTGTCTTCCGCGCCGCCTACCAGCCCCAGCACCTGCGGCCCGATCACAGCCCCTGCCACCAGATAGCCCAGCGTCGCCCCCAGCCCCATGCGCCGGAACAGCAGCACGAAGACCAGCGCAAAGCCGAGCATCACGATGCCCTGCGCGAGAAAATGTTGACCGGTTTGTTCCATAACCTCCGCTAACTCGCGAGCGGAGGGAATGTCACCCATCCGATTGAAACGCGCAACAGGGCACGGGTGCCTTCCCCCTGTCGCAACCCGTGCCTATAAAGGGTGCATGTCATCCATCCGTCCCTGGCGCGATATCATGCGCCGTCAAAGCCGCCAGATCATGGTGGGCAAGGTTCCCGTTGGCGGTGATGCCCCGATTTCGGTGCAGACCATGACCAACACCCCCACGTCCGATGCGAAGGCGACGATCGACCAGATCCGCCGATGCGAAGATGCGGGCGCGGATATCATCCGCGTGTCCTGCCCGGACGTGGAAAGCACAACCGCCTTCCGCGAAATCGCCCGCGCGGCCACGGTGCCGTTGGTGGCGGACATCCATTTCCATTACAAACGCGCGCTGGAAGCTGCCGATGCGGGCGCAGCCTGCCTGCGGATCAACCCCGGCAACATCGGCAGCAGCGAACGCGTGGCCGAAGTGGTCCGCGCGGCCAAGGCCAATGGCTGCGCGATCCGCATCGGCGTCAACGCCGGCAGCCTCGAAAAGGATCTGCTGGAAAAATACGGCGAGCCCTGCCCCGAAGCGCTGGTGGAAAGCGCGCTGGACCATATCAAGCTGCTGCAGGACCACGATTTTCACGAATACAAGGTGGCGGTGAAAGCCAGCGACGTGTTCCTGGCGGTGGCTGCCTACATGCAACTGGCCGATGCGGTGGATTGCCCGCTGCATCTGGGCATCACCGAAGCCGGCGGCCTGATCGGCGGCACGGTGAAAAGTTCCATCGGCATGGGCAACATGCTGTGGGCCGGGATTGGCGACACGATCCGCGTTTCGCTGTCCGCCGAACCTGAACAGGAAGTGCGTGTCGGCTTCGAAATCCTGAAATCGCTGGGCCTGCGCACGCGCGGCGTGCGGGTGGTATCGTGCCCCAGCTGCGCGCGGCAGGGGTTCGACGTGATCCGCACCGTGCAGGCTCTGGAAGACCGGTTGCAGCACATCAAGACGCCGATTTCGCTGTCCGTGCTGGGCTGCGTGGTCAACGGGCCGGGCGAAGCGCGTGAAACCGACATCGGCATCACCGGCGGCGGCGCGGGCAAGCACATGGTCTACCTTTCCGGCGTGACGGACCACCACGTGCAGGATCCCGACATGATCGAACACATCGTGTCGCTGGTGGAAAGCAAGGCCGCCGAAATCGAAGCGTCGATGTCCGATGCCGGAACGGCGGCGCTGGCCGGTTAAGGCCCACGCGAGGCCGGGCGGCTTTACCGCCGCTTAAGCCTGCGGCCTTATGGTCGCAGGCGTGAAGGCATCGCATCTCCTGCTGTTGATCGTCGTTGCTGGCGGGCTGACCGGCTGGCTGGCCCCCGGCTTGCCCGCTTCAGGCACGGCGTCCACGCCTGCCGGGGCCAATCAGGGCGCCAATTTCGGCGGGGCCACAGAAGCCCCCGTGGCCGATCAACGCGATCAATGGCTGGCAGGCGAAATGACCCTGCTCCGCCAGCCCGACGGTCATTTCTACGCCGATGCCGCGATAGAGGCGCAGCCCGTGCACATGCTGGTCGATACCGGTGCCAGCGTGGTGGCACTGACGGGGGAGGACGCCCAAGCCATCGGGCTGAACTGGGATGCGCGCGACGTGCGCCCGGTGGCGCGCGGGGCCAGCGGCGAAGTGCGCGGCGTGCCGGTGACGCTGGACCGCGTGGCGCTGGGTGAAATCGAGGTCCGCAACGTCCCGGCCATCATCATACCGCAAGGGTTGGGCATATCGCTGCTGGGCCAGTCGTTCCTGTCCGCGATCCGGCGGGTGGAAATCCGCGACGGGGCGATGGTGCTGGGCGGATGACGATGCACCGGTTCCTGCCATTCCGCTGGCGCACCAGAATCGATGCCACCCGCCACGCGGAAGCGATCGTGGATGTGCTGGATACCGCGCCGATCGTGCCGCGCACCGATGGATTGGTGCTGTTTTCTATGATCGGCACGGCAGTGGTGCTGCCCTATCTGGTGGCGGTCAAATCGCTGTGGGCGCAATTGCAGCGCGGACGCGTGGCCTTGCTGGACGATGGCACGCTGACCGCGCAGGACCGGGCGATTCTGGCGCATCATTGCGGCGATCCGGCGATCTTCCGCATCGATCAGGTACAGCGCGGCGCCTTTCCTGCCGGGGGATGCTGGGAACGATTCCTGACCATCCTCGATCACCGACGCGGCGAATACTGGCTGCAACTGGACAGCGACACGGTAACGCTGGGGCCGGTGGAGGAAGTGGAGCGGGCGATCGCGTCCAACCGCAGCTTCACCCTGCTGGGCGGGCCTAATGCGGTGGCAGAACCTTTGCCGCTGCCGGAATTCGCCGCGCAATTCTATCCCGCCGGTCCGCAACAGGGCCATGTGCAGCAGGAACTGGAAAGCCGGTTCGGCCTGATCGATGGCGGCCCCAACTGGCGATACCTGCGCGGCTGCGCGGGGTTTGCCGGCTTTGCCGCCGGGGGGCCGGGCCGCACCCTTGCGGCATCGTTCCTGCAGGCGATGACCGATCTTGTCGGGCCGGAACGGGTTACCGCATGGGGCACCGAACAGGTCGCGTCGAACTTCCATGTCGCCAACGATGCCGCACCCGTCGCGCTGCCTTACCACCGCTACCTCAATTACTGGGGGGAACCATCCGGACAGGGCGCGGCGTTCGTCCATTTCGTGGGCACGCATCGCCATGCAAACGGCGCCTATGCCGCCGCCAGCCGCCGCGTGATCGACCAATTGTTGCAGCGATAGGACGAATCGAAGGGAACCCGTTCACGCCCCGTATGGACAGGACATGTTATGACAGGGCATGGTTTGGTCCATGGACAGGCGATCTTTTCTGACCAGCGCAGTGGCGGCGGCAGGCATTGCGGCCGTTCCCACCCGCGTTTTCGCGCAAGTTGCCGGCACCACCCCGCGTGATCGGCAGATACTGGCCGTGGCGCAGCGTGAAGTTGCCCGCGCGGGCAATGCGCTGTGGATGCGGGATGTTGCGGCGATTGCCGATTTCAGCACCCATTCTTCGCAACCGCGCTTCCACTTCGCCAATCTGGAAAACGGCACGGTGGACAGTTACCTTGTCGCCCACGGCCAAGGTTCCGACCATGAACACGATGGCTGGCTGAAGACGTTTTCAAACCAGAACGGATCCAACGCCACCAGCCGCGGCGCTTATGCCACGTGGGAATGGTACGAAGGCAAATACGGCGTGTCCGTCCGCCTCGGTGGTTTGGACCCGGACAATTCCGAAGCATTCGACCGCGCAATCGTGCTGCACCATGCCGATTACGCCACGAAGGAACACGTGCTGGAATATGGCAAGCTGGGCCGGTCCAACGGCTGCTTCGCCATGTCGCCGGCCGATTTCAGCCAAGCACTGCTGCGCCTGTCAGGCGGACGGCTGATCTACGCCGATCGGCTCGAAATCGCCTGATTCCGCGAAGGTGCGGGCCATAAGGTATGGCCCTGTTCCCGAAACTGCCGCTTACGAAGTCTGCAGATCGTCGATGATCTCGACGGTCTTTTCGCTCGTCACGCGGGCGCGATCGGCCACACGCGGGGCGGCAAGCGCGGCCAGCACCGGCGCATCGCGGCCATAGATATCGTTGAAGCTGCGCAGGTTGCCGTCGATATCACGGCCCATGGTGAAATAGGTGATGTAAACCGGCATGGTCTTCTTCACCGGCACGCGGGTGTAGGTTCCCGACGTGCTGATCGCCACGGCTTCTTCCCGCGTCGCGCCCTGACCCAGAATGGCGATGGTCATCGCCAGTTCCAGCGCCCGTTCCGTGCGGACGCAACCATGGCTGAGCGCGCGATCATCCGATGCGAACAGCCCGCGCGATGGCGTATCGTGCAGAAAAATCGCGTGCGGATTGGGCATGTCGAGCTTCATCAGGCCGAGTGAATTGGTCGGGCCGGGTTGCTGCACCACGTTGATGTAACCATTGGCGCCTCGCGTGGCCTTGTACCCGTGCGCTTTCGCCCATGCCGGATTGGCCAGTGCGCGCGGCCCCAGGTTTTCGCCCTTCACGATCGATTGCGGCACGGTCCATGTGGGGTTGAAAATCACCCCTTCCACCGTTTCGGCCAGCTGCGGCGTGGCGGTGCGGCCCGGCTTCCCGACAATGGTGCGATAGGTGCGGATGATCTGATTGTTCACCGTCAGCCGCAGCTGGAATTCAGGCACGTTGGTCAGCAGGTATTGCCCGCCCAGATCGCGCGCCAGCCACCGCCAGCGATCCATGTTGGCGCGCAGCATGGCGCGTGTGGGCCGGTCCGACTGCGGCGTCTTGCCCAACGCGGTGCGCAGCACGGCATAGTCGGGATTGGTGGGGTTGAGGCCTGACAGCACGCCGGCCACGTTGCCGCTGGCCAGCGCATCCATCATCAGCTTGCCCGTGGGCATCCGGTCCGCATCGGGATCGATCACGAACCACTGCAACCGCGCCGCCATCGGCGTGCGGCCATCGCGCAGGTCTTCCACCAGCCAGGCGAAGCTTTCGCTGGCCACCATGTCCAGTTGTGTCCCCGCCCCGGCGGCAATCGCGCTGCGCAGCGCGGCAGGGTGGTAATCGGCAGGATCCAGCCCTTCGGCGCCGATCCCTTCAACCACCGCCAGCAGAGCCCGCGCCCGGTCCACCGGCCATGCCTGCACCATCGGATATGCGGGCTGCAACGCGGCCATCCGTGCGGCGGACCCCATGGTGGCGGTGACTTGCGCCGCATCATCGTCCAGCACTGATTGCGGGCGCAAATCCTGTGCCATGACCGGAAGGGCCAGCAGGCCCAGAGCGGCGACAGCGGAATTGCGCAAGTTCAGTTTCATGTGCCGTCGAAGCCCTGTTTGCCTGTGCCGGGAAATACGGGATGTCCCGCAGTCGTCTGGTCCCGGCTTTTGCCCGTTTCATCGCCCGCTATCAAGCACCGCGGCTGACTGGCGCATGAATCTCCGCCGCGGCGGTCGATGGTCCATTGCCAATCCCGCGCGGCACTGGCCTAACACTCCCGAATGCCCCGCCACCGCCCCTTGATGCCCTATCTGGCGACCTTGCTGGGCGTTGCGCTCTATTCGGTGATGGACGCGCAGATGAAAGGCGCGTCGCTTGCCATCGGCGCCTACAGCGCGCTGCTGTGCCGGGGCATCGTGGGGGTGGCCGTAGTCGCCCCGCTGTGGGCGCTGACCGGCGGCAAATGGCCCGCGTGGCCGATCCTGCGCCTGCACCTGCTGCGCGGGGTGGTGTCGGCCGGCATGGCGCTGACATTCTTCTTCGGGCTGACGCGGCTGCCGATGGCGGAAGGGATCGCCATTTCCTTCTTCGCTCCGCTGATCGCGCTGTTCCTTGCCGCGCTGATGCTGGGCGAAACGATCCAGCGCGGGGCAATCTTCGCTTCACTGCTGGGGCTGGCAGGCGTGGCGGTGATCGGCGGCGGACGGATGCAGGCGAGCATTCCCGGCGATGGCGCAGCGCTGGGCATCGCATCGGTGCTGGTATCGGCGCTGCTCTATGCGTGGAACCTGATCCTGCAACGCCGCCAGTCGCAACTGGCCGGGCCGCTGGAAGTGGCGCTGTTCATGAACGGCGTGGTGGCACTGCTGCTGCTGCCGGCCGCGCCGTTCGTGGCGCAGTGGCCGGAAACCGCGGAAGTGGGTGGCCGCATCGTGGCCAGCGCCTTGCTGGCGATTATCGCGGTGATGCTGTTTTCGTGGGGCTATGCCCGGGCAGAGGCACAGGCGTTGGTGCCATTGGAATACAGCGCCTTCATCTGGGCGGCGCTGATGGGCTGGCTGATGTTCGGCGAACGGCTGACCCTGCCGACCTTGGCCGGGACCGCGCTGGTGATCGCCGCCTGCTGGATCGCCGCGCCGCGCAAGCGGACCGAACAGACATCGGTCTGATCGCGCCGTTTACGCTTAATCTCCGGTGGTCAGATCGTTCGCCCCGGCGTTGGCCGATGCGGGCGGATCGCTGGCGAACAGCGCCTGCCACAACAGCCCCAACCCCGCGCCGGTGCCGGCAGCGGCGGCCAGCGCAGCCACCATCAGCATCACGTTGAGCGGTTCGCGCCTGCTGCCTCCACTACCCCGTGCCATGTGCCAATCCTTGTCCCGGCGCGCGCCGATGCGATTACCGCGCGCTTACCGTGCGATTCAGGTGTCCTGCGCCCTTGACCTATCGCCCATGAACGCGCAATCGCCAGCGCAAATCCGGCCTCGCCAGGGGGCTCCCGGGCCGGAAGCAACAGGCCAGCCCGCTGGGCAAGCCACAGGAAGGACCGCGCAGCAGATGACCCAGGTCGGCAGCAATTCGCTCGATACCCGCAGCACCATGGACGTAGGCGGCAAGACCTACACCTATTACTCGCTGAAAAAGGCCGCCGCGAAGATCGGCGACGTATCGCGCCTGCCGTTCAGCATGAAAGTGCTGCTGGAAAACCTGCTGCGGTTCGAAGACGGTGGCTTCACCGTTTCCACCGCCGATATCCAGGCGCTGGCCGATTGGCAGAAGAACCCCGTCACCGGTGCGGAAATCCAGTACCGCCCGGCGCGCGTGCTGTTGCAGGATTTCACCGGCGTGCCGTGCGTGGTCGATCTGGCCGCGATGCGCGATGCGATTGCCAAGCTGGGCGGCGATACCAGCAAGATCAATCCGCTGGTGCCGGTCCATCTGGTGATCGACCATTCGGTGATGGTGGACGAATTCGGCCACCCCAAGGCGTTCGAACAGAACGTGGAAATCGAATATTACCGCAACGGCGAACGGTATGACTTCCTGAAATGGGGCAGCAAGTCGCTGTCCAATTTCAAGGCCGTGCCTCCGGGCACCGGCATCTGCCATCAGGTGAATCTGGAACATATCGCGCAGAGCGTGTGGACCAGCGAAGACCAGAACGGCCAGACCGTCGCCTATCCCGACTCATG
>JBDLVD010000016.1:0-23381 GCA_039804965.1 Pseudomonadota bacterium
ACCGCGCGGGCAATGGCCACGCGCTGCTGCTCCCCACCGGAAAGGCTGGCCGGGCGGGCCTCCGCGCGCTGGTCCAGCCCCACCCAGTCGAGCATGTCTGTCACCGGCTTCCTGATCTCGCTTTCCGGCACGCCGGAAACCCGCAGCGGCAAGGCGATATTGTCGAAAGCGGACAGGTGCGGCACCAGCCGGAAATCCTGGAACACCGTGCCGATCCGGCGACGAAAGGCAGGCAGGCGGCCGCGCGGCACCGTGACGATATCGGTGCCAAACATGCGGATAACCCCGCGCGACGGCCGCTGGGCAAGGTAAAGCAGCTTCAGCAGCGATGTCTTGCCCGCGCCGCTCGCCCCGGTGAGGAAGTAGAAACTGCCGGGAAACAGCGTGAACGAAACGTCGCTCAACACTTCGCGCTCAACGCCGTAACGCAGGCCGACATTGTCGAACTGCACGATGCTGCCCCCTGATGCCCCCTCTCCCACGGTCATTGTCGCAACGGTCCCTTGGCCCGCCGCAGGGACGGGTTGGCAGCCGTTGCAGGCCGGGGATGGCGGTTTGAAAGCATCTGACAGGGGCTATAGCCCGTGTTCGATGTGGAAAAAAGCCACGCATCACCGCAACATCCTTGCCACGCCGCTTGTTGCATCGCCCGCCCGCGCCTAGATTCGCTGGCGATGATCATTTCCTGCCCCGCCTGCCAGACCCGCTATGCGGTCCCCGATACGGCAATCGGCGTGGAAGGCCGCACGGTGCGCTGCGCCAAATGCCGCCACAGCTGGTTCGAAGACGGCACGAGTGCCGCCTCGGAAACCCCGCCCGCGCCAGAGCCGGCCACTTCGGCCCCATCCGCGGCATCGGCACAGCCTCCCGCACCGCCATCGGTAGCCCCAGTCCCGGAACCTGCCGCGCAACCGGCACCGGAACCGCGCTTCTCCACCCGCCCGGCCGGGGAAACCGCTCCGCCGGTGGTGGACGACATCGTCCCCCCGCCGCCGGTCCACACCCCCATCCGCACCGTGGCGCAAAACCCGGCGACGCAGCAATCACAGTTCGATCCCGGCCCGCCGTTCCGCCGTCGCCGCAATCCGTTGAAGCTGTGGACATGGGCCGCGGCAATCTTCGCGCTGCTGGCAGCGGGCACGATCGTGGCGCTGTCGTACTGGGGCCTGCCTTCGTGGATGCCGGTCAACCGCCCGACCTTCGGCCTTGCCCAGCGCGACCTGCAGCTGGATTTCCCGGTGGACCAGCAGGAACGGCGGCAATTGCCCAACGGCACCGAATTTTTCGGCGCCAGCGGCACAGTCACCAATTCCGGCCCGGAAAAACACGATGTGCCGCCGATCCTGATCGTGCTGCGCGATGGGCACGAACGGATCGTTTACAGCTGGGAAGTGCTGCCGCCCAAGAAAGTGCTGGCCCCGGGTGAAAGCGTGACGATCAACGAAGCGGTCACCGACGTGCCCCGTTCGGCGCGCTTTGCCGAAATCGGCTGGAAGCCCAGCTGACCGCCTTACCGTTACCGCTGCAAAAATAGTCTGCTCCGCCGCGCTTGCAGGCGCAGCATGCCTTTGCTAAGCGCCCGCTCCTACCCAGCCGGGGCCTGCACTGCGGTGCCCTTGTCGATGTGCGGTCGTGGCGGAATTGGTAGACGCGCAACGTTGAGGTCGTTGTGGGCGAAAGCCCGTGGAAGTTCGAGTCTTCTCGACCGCACCAGACAGTCCTAAGTAGTTGAAAAACAAGGGATTTCTGGAAGAGCCCAATGGGCGATCAAGCGCCAGTCTACTCGCTTCGCATAACCCTCAGCGGTCACCCCAAATGGGCCAGGAAGCACATTCAGATCCAACCGCGTCCTCATATTATCCAACCACGTCATTGAATGACAAAAGTTGGGGCGGTTTTGTCATAAAATTCGAATCTTCTCGAGAGCACCAATCAGTCAGATACGGACACTGATTTTCGCCTCCGGGCGCACTGTGCCTGAAGCGTGCAGCCCGTATGAAGGCAGATCGACAGGAATTTGCAGCACGATGAATTATCGCCATTCCTTCCACGCGGGTAACAGCGCCGATGTCGTGAAGCACAGCCTGCTGATCGCGCTGGTGCAGGCGTTGCAGCAGAAGCCGGGCGCGCTGACCCTGATCGATACCCATGCCGGCTGCGGGCTGTATGACCTTGGCGGCGACGAAGCGCAGCGCACGGGCGAATGCACCCAAGGCGTGCTGCGCGCCTTTGCCGATGCGAACCCGCTGCTGGACGACTACCGCGCCGCAGTAAGGGCGGTGAATGCCGGAGCCGAACCACACCTCTACCCCGGATCGCCCCGGATTCTGGCGCAGCTTCTGCGCCCGCAGGATGCCCTGATCGTCAACGAAAAGCATCCCGAAGATGCCTATGCCCTGCGCGGCGTGATGCGCGACACATCCGCGGCCGTGCATGAACGCGACGCTTATGAATTCTGGCTGGCGATGGTGCCGCCGCGAACGCCGCGCGGCGTGGTGGTGGTCGACCCCCCGTTCGAACAGACGGATGAACGCGCACGGATCACCTCCACGCTCGCCGCTGCTGGTCGCAAATGGGCGCATGGCGTGACGGTGATCTGGTTTCCGCTGAAAGGCCGCAACGCGCACCAGCAATGGAAGGAGCAGTTGCGCAGGCTCCGCATCCCGAAACTGCTGGGAGTGGAGCACTGGCTGTACGATCACGACCAACCCGGCATCTATAACGGCGCAGGCCTTTTTTTCGTCAACCCGCCTTATGCCTTCACGCAAGGACTGCCGCCGCTGCTGGAAGCCCTGCGCGCCGCGCTGGCGCCGGAGGGGCACAGGGGCGAAATCACGGCCGACTGGTTGGGCGACTGAAACACACCGGATCGCACCAGACGATTGCTTTGACAGTGATCGGCCGAACAGGCACTCTTTGCTGAGCAATCAAGGAAAGCACGCGCAAAGCGGCTTGCATTGCGGGAGAGATGCCGATGTTCGTCCGCCTTGCCACGGGTGTGGCCTTGCTGGGGGCGCTTGCCGTTGTCCCGGCTTCGCCAGCGCTGGCTCACCATTCGTTCGCCATGTTCGATCATTCGCGCACCATCGTGCTGCACGGCAAGGTGACGAGTTACCAGTTCACCAATCCCCACTGCTATCTTGAAGTGGATGTGACCGAAGGCGGCGCGCCCAAGCATTACACGCTGGAAATGACCAGCCCCAACATGATGAGCCGCATTGGCTGGACTTCGCGCACCATCAAGGCGGGCGACATGGTCGGGGTGGTGGTTGCGCCGCTGCGGGATGGGCGTGCTGGTGGGCTGGCCCTGGAAGTGACCCTGCCCAGCGGCAAGAAGATGGAACCGGGCGTTCCCAACGTGCAGGACTTCAAGCGCAGCCAATGACCATGGTGATCAAGACAACGATGGCCGCTGTGGTCGGCCTTCTGGCGAGCACCGCCTTGGCCCAGACTGCTTTGGCCCAGACTGCTTCGGCACAAACATCTTCGGCCCGGCCCGATTTCACCGGCAGTTGGGAACGCTATCCCCAGCCGGGCGAAAAGGCCGATCCGCGCTTTGCCCCTTCGGCCATTCCGGACCCGGCGTTGAAGCCCGAACCCATGGAAAAATACCGCGCCAATCAGGCAAAGCTGGCCCGCCGCCTCGCGGAAAGCCAGCCTGCGGGCGACAATTATGTAAAATGCCTGCCCGACGGGATGCCGGCGATGATGATGGGCATGTTCCCGATGGAAATTTTCCAGCGGCCCGAACAGATCAACATCACGCAGGAAGCCTTCAATCAAACGCGGCGCGTTTACATGGGCGAAACCCTACCGAAGTGGGACGAAGTCGATCCCAGCTTCTACGGCCGTTCCGTCGGCCGTTGGGAAGGGGACACGCTGGTGATCGAAACCACCGGGATCAAGCAGAACGTCGAGTTTCGCTGGACCCCGCATTCCGAAGCGATGAAGATCACCGAACGCATCCACCTGCTGGCACCCGATTATCTGCAGGACGAGATCACGATCGAGGATGAATTCCTCGAACGCCCGTGGACCTACACCTATTCGTTCCACCGCATGCCCGGTTACAAGCTGCTGGAATACGTGTGCGAGGACAACCGCGAATACGTGGACGAAAACGGCAATCATACCCTGCGGCTGGGTCAGTAACGGACTGGCCAGTCAGGCTCACCAGCCATTTCTCCGTTCGGCGGACTTAAGCCACCTCCTGCCTCAACCCGCCGCCTTGCGCGCGGGCAACCTGTGCCGCTCGCGCGTTGGAGCGGAACCAGGGGGCCAGAGGAGAACTGCATTGTCCATATCCCACGCGATCAAGTTGCCCGCCGCCCTGTTGCTGGCTGGCTCGTTCGGCCTCAGCGGCTGCGCCACCAAAGGCTACGTCAACGAGCGTATCGCCACGGTGAACCAGCGCATCGACGGCGTCGAAGCCAAGCTGCAGACCACTGACACCACTGCCCAGCAGGCGCTGACCGAAGGTCAGGCGACCGCCGCGCAGATGCAGGGCACCACCCAGCGGATCGACCAGCTGAACGCGCGTGTCGATGGCATTGAACAGCGGATGATCCAGCGCAAACCGCGCAACTGATTTTCGAAGGCTGAGCCCGCCTTGAAGCCCTTCCAGCTGTCCCCGGCGCAACGCCGGGCGGCCCTTTTCATCGCGTTTCAGGCCCTGCCCGCGCTTGCGGTGCCGGGATGGGGGCTTGCCGCCTTCATTCCGGCCACTGCTTCAGCCGCCGCCACGGTTGAGGCGGCCGCTGGCGTTGCGGAAGCAAGGCCAAAGGCGCCGACGATCACGATCGATCCCGAACTAAGCTGGTCCACCGATGCCGCGCGGGTGGTGGCGTGGGTGCGGCAATCACGGGACAACGGCAAACTGCCCTTCATCGTCATCGACAAGCCCACCGCATCGCTGCTGCTGTTCAATGCCAGCGGCAAGGCACTGGGGCGCGCGCCGGTACTGCTGGGGATCGGCGTGGGCGATCAGGCAACGCCGGGGGTGGGCGGCAAGAAACTGGCGGAAATCGGCCCGGCGGAACGCACCACACCGGCTGGCCGCTTCGTGGCCAAATTCGGTCGCGCGGTGGGCGCGCAACGGGTGCTGTGGGTGGACTGGAACACGTCTGTGGCGCTGCACCCGGTCATCACCACCAACAAGAAGGAACGGCGGCTGCAACGGCTGCTGTCACCCGATCCGGCGGACAACCGCATCAGTTTCGGCTGCATCAACGTGCCAACCAAATTCTATCGCGACAAGGTGCAGCCCCTGCTGCGCCGGAACGGTGGCATGGTCTATGTGCTGCCCGACGTGACACCAGTGGAAGAGGTGTTCCCGCGCCTGCGGTTGCAGCGGTTCGAAACAACGCCGGGGCAGCTGGTCCTGCCTGCCCCCTCCGCTACACCGACGGATGCGCCGGCAATTACCGTGGAGCCGGTGCCACCTGCGGACGCGCCAGCCAGACCCCGGCCAAAGTCAGCACCCCGGCAGCGCTGAGCAGCAGCCCCACCTGCATCGCATGGCCTGCATCGGCCATGCCCTGCGCGGCGATCGGCGTCAGCGCGCCGCCCACGATCCCGCCGACATTGAACGCCAGTGATACACCGGAATACCGCACCGTCACCGGGAACAGGGTAGGCAGCCAGCTACCCAGCGGGCCGTAGACAAAGCCCATCACCATCAGCGCGGCGGACAGGGTGGCGAAGATCAGCAGCAGCGATCCCGATGTCAGCCCCGCGCCGAAAATCAGCCCGAGCAGCACGGTGGCCACCGCGCCTTGCAGCATGACCCGGCGCGAACTTGTCCGGTCGGACTGCACGGCAGCAAGCACGATGCCCAATGCAAAGAACAGGTTCGCCCCCAACTGCGCGGTCAGGAACGTTTCACGGCTGTACCCCAGCGTGGTCGTCCCTTGCGCCAGGGCATAGGCGGTGGCGAGATAGAAGATCGCAAAGCAGGCGACTGCGCCCGCCGTGCCGGCCAGCACAGCGCCTGCATGGCGGCTGACCAGTTGCGCGATGGGAACCGCGGGTGGCGGCGCATGGTCCAGCGCCGCGCGGAAAGCCGGGGTTTCCGCAATCCGCAACCGCACCCACAGGCCAAGGCCGACCAGCACCGAACTCGCCACGAACGGAATGCGCCAACCCCAGGCGAGGAAGTCGGCCTCGCTCAGCACCAGACCCAGAACGAGGAACAGGCCGTTGGCAGCCATGAAGCCCACGGGCGCGCCAAATTGCGGGGCGGCGCCGAACCGGGCTTCCCACCCCTTGGGCGCATATTCCACGGCCAGCAGCGCCGCCCCGCCCCATTCGCCGCCAAGGCCGAAACCCTGCCCGAAGCGCAGCACGCACAGCAGCAGCGGGGCCACCCAGCCGACCATCTGGTAAGTGGGCAGGAACGCGATCAGCAAGGTCGACAGACCCATCAGCATCAGCGATGCGACCAGCGTGCTCTTGCGCCCGATCCGGTCCCCGAAATGGCCGAAGGCAATGGCCCCCACCGGACGCGCGAAGAAAGCGAGGCCGAAACTGAGGAAGGCCGACATCGTCTGCGCGGTGGCGCTTTCCGAAGGGAAGAACAGCGGGCCGAACACCAGCGCCGCGGCGGTGGCGTAGATGTAGAAATCGTAGAATTCCACGGCCGTGCCAGTCAGGGCGGCAGTCAGGATGCGGGCGTGCTGGCGGATCGGGTTCATGGGCGTGGACATCATGGGGACATCGCACGATTGCCCGCAAGCTGGAAAGCCAGCGCGAATAGCTATCCCCGTGGCACGCTGCCACCGCCCGTCATCCCCCGAAAAGGGGCATGACGGGCCATGGCGCAATTCGCGCTCAGCTCGGCTTGCGCGGCCCCTTGGGCTTGTTCACCCACGGCTTCTTCGGCCCGCGCGGCGGGCCATCGCCACGTGGGCCACCACCATGATGGCCCCCGTGACCGCCACCATGACCGCCACCGCCCGAACGCGGCGCGGTGCGTGATGTGGACTGCGGCGCATCGCGGCCGGTATTGCGCGACGACGGACCCTTGCGGTGCGGCGCACCGGGGGTGCGGCGGTTTTCGCGGGCAACCTGACGCGGGCCTTCTTCCGACACTTCGATGGCGATATCGCCGCCTTCTTCGCTGCCGGCGGTGCGCTGCACTGCATCGGCAAACTTGCCGGCGATGGCGCGCGGCACCTGGAACCAGCTTTCTTCCGGCCCGATGCGGATCGCGCCGATTTCGTTGCGGGTGATATGCCCGCGGCGGCACAGCAGCGGCAGAATCCAGCGCGGATCGGCATTCTGCCGGCGGCCCAGATCCATCCGGAACCACACGACATCTTCAAACCCGGCGCGGTGGCGATCCTGCTGATCGGCCTTACGCGCTTCGGGCGTGTTGGCGATCAGTTCTTCAGGCTGCGGCATCGCGGCGCGGTGGATATGCACCAGCGCGGCGGCGATATCTTCCACGCTGCGCTTTTCCAGCAGCATGGTGGCCAGTTCGCGGTCTTCATCGTCGAATTCAGCCGGTTCGAGCAGCGCGGACAACAACCGCTGGCGATCGGCCACGCGGATATCGTCGGCGGTCGGTGCACCGATCCATTCGGCTTCGATCCGTGCGCCGCGCAGCATGGCTTCCACCCGGCGGCGGCGGGGATAGGGGACCACCAGCACGGCGGTGCCCTTCTTGCCCGCGCGGCCGGTGCGGCCCGAACGGTGCTGCAGGGTTTCGGCATCGCGCGGAATTTCCACGTGGACCACCAGGCTCAGCGTCGGCAGATCGATGCCGCGCGCGGCCACGTCAGTCGCCACGCAGACACGGGCGCGGCGGTCACGCAGGGCTTGCAACGCATGGTTGCGTTCCGACTGCGAATGTTCACCCGACAGCGCCACCACGCCAAACCCGCGTTCCTGCAAGGTCGCGTGCAGGCGGCGCACGTTTTCACGCGTGGCGCAGAACAGCATCGCCGTTTCCGCTTCGTGGAACCGCAGCAGGTTGACCACCGCGCTTTCGATTTCGGACGGGGACACCGTCACCGCCTGATAGGCGATGTCGCCATGGCCGCGATCCGCGCCCACGGTAGAAATGCGCAAGGCATCCTTCTGGTAACGGCGGGCCAGCTGCACGATCGACGGCGGCATCGTGGCCGAAAACAGCAGCGTGCGGCGGCCTTCGGGCGTGGCGTCGAGGATTTCTTCCAGATCGTCGCGGAAGCCCATGTCGAGCATTTCGTCCGCTTCATCGAGCACGATGCATTTCAACGCCGACAGGTCGAGCGCGCCGCGTTCCAGATGGTCACGCAGACGGCCCGGAGTGCCGACCACGATTTGCGGGCCGATCTGCAGGAAGCGCCGTTCCTTCGACGCATCCATGCCGCCGACGCAAGTGGCCACGCGGGCACCGGCCTTGCCATACAGCCACACCAGTTCGCGGCTGACCTGCAAGGCCAGTTCACGCGTCGGCGCGATGATCAGCGCCAGCGGGTGGCCGGGCAGTTCGGCAATGCCATCGGGGCGCAGCAGTTCGCCGGCCATGGCCATGCCGAAGGCCACGGTCTTGCCGGAACCGGTCTGCGCGGACACGATCAGATCGCGCCCCGCTGCTTCGGATTCCAGCACGGCGGCCTGGACGGGGGTGGGTTCGGCATAGCCGCGCGCGGACAGCGCCTCGGCGAGGATCGGGGGGAGATTCGGGAAGGACATTGGCCCCCATAGGCCACATTCGCGCGCTGAACAGCCTCAAGCCGCGATACGGCGGTTATTCCGCCATCTGGCCAAGTCCCTGATCTTGGCTATGATAGCCGCAATATCAGGCAAGGATCGGGGGAAATGACCATGGCGACAGCCGCACCGGCAACGCAGGCGCGATACAGTGGTGGTGCAATCGTGTTGCACTGGTTGCTGGCGCTGACGCTGGCGTTCCAGCTGGCGCTGGGCTTTTCCATGCCGCACGATGCCAGCGGCTTTGCGCTGATCCAGCTGCACAAATCAGTCGGCATCGCGGTGCTGCTGCTGACGCTGGTGCGGATCGGCTGGCGGATCGGCCACCCCGCGCCGCCCGCAACCGAAGGCGGACTTGGCGGCTTTGTCGCCAAGGCGGTGCACCTGCTGCTCTATGTCTTCATGCTGGGTGGCCCGCTGACTGGCTGGGCGCTGGTTTCCACGGCCAAGGTTGCCATTCCCACGGTGCTGTTCGGTGTGGTGCCGTGGCCGCACCTGCCGCTGGCCCACGCATTCAACGAACCGCTGGAAGAAATGCACGAACTGCTCGGCTGGCTGGGTCTGGCGCTGGTGGTGCTGCACATCCTTGGCGCATTGCGGCACCAGTTCCTGATCCGCGACAACCTGATGCGGCGGATGAGCCCCGGCGGTTCTGCCGCGATCGGTGGCCTGCTGGGCGCGGCGGTGATCGCGATCTATTTCGGCACCGGCCTGACCATCGGCGGCAAGGGCGGCGATCACGACCACCACCATCACGATGAAGAAGCCGAAGCGGCAAGCGTCGCGGCAGCAACCGCCGTCGCCGCCAGCGCCGCGCCTGCTGCGGCAGCCACGGCGCAAGCCACACCCACCCCGACGGCCACCGAAACGCCGGCAGGCCCGCCGCCGGTCTGGACCATCCGCCCGGGCGGCAAGCTGTCCTTCAGCGTCGGCAATGGCGCCGAAGGGCTGCGCGGCAGCTTCGCGGACTGGAGCGGGTCGATCAAACTGGATCCGGAACACCCGGACAACGCGCCCGACATCCGCATTTCGGTGAAGCTCGCCAGCGCCAGCCTTGGCGACGCGACGCAGGACGGGATGCTGCAGGACGGCGAATTCTTCGGCACCAGCGCCCACCCGGTGGCCACGTTCCGCAGCACCAATGTCGAACAGACCGCGCCGGGCAGCTACCGCGCGCGCGGCACCCTGTCGCTGAAAGGCGCCAGCAAGCCGCAGACGATCACCTTCAAGCTGGCGGGCGAAGGCCTGAAGCGCAAGGTGACCGGCAGCGGCAGCATCGATCGCACCGCATTCAGCGTCGGCACCGGAGACAGTGCGTCGGCGCTCGACAAGGCGGTGAGCCTGTCCTTCAGTTTCGACGCGACAGGGAAGTAAGCGCCCCGCCGCCTGAAGGCTGTCACCCGCTGAACACCGTCACCCCAGCGAAAGCTGGAGTCTCGGGCCGGGTGCACTACCGAAAGAGATCCCAGCTTCCGCTGGGATGACGGTGTGTGGGGCGGCGCGCGGCCGCCCCTCGTATCAATCCAGTCCGACCGAAACCGCTTTCAGTTCGGTGTAGGCTTCCACCCCGGCCTTGCCGTTTTCACGGCCCCAGCCGCTGGCCTTGAAGCCGCCCAGCGGCAGCGCCGGATCGACCCCGCCCGAACCGTTGATACGGATCGTCCCGGCTTTCAGGCGGCGGGCAAGGCGGTGCGCCATGCCGATGTCGCGGGTCCAGATGCTGGCGGCGAGGCCGAACTGGGTTTCGTTGCCCAGCCGGGCGAGGAAATCGGCATCCTCGGCGGACGAAAACCGCGTGGCGCACAGCACGGGGCCGAAGATTTCTTCTGCCCGCACCTTCATTTCCGCGCGGGTATCCACCAGCACGGTCGGTTCCACGAAGAAGCCCGGCCCGTCCTTGCGCCCGCCGCCCACCAGCACGTTCGCGCCTTCAGCACGGCCGCTGTCGATATAGGACGTCACCCGGTCCAGCTGCACCTGGCTGACCAGCGGGCCGATCACGGTTTCCGGGTCCAGCGTGTGGCCAACTTTCAGCGCCTTGGCCATTCCGGCAATGCCGGCCAGCACTTCGTCGGCCACTTCTTCCGCCACGAACAGCCGCGAACCGGCGGCGCAGACCTGCCCGGCGTTGAAGAAGATGCCCATGGCCGCTGCCGGGATCGCCTTCTTCAGATCGGCATCCGCGAAGATGAAGGTCGGCGATTTGCCGCCCAGTTCCAGGCTGACGCGCTTGAAGTTGGTCTTCGACGCATCGATGATCGCCTTGCCGGTAACGGTGCTGCCGGTGAAGGCCACCTTGTCCACGTCCATGTGGCTGGCCAGCATCGCGCCAGAGGTGCGGCCATAGCCCTGCACAAGGTTGATGACGCCTTCGGGGAAGCCGGCTTCCAGCGCCAGTTCGCACAAAAGAATGGTGGAAAGCGGGGTCTGTTCCGCCGGTTTCAGCACCACGGTGCAGCCCGCGGCCAGCGCCGGGCCGATCTTGCCCGCCGCCATCGCCAGCGGGAAGTTCCACGGCACGATCTGCGCGCAGACGCCCACCGGTTCACGCAGGACATAGCTGAGCCATTCGCCCGGCGCGGAAATTTCGTTGGTTTCGCCTTGCAGCTTGGTCGCCCAGCCGGCCTGATACCGCAGCTGGCCCGAAGCGCCGCCCACGTCCATCATGCGCGAAAAGGCGATCGGGCGGCCAACGTCCAGCGTTTCGGTCAGCGCCAGTTCGTCGCCATGCTGGTCGATCAGGTCGGCCAGCCGGTTGATCAGGCGGGCGCGTTCCTGCGGCTTTACCTTGGACCAAGGCCCTTCGAACGCGGCGCGCGCGGCAGCCACGGCGGCATCCACGTCTTCCTGCCCGGCGCTGGCGACATCGGCCAGCTTTTCCCCGGTCGACGGGTCTTCGGTGCTGAACGTTTCGCCGCTGGCCGCTTCACGCCACTCGCCGCCGATCAGCATCTTGCCGACCTTGCCCTGCCAGCGCGCACGAAACGCATCCATACGGTTTTCGATCGGCGTCTGGTCGGTCATTTTGCCACTCTCCACGGCTTGTCGCGCGCTGCGGGGCAGCGCATAAGATTTGTAAGCGATACATACCAAACTGCGTCGCAGGACAAGAGGGAGAGGCCCGCTGCAGGGTGATTTCGACTATGTGATCGTCGGCGCAGGCTCGGCTGGATCGGTACTGGCCGCGCGGTTGACCGAGGATGCGAACACGCGCGTGCTGCTGCTGGAAGCAGGCGGCGGGGCGGACAAGTTCCTGATCCGCATGCCGCTGGGCATGATGAAGGCCATGTTCAAGCCGGAACTGACCTGGCGGATGATGACCGAAGAAGAACCCACGCTGGATAACCGGCGGTTGTTCCTGCCGCGCGGGCGGCTGCTGGGCGGCAGTTCCAGCGTCAACGGCATGGTCTACATGCGCGGCCATTCCGCCGATTACGATCGCTGGGCGCAGATGGGCAACCGCGGCTGGAGCCATGCGGACGTGCTGCCCTATTTCCGGCGGATGGAACGCAGCTGGCGCACGGACAATGCCGATTACGGCCATGACGGCCCCTTGCCGATCACGAAGAACAACACCCGTTTCCTGCTGCACGACGAACTGATGGCCAGCATCGCCAATGCCGGGCAGCCGGTGACGGACGACATCCACGCAGGCGCGCAGGAAGGCGGCAGTCTGGTGGAACTGACCATCGACCAGCGCGGCCGCCGCGCCAGCACTTACGAAGCCTATCTGAAACCCGCGATGCAGCGGCCCAACCTTGCCGTGGTGACCCATGCGCTGACCCGCCGGGTGCTGGTGCAGGACGGGCGCGCCACCGGGGTGGAATATGAAGTGGACGGGCTGGTCCACACCGCCAGCGCCGCGCGCGAAGTCATCCTGTGCGGTGGTGCCTACAATTCGCCGCAACTGCTGATGCTGTCGGGCATCGGCCCGGCGGATCATCTGGCCGAAATGGGCGTGCCCGTGGTGCATGACCTGCCCGGCGTCGGCCGCAATCTGGGCGAACATCCGCGCGTGCCGCTGGAATTCGCCGCCAATGGCCCGCTGACTTTCGTCAACCAGTTGCGGTTCGACCGGGCAGCGCGGGCGGTGATGCAGTGGCAGCTGCTGGGCACCGGCCCCTTTGCCCGCCAGCTGAACAGCGCCAACCCCATGCTGCGGACGGACAAGCGGCTGGTCCAGCCAGATATCCAGCTGTTTTCCAACCCGGTGAAGCTGACCGCGCACCTGTGGTTCCCCGGCATTGTCAAAAGCCCGCCGCATTGCTTTTCCGCCGATGTGATCCTGCTGCACCCGCAATCGCGTGGATGGGTGAAGCTGAAATCGAACAATCCGCACCATTTGCCCGCGATCCGGCTGAACCTGTTCGATCAGGCAGCCGATCTGGCCACCGCCCGCGCCGGGCTGCGGCTGGCGCGGCAGATTTACGGCACCGATCCGATGGCCGGCCTGATCGCGCGGGAAAACACCCCCGGCGCCGATGTGCAGGATGACGCCGCGATCGACGGACACATCCGCGCCACTGCCGGCACCACGCAGCACCCGGTCGGCACCTGCGCGATGGGCAGCGGCCCCAACGCAGTGGTCGATGCCGAACTGCGCGTGCACGGCATCGCCGGGTTGCGGGTGGTCGATGCCTCCATCATGCCCGACGTACCGGGCGGCAACACCAATGGCCCGACGATCATGGTGGCGGAAAAGGCCAGCGACATGATCCGCGGGCGCAGCCTGCCAGCGGCGGAGAAGGCGGCATGACCCGGGAAGATTTCCAAACCTACATCGCCGCCTTCAACGCGCGCGATTTTGCAGGGTTCAGCCGCTTCTATGCGGACGATGTCGAATTCAACCTTGGCGATCGCAAGCGGATCGTCGGCGCGGCCGGCATCGTTGCGTTCTACACCGGCGTGTTCGAACACATCAGCGAAGAACTGGAAGTGGTCGATCTGATCGTGGCCCCGGATGGCGCGGCGATGCACAGCCGCACGACCTTCACCACCATCAAGGACTGGCCCGACTTCGAAGTATGGCCAACCATGGCAGGCGACGTGCGCGTGGTTGAAAGCATCAACCTGTACAAGACGGCAGGCGGCAGGATCGTAAAGATCCAGTCCGCCCGCCTGTCATCGAAATGAGTGGCAGCATGACCAAAGGCACAGACTACATCGTCGTCGGCGCGGGGTCCGCAGGGGCAGTGGTGGCTGCGCGGCTGAGCGAAGACCCCAGCGTGCGCGTGACGCTGATCGAAGCCGGGCACCGCGAACGGCATCCGCTCCTGTCCATGCCGATTGCCTTCCCGCTGGTGATGGCCGATCCGCGCTTCAACTGGAGCTACATGGGCGAGGAAGAGCCGTTCGCAGACAACCGCCGTTTGCGCCAGCCACGCGGCAAGGGGTTGGGTGGATCGAGCCTGATCAACGGCATGCTTTACGCCCGTGGCCATGCCCGCGATTACGATGAATGGCGCCAGCTTGGCCTCGAAGGCTGGGGCTATGACGATGTCCTGCCGTTCTTCAGGAAAAGCGAAAACCACTGGGGCGAGGCAGACCATTACCACGCCAAGGGCGGCCCGCTTTCGGTCAGCAAGCATATCCCTGACAGCGTGCTGTTCCCGCGCTTCATGGAAGCCGTGACCAGCCTTGGCTACAAGACGCAGACGGACCACCACGGCGCGGATCAGGAAGGCTGGGGTTCGCCCGATATCAACACCCACAACGGCCAGCGCGGCAGCACTGCGGCGCGGTTCCTGTACCCGGCCATGCAACGCCCCAACCTGACGGTGCTGACCGGCGCGCTGACCACGCGGATCGAAGTGCGCAGCGGCCGCGCCGTGGCGGTGCATTACCGGCAGGACGGGCAGGACCACCGGCTGGAGGCGGATCGTGAGATCGTGCTTTCGGGCGGGGCATACAACACGCCGCAGATGCTGCTGCTGTCGGGCATCGGCCCGGCGGACGAACTGCGCGCCATGGGCATCGACGTGGCGCACGATCTGCCGGGCGTTGGCCGCAACCTGCAGGATCACCCCAGCATCGCGCTGATCACCGGCGCCACCCGCGAAGCCACGCTGAACCCGGAACTGCGGTTCGACCGGCTGACGCTTTCCGTGCTGCAATGGGCGCTGACCGGCAAGGGCCGGATCGCCAATATGCCGGTGACGGCCAACGGCTTCATCAAGACCCGGCCCGATCTGGAACGGCCCGATGGGCAATACCTGTTCCAGCCGACCACGATCTTTGCCCGCCCGTGGTTCCCCGGCGTGCGCAAACCGGCAGCGGACGTGGTGGCGATGGCCTGCGTGCTGTTGCGGCCCGAAGGGCGCGGCTGGGTGAAGCTGGCCGATGCCGATCCCCGGTCCAAGCCGCGCATTCTCAACAACGTGCTGCAAACCGAAAACGACCGCGCCTTTTTCCGCCGGGTCGTGCGCCAGATCCGCGAAATCTGGGCCGCCCCGCAGCTGGCGGGCGTGCTGCGCGATGAAGTGGTGCCGGGCAAGGCAGTGCAAAGCGATGCAGAAATCGACGCATGGGTGCGGCAGGCGGTCAACACCGCGCTGCACCCCGTGGGCAGCTGCGCGATGGGCACCGGACCGGAAGCCGTGTGCGATGCCCGGTTGCGCGTCCATGGGCTGGACGGCCTGCGCATTGCCGATGCCAGCGTGATGCCGCGGATCGTGGGGGGCAACACCAACGCCGCCAGCATCATGATCGGGGAGAAGGCCGCCGCGATGATCGCTGAGGGGTAATCCGGCGCTTGAAGAATCGGTCGCGCCAGCCGATGTGCAGCGCAACCTTTCGAACGGGAATTGCAGACATGACCACCCACACCACGCGGATGCTGATCATCGGCTCTGGCCCCGCCGGCCTGACCGCCGCGATCTATGGCGCACGCGCCGGGATGGAACCGATCGTGGTGCAGGGCCTGCAGCCCGGCGGGCAGCTGACCATCACCACCGATGTCGAAAACTACCCCGGCTTCCGCGACGTTATCCAGGGCCCGTGGCTGATGCAGGAAATGCAGGCGCAGGCCGAACACGTCGGCACGCGCATGCTGTGGGACACCATCACCGAAGTGGATCTGGCCAATGGCTCGCCCTTCCGCGCGATTGGTGACAGCGGCGATGAATATGTGGGCGACGTGCTGGTGATTGCCACCGGCGCGCAGGCCAAGTGGCTGGGCGTTCCGGGGGAAGAGGCGCTGGGCGGCAAGGGCGTTTCGGCCTGCGCCACCTGCGACGGGTTTTTCTATCGCGGCAAGAAGGTGGTCGTGATCGGCGGCGGCAACACCGCCGTGGAAGAGGCGCTGTACCTCACCAACCATTCCGACGACGTGACCCTGATCCACCGCCGTGACGAATTGCGCTGCGAACGCATCCTGCAGGACCGGCTGTTCGCCAATCCGAAGATCAGCGTGCTGTGGAACAAGAAGGTCGACGCCTTCCTTGGCGATCCGCTGGCAGGCGGGCTGAAGGCCGTGCAACTGACCGATACCGTCACCGGCGAAGGCAGCGAACTGACCTGCGACGGCGCTTTCGTCGCCATCGGCCATGCGCCCAGCACCGAACTGTTCAAGGACAAGCTCCGCTTCGATGACAGTGGCTACCTGTGGGTCGAGCCGGGCACGCCGAAAACCAGCATCCCCGGCGTGTTCGCCTGTGGCGACGTGATGGACCACACCTATCGCCAGGCCGTCACCGCCGCCGGCACCGGCTGCATGGCCGCGCTCGATTCCGAACGCTTCCTCGCCGAACGCGACTTCGCGGCGCAAAAGGAAGCAGCCGAGTAATTTCGCCCCACCGTGATCCCAGCGAAAGCTGGGATCTCAGGCGGATGTGCCCTGCTGAACGAGGCCCCAGCTTGCGCTGGGGCGACGATCATTTCAGCCCTTGGAAATCACCGTTTCCTTTTCGGTGATGAATTCCACCAGCGCCGGTTGCCCGGCAGCGATGGCAGCCAGCGCGCGCTTCAGCGCGGGTACGATTTCCGCTGCCTGTGTCACCCGTTCACCATGGCACCCCAGTGACTTGGCGAATTCGGCATAATTGCCGCTGATGTCGGTCGCCCGGTACTTGTCGGTTGCGACCGGCATGATCGGCAGTTCGATCGCCATCGCTTCGTTGTTCAGCAGGATCGACAGGATCGGGATGTTGTCGCGCGCGGCGGTTTCCAGATCGGTGCCAGTAAAACCGATCGCGGCATCGCCCCAGACGTTGATGCACAGCTTGTCCGGGCAGGCGAGCTTGGCGCCCATGGCGAGGCCGAGGCCATAGCCAAGCTGGGTGCTCTTGCCCCAGCCGATGTAGCCATGTGGGCTGGTGCTTTTCCAGAACGGCACCAGCTGATCACGCGGAGAACCGGCATCGTGGGTGATGATGGTGTTCGCCACGTCCACCGTGTGCTGCAGATCCCACAGCACGCGATAAGGGCTGAGCGGGCTGGTTTCCTGTTCGCACTTGGCGCGCCATTTGGCGAACCATTCGGCTTCCACCGCCTTGATCCGCGCTGCCACCGGCGCGCTGTTACGCGGCGTCGGGACACGGCGCTTCACCGCGTCCAGCAGCGCCGCCAGCGTCAGCTTCGCATCCCCCACCAGCGCAACTTCGCTGGCCACGCACTTGTCGATGTCCAGCGGGTCGAGCGTGGCATGGATCACCCGCTTGCCCGCCGGAATCTTCAGCCCGAAGCTGGTCGCGGTGAAGCTGCACCCGATGCCCAGCAGCACATCGCTTTCAGCCAGCCACTTCGCCACGCAGCCGTTGATGCCGTTGCCGCCGCTGCCCAGCGCCAGCGGGTGGGTTTCGTCGAAGCAGCTCTTGCCCGGCAGGCTGGTCATCACCGGAATGGCGAGATGTTCCGCCAACGCGCGCAACTCGTCATAGGCTTCGGACCAGTGCACGCCCTGCCCGGCATAGATCGCCGGGTTCTGCGCGCTCAGCAGTGCATCCACCGCCGCTTCGATATCGGCTTGTGCCGGCTGGCTCGAAACAACCTTGCCCGGTGCATAGTCGAAAGTGCCGGTGAAGGGCATTTCCAGCACGTCGAACGGCAATTCGATCACAACCGGTTGCGGGCGGCCATTGCGCAGCATTGAAAACGCCCGACGCATGATCGGCACCACATCCTTGGGCGAAGTCAGCGGTTCGGCATGCTTGGCCACGGTCGACATCGAACGGGTGGAATTGAAATTGTACGGCACGTACATCTGGTCGAGCTGATAGCCCTGCGGCATCACCAGCACCGGGACGCTGTCGGCAAAGGCCTGCGCCACCCCGCCAAAGGCATTTTCCGCGCCCGGCCCCTGCTGCATCACGAACACGCCCATCTGGCCGCCCTTGGTCATGCGGCTGACCGCATCGGCCATGTGCAGCCCGGTGCGTTCCTGCCGCACGATCACGGTGCGGATATCGATCCGCGCGGCGGCTTCAAGGATCTGGTTGCGGGGATAACCGAAGACGATTTCCACCCCTTCGCGCTTCAGCACGGCGGCAATGGCATCGGCCACGGTGCCGTTCGCATGAACCGGAAAATTCGCTTCGCCCGCACCCTGCCGCATTCGTTCTCTCCTTGTGGCATCGCGGGCTAGGGCAGGTGAAAGCGCGGTGCAATCACTTCCCCCTTTCCTGATGCATCGGGGCCGTGCATCTTCCCATCAGGGAGAGATAACACGATGAAGCCGATCGAACTGGGGCGCATGCGCGTCCACCGCGTGATGGAACTGGAAAGCCCGGTTCCGCTGCTCAGCCAGTTGCCCGGAACCAATGCGGACGACTTGCGGCGGCTGCTGACGTGGTATGACCAGAAGGACGAAATCACCGACGATCCCGAAACCTGCAAGATGACCTTTTCGGTCCACAGCTGGGTGATCGAACTGGATGGGCTGACGGTGCTGGTGGACAGCTGCGACGGCAACCACAAGAACCGCAGCTTGCCCGAAGTGCATCAGCTGAACCAGCCATACCTCGACAATCTGGCGCGCGCCGGGTTCAAGCCCGAAGACATCGATCTGGTGATGTGCACCCATCTGCATTTCGACCATGTCGGCTGGAACACCCGGCTGGAAAACGGCAAATGGGTGCCGACCTTCACCAACGCGCGATACCTGTTCGGCAAGCGCGACTTTGAATATTTCAAGGCCAATCCCGAAGGCGAACTGTTGCATTTTGAAGCGTTCTGCGATTCCATCCTGCCGATCATGGAAGCCGGAATGGGCGAACTGGTGGACGAAGACCGCGTGGTACACGGCGAAGTGGCCAATGGCCTGTGGCTGGAACCGGCGTTCGGCCATTCGCCCGGCTGCTGCACCATCGGCGCGCAGGCCGATGGGCCGCCCGCACTGTTCTGGGGGGATGTGATCCACCACCCGGTGCAGCTGATCCGGCACGATCTGAAATTCGCCTTCGATGCCGATGCCGCAATGGCCAGCAAGGTGCGCAAGGCCACGCTGGAACGCGCCGCCGACAGCGACCTGATCTGCTTCCCCGCCCATTTCCGTCGCACCAGCGCCGGGCAGGTCAAACGCGATGGCGACGCCTTCCGGTATGAATGGGTGGAGGCTTAAGGCCCTCCCACACCACGTCATCCCAGCGAAAGCTGGGATCTCGTCCAGTCGGGCGCAACTGATGGAGATCCCAGCTTTCGCTGGGATGACGAGTTAGGCGGACTTGATTGCATTTGAAACCGGGCGCAGGAGTGGTCCATGCCCGACCGCACCGATCTCCGCCGCGCCTACCGTCTCGATGAAGAAGCCTGCATCGCGCAGCGGTTGCAGCAGGCGGCTGGTGCGTCAGCAGTGCGTGCACCCGCTGCGGCGCTTGCCGGGCGCCTGATCGCCGGGGCGCGGGCGCACAAGGCCAGCGGGCTCGACGCCTTTCTCAACAGCTATGGCCTTGGCACCGAAGAAGGCGTGGCGCTGATGTGCCTCGCCGAAGCCCTGCTGCGGGTGCCCGATGCCGGCACCGCCGATGCGCTGATCCATGACAAGCTGGCGGGCATCGATTGGGCAGACCATCTGGGCGGATCGGGGTCCACCTTCGTCAATGCCGCCACCTTTTCGCTGATGCTGACCGGCCGCGTCCTGCGCAGTGGGGACGCGCAGGAACCCGGCCTTGCCAACGTGTTGAAACGGGCGGTGAACCGGGTCGGCGAACCGGTGATCCGGCAGGCGGTGATGCAGGCCATGAAGATCCTTGGCGGGCAGTTCGTGTTCGGCCGCACGATAGACGAAGCGTTGAAGCGCGCCGCGCCGGAACGGAAAAGCGGCCTGACCCACAGTTTCGACATGCTGGGCGAAGCGGCGATGACCTTCGCCGATGCCGAACGATACCGCGCCAGCTATGCCGCGGCGATCGACCGGCTGGCGCAAGAACCGCGCGGCGCCATGCGCGAAGCGCCGGGCATTTCGGTCAAGCTGTCGGCGCTCTACCCCCGCTACGATTTCCTCCATGCCGATGCGGCCAAGGCCGCGCTGGTGCCGGTGGTGCGCGAACTGGCCATGGCGGCGAGCAAGGCCGACATCCATTTCACGATTGATGCTGAAGAAGCCGAGCGGCTCGAGCTTTCACTCGACATCATCGAAGCGCTGGTGGCGGACGACGCGCTGTTCGCCAATGGCGTCGAAGGCGGCTGGCATGGCTTCGGCATGGCGCTGCAGGCATACCAGAAACGCGCCGTGCCGCTGTGCGACTGGGTCGCGGCTCTCGCCCGTGAACATGGCCGCAGGCTGATGGTCCGGCTGGTCAAGGGTGCCTACTGGGATGCCGAGATCAAGCTTTCTCAAGTTGGTGGCCACGCCGATTACCCGGTGTTCACCCGCAAGCTGGCGACCGACGTGTCCTACCTCGCCTGTGCGCAGCGGCTGCTGGCGGCGGGCGATGCGATCTATCCGGCCTTTGCCACCCACAACGCCTATACCGTGGCCGCGATCAAGGCGCTGGGGCACGGGCGCGAATATGAGTTTCAGCGCCTGCACGGGATGGGCGAAGACGTCTACGAGGCTCTGGCCGAGGTGGAAGGCGAGCGGCCAACCCCTGTGCGCATCTACGCCCCGGTTGGCGGGCACAAGGATCTGCTGGCCTACCTCGTCCGCCGGCTGCTGGAAAACGGGGCCAATTCCAGCTTCGTCAACCGCATGGCCGATGCGGACGTGCCGGTGGCCGATCTGGTGACGGACCCGGTGGCGGAGCTTGCCGCACTGGCCCCGCGCCGCAACCCGGCCATTGCGCTGCCCGCCGATCTGTTTCCCGGTCGCCGCAACAGCGCGGGGATCGATCTGGCCGATCCGCTGGTGCGCGCGCCGCTGATGCAACAGCTGGCAAATCTTGCCGAAACGCGCTGGCAGGCAAGCCCCGATTTCCGGTCGGAGGTGCATGACGGCGCAGCGCAAATTCGCAGTCCGCAGGACCGCGACCAATTGGTCGGCGTGGTGCTCAATGCTTCGGACCAAGACGTGGCGCTGGCGGTGGAGAAAGCCGTGGCCGCGCAGCCTGCGTGGGATGCGCTGGGCGGCGCGGCGCGGGCCGCCATGCTCGACCGCGTGGCCGATCTGTACGAACAGCATACCGACGATTTTCTGAGCCTGTGCCAGCGCGAAGCGGGCAAGACGCTGGTCGATGCGGTGCTGGAACTGCGCGAGGCGGTGGATTTCCTGCGCTATTACGCCGCAGAGGCGCGTGCGCATTTTACCGCGCCGCTGGTGCTGCCGGGGCCGACGGGCGAACAGAACCAGCTGCGTCTGCATGGCCGCGGGGCCTTTGCCGCGATAAGTCCGTGGAACTTCCCGCTGGCGATCTTCACCGGGCTGGTTGCGGGGCCCTTGGCAGCAGGCAACAGCGTGCTGGCCAAGCCTGCTGAACAGACCCCGCTGATCGCCTGGCTCGCCGTGCGGCTGATGCACGAAGCGGGGGTGCCCGCCGAAGTGGTGCAATTCGTTCCGGGTGATGGACGCGTAGGGGCGGCGCTGACGGGGAACGCGCGCATTGCCGGGGTCGCCTTCACAGGCTCCGGCGAAACCGCGCGCGCGATCAACCGCAGCCTTGCCCAGCGCGATGGCCCGCTGGCAGTGCTGGTGGCGGAAACCGGCGGGCAGAATGCAATGATCGTGGACAGTTCCGCCTTGCCGGAACAGGTCACGCGCGATGTGGTGGCCAGCGCCTTCCAGAGCGCGGGGCAACGGTGCAGCGCCTTGCGCGTGCTGTATCTGCAGGATGACGTGGCCGATGCCATGCTGGCGATGATCCGCGGTGCATTCGATGCACTGGTGATCGGCGATCCGGCAGACCCCGCCACCGATGTCGGCCCGGTAATCGACATGGCCGCCAAGGATGCGCTGGACGGACATGTGGCTGCCCTGCGCGCGAAGGGCATGGCGGTATGGCAGCGCGATCTGCCACCGCAGTGCACCCGGGGCACGTTCGTTGCCCCCGCAATCATCGAAATCGGCAGCATCCGCGACCTGTTCCGCGAAAACTTCGGCCCGGTGCTGCACATCGTCCGCTTCCCCGCTGACGGGATCGAACAGGTGATCGCGGACATCAATTCCGCCGGGTTCGGGCTGACGCTGGGCCTGCACAGCCGCATCGATGCCACGCGGCGACTGGTGGAAGCGACAGCGAAAGTCGGCAACTTCTACGTCAACCGCAACCAGATCGGTGCGGTGGTGGGCAGCCAGCCCTTTGGCGGGGAGGGACTGTCCGGCACCGGGCCGAAGGCAGGCGGCCCGCACTACCTCGCGCGGTTCGCGCTGGAACGCGTCACGACCGTGGACACCACGGCTGCCGGGGGCAATGCGACCTTGCTGGCTGGGGGATAAGTTCCGCCCGCCCTTGCCCTTGGCGGCTGTGTGCGGAATCCCTGCGGCATGACGATTCTCAGTGACCGCTGGATCCGCGACGAAACCAACCGTTCGGGCATGATCCAACCTTTCGTGGAGCGCCAACAGCGCGACAACTGCATTTCCTACGGCCTCAGCTCGTACGGCTATGACGCGCGGGTGGCCGACGAATTCAAGATCTTCACCAATGTCGATTCCGCCGTGGTCGATCCGAAGAACTTCGATTCCAACAGCTTCGTTGATCGCAAGACCGATGTCTGCGTGATCCCGCCAAACAGTTTCGTGCTGGCCCGCACCGTGGAATATTTCCGCATCCCGCGCGATGTGCTGGTGATCTGCCTTGGCAAGAGCACCTATGCCCGCTGCGGCATCATCGTGAACGTCACCCCGCTGGAACCCGAATGGGAAGGCCACGTGACGCTGGAATTTTCCAACACCACGCCGCTGCCGGCCAAGATCTACGCCAACGAAGGCGCGTGCCAGTTCCTGTTCCTGCAAGGCAATGAACCCTGCCAGACCAGCTATGCCGACCGCGCCGGCAAATACATGGGCCAGCGCGGCGTCACGCTGCCCAAGCTTTGAACGCTTTCCCGGAGAGAATACGATGACCGATACCGCAGCGCTGCTGGCGCGCATCGAAAAGCTGGAAGCACGCGCGCTGGCCGCGGAAGATTACCGCGATCTAGCCAACCTGCAGGCCGCCTATGGCTACTATGTGGACAAGGGCCTGTGGGACAAGGCAGCAGACCTGTTCGCTCAGGACGGCACGCTCGAAATTGCCGGGCGCGGGGTGTACGTGGGGCAAGACCGGGTGCGCGCCTATCTGCACTGCCTGCCTGCCTATGGCCACGGCGTGGTG